>JAEZGJ010000141.1 GCA_023416965.1 Pseudomonadota bacterium | reverse complement strand
ACTTCGCAGCACCGGCGATGACCGACACCATGGCGCCCAACGCCGTCATGGACCCGGAGGCGGCCCTCGGCGTGGAGCCGGCCCCCGCCCCCGAGGGCGGCGAGCAGACCGTCGTCGATGAAGGCGTTGCGGAAGACGCCGCCGCGCCAGTTCAGGCTGCCGGCGAAGCCCCGGCCGAACCGGTCCTCGTCGAGGTCTGGCGGCCCGGCGGCCGTGTGGACGGCGAGCGTGGCGGACGACGCGACTTCCGCCGCGGCGGCGAGGGTGAGCCGCGCGCCCATCAGGGACGTCCGCGGCAGGGTCGCAACCCGCGCGAAGGCCAGCGCCAGAACCAGGGTCAGCGCGAGGGCCAGCCGGCCGGCGAGCAGCCGGCGCGCGAAGGCGGCCGGCCGCCCCGGCGCGACTTCTCGCGGTTCAAGGGCCCCGGCGGCCAGGACAATCGTGGTCAGGAGAACCGCAACCCCGAGAACCGCGGCCGCGACTTCCGCGGCAAGGGCGGCGAGGGCGAGCGCCGCGACCGTCCGCAGCGCGACGAGCGGCCCGACCAGCGCGGCCAGCGGCCGCAGCAGGACCGTGCGCCGCGCCGGGAGAAGGAGCCCGATCCGAATTCGCCCTTTGCCAAGCTCGCAGCGCTCAAGGACGCGCTGACGAAGAAACCCTGACCGGGTCGGACGGGCACTTGGGCGAGACCGGCAAGCTGAGGATCGACAAGTGGCTGTGGTTCGCCCGCGTCGTGAAGACGCGCAGCGCCGCCGCCGCCCTCTGCGAGGACGGCTCGGTCCGGCTCAACGGCACCCGCGTCGACCAGGCCCACAAGGCCATCCGGATCGGCGACGTGGTGACGGTGGCGCTGGCCGGCCGCATCAAGGTGCTGAAGGTCGTCTCCCTCGCCGAGCGGCGCGGCCCCTATTCGGAGGCGCAGCACATCTACGAGGACCTGTCGCCCGAGCCGCCGCGCTTCGATCCGCCCTCCCCAGTGGCCGAGCGCGAGACGGGCAGCGGCCGGCCCACCAAGGCCGAGCGCCGCGATCTCGATCGGCTGCGGCGCGAGGACGAGTGAGGCCTCGGCGAATCTGCTTGCCAGGACGCCTCTGTTCGGAATAACGAACGCGCTGACTGTCTTTCAAAACGCCAGAACCGCTCCCATGGCTCGCGCCCGGCGCATCTCCGACGAACTCGCCCGCCAGCAGGCCGACCGGCCCGCCGGCGAGGTCGCCCGTTTCGGCGCGGACGAGCCGCTGCTGCTCGACGCCGGCATCGCCCTCGCGCCTTTCCAGATCGCCTACCGCACCTACGGGACGCTCAACGCCGCCCGGTCCAACGCCATCCTCGTCTGCCACGCCCTCACCGGCGACCAGCACGTGGCGAGCGACAATCCGGTCACTGGCAAGCCCGGCTGGTGGGACATCATGATCGGGCCGGGCAAGCCGATCGACACCGACCGCTATTTCGTCATTTCCTCCAACGTGCTCGGCGGCTGCATGGGCACGACCGGGCCCGCCTCCACCGATCCTGCCACCGGCCAGCCCTACGGCCTGTCGCTGCCGCTCATCACCATTCCCGACATGGTCAGGGCGCAGGCCATGCTGGTGAAGCGGCTCGGCATCGACACCCTGTTCTCCGTCGTCGGCGGCTCCATGGGCGGCATGCAGGTGCTGCAATGGGCGACGCAGTATCGCGACCGCGTCTTCTCGGCCATGCCCATCGCCACGGCGGCGCGGCACTCGGCGCAGAACATCGCCTTCCACGAGGTCGGACGGCAAGCGATCATGGCCGATCCAGAATGGCGCGGCGGACGCTATCTCGCCGAGGGCGCGCGTCCCTCGGCCGGCCTCGCCGTCGCCCGCATGGCGGCCCACATCACCTATCTCTCGGACGCGGCCCTGCACCGCAAGTTCGGCCGCCGCTTCCAGGACCGCGACGCGCCGACCTTCTCTTTCGACGCCGATTTCCAGGTAGAGAGCTATCTTCGATACCAAGGTGAGGCTTTCGTCGAACGCTTCGACGCCAATTCCTATCTCTACGTGACGCGGGCGATGGACTATTTCGACATCGCCGCCGACCACGGGGGGTCGCTGGCCAAGGCCTTCGCCGGGACCAAAACGCGGTTCTGTGTCGTCTCCTTCACCTCCGACTGGCTGTTCCCGACCGCCGATTCCCGCCAGGTGGTGCACGCGCTCAACGCGGCGGGCGCCTCCGTCTCCTTCGCCGAGATCACCTCGGACAAGGGCCACGACGCGTTTCTGCTCGACGAGCCGGAGCTTTTCGCCATCACCCGCGGCTTCCTGGATTCGGCGGCCCGCGCCCGGGGCATCGCATGAATACCGATCTGACCATGGCCGCCGTTCCCGGCCCCATCCGCGCGGACTATCTCGTGGTCTCGCGGCTGATCGCGCCGGGCTCGAAGGTGCTGGACGTCGGCTGCGGCGACGGCGGCCTCCTCAAGCTGCTGCGCGACGAGAAGGGCGTGGACGGCCGCGGCATCGAACTGTCGCGCGAGGGCGTCAACCGCTGCGTCGCGGAGGGCCTCGCGGTCATCCAGGGCGATGCCGACACCGACCTCGCCTTCTATCCGGACGACGCCTTCGACGTGGTCATCCTGTCGCAGACCATCCAGGCGACCCGCGCGCCGCGCGTGGTGCTGGAGCACATGCTGCGCATCGGCAAGCAGGCGGTCGTCTCCTTCCCCAATTTCGGCCACTGGCGCCTGAGACTGCAGCTCGTCACCCGCGGCCGCATGCCCACCTCGGAAAACCTGCCCTATCGCTGGTACGACACGCCCAACATCCACTTCTGCACCATCCGCGACTTCGTCGATCTGGTGCGCGAGGTGGAGGCGGTGATCGACCACTCGACCGCGCTCGACTGGCACGGACGCGAAGTCAGGGTGAACGCACCCTGGTGGTTCTGGAACTTCTTCGGCGAACAGGCCGTGTTCAAGCTGCGCGGCAAGCGCTGATCCTTTCCTACCTGCCCGGTCCGGGCGGTCGGCACCGGAGACCTCCCATGACGCTGCTCGCCAAGGCCCTCGTCGCCCTCGTCGCGTTGCTCCATATCGGTTTCCTCGTCATCGAGATGATCTTCTGGAACACGCCATTCGGGCAGCGCGCCTTCAACCTGACGCCGGAATTCGCCGCCCAGTCGGCGGTGCTCGCCGCCAACCAGGGCCTCTACAACGGCTTCCTGGCGGCGGGCCTGATCTGGAGCCTGGTGGCGCCGAAACACCTGGCGACGCCGCTGCAGATCTTCTTCCTCGGTTGCGTGGTGGGGGCCGGCCTGTTCGGCGCGGCCACCGCCAAGGTCTCGATCCTGTTCATCCAGGCTCTGCCGGCCGCCGTCGCCATGGCCGCGGTCATGCTCTCCCGCGACCGCGCCTGACGTCGGTCAGGCGGGAATGCCCGGAACGTCGTCGCCCGGCCCGGGGCGGGTCGCGCCGGGCAGAAGAGCCGGACCGTAACCGCGTTCGTAGACGAGCCGCGCCGCGACACGGCGGGCCGAGGCCTCTGGATCACCGCCGTGAAGCCGGGCGGCCGTCATGATCGTGTCGGCCAGACGGGCGCGCGCCTCGCCGTCCTCGTCCGCAATGGCGAAATCGGCACAGACCTGGTGCAGGAGACGCCGCAGCACCGCGATCTGTTCGGGAGTCAGAAGGTTGGGGTCACACATCGCCATCTCGTCCAGACCCTGCCGGGCCACTCCTGAGCTGACAGGATGACTCTCCTTGACCGGTGGCAAAATACTCCGTGCGATTTCGCACCGTCAGCGTCTGACGGTGTCCAATATCCGAGCCCGCGAGCATGGCTCCCGCCGCCCCGGGGCGCGGAGGTCAACTGGCCATGCGATCGCCGCAGACTGGCCGGCCGGCCGCCTATGCTTCGGCTCGAGACAGGCGGTGTGCGCGGGACTACGGGAGCCCGCCGCAAGGGGGCAAGGCACCGCCCGATACCTGGGCGATGACGGGATCGCCGGCACACGACCTATTCCGATACCAAAGCGACGATGCCGCTGTTGTGGTTCGCAAATCGTGCCCACATGTAGCAAAGCACACCAAAGCTGTTTGTCATGACCGCGCGTCGGTATTTTGGTGAGGCTGCGATCACAAGAGGCGTGTTCCGCAGGTTGTTGCTCCAGGCGGAGCCAATCGTGATCCCGGCCTCGTCTTGATGATGATCGATGGCTTTGTCCGACCACCTGAACGGCCTGCTCCGGCGCCTGTCGCCGGAGAGCGCGGAGGCGGTGATGCGCGAGATGAGCCGCGTTCACCTGCCCCTCGGTTTCGAGATCCACCGGCCGGGCGAGCCGATGGACGCGCTCTATTTCATGGAATCGGGGATCACCTCGCTCGTCCACGTGGTGGATGGCGAGCAGGCTGAGGTCGGAATGATCGGCCGCGAGGGTGCGGTCGGCAGTTCCGTCGCGCTGGGCATCCGGCAATCGCCCCACCGGGCGCAGGTGCAGATCCCCGGCTTCGGCCTGCGCATCGAGGCGGCAGCCTTCCTGGATCTGGTCGAACGGTTTCCAGCCCTCGGAGAGGTGGTGCGACATTCGCTGCTGGTGCTGCTGCTCCAGGTCAGCGAGACGGCCTATTGCAATGCCCGCGCCTTCGCCGACCGCCGCCTCGCGCGCTGGCTGCTCATGTGCCACGACCGCGCCGACGGTCCGAACATCCCTCTCACCCACGAATATCTGGCGACGATGCTGGGCACCGGCCGCGGTGCCGTGACCCTGAGCATGCATCGGCTGGAAGGGGACAATCTCATCAAGGCCACCCGCGGCAACGTCCGGATCCTCGACCGCAACGGCCTCCTGGGCCTCGCGGGCGGCATCTACACGCCCGCCGGGAGCCTCAACTGAGCCGATCCTGCCGGCGGCCGATCAGCCGGTGCCGGCGGAGGAGCGGATGACCGCCAGGGCGAGTTCATGGCGCAGGCCCGGCTTGTCCTGGGCCCGCAGGTCGGCGCAGGCGCGCCGGAAGGTCGCCCGCATCGCCGCCACCTCGGCTCCGGTGAAGACATGCCCCCATGCCTCGGCCGGCACCGCCT
>JAEZGJ010000114.1 GCA_023416965.1 Pseudomonadota bacterium | reverse complement strand
CCACCGCCGTGGCACCGTCCGGCATCGCCGAGTTCGAGGACCTGCGCCGCAGCCTGGAGGGGTCGGAGCAGGCCCTTCGCGCGCGCGCGGAGGCGCAGGCGCATGTCGCCCGCAGCCTTGCCCAGAGCGAGAAGCGCTACCGCATCCTGGCGGGCGCGGGGGCCCTCGTCATCTGGCGCCGCGACGTCGACGGCGGGGTCACCGCCACCGGCTGGGACGTCCTCACCGGCAGGGCGGCAGCCTTCGATTCGTCATGGGCCGCCTTCGACGCTTCCTGGTACGACAACCTCCACCCGGACGACGCGCCGGTGGTCAGGGCGGCCTGGCAGGAGGCCCAGCGGGCCAGCGACACCTATGACATCGAATATCGCGTCCGTCTCGCCGACGGCACCTGGCACTGGGTCCGCTCGCGCGGCGCCAAGGTGGAGGCCGCCGATGGTCCGGGCGAGGAGTGGATCGGCGTCATCGAGGACGTCCATGCCCGGCGCGAGGCCCAGACCCGTCTCGCCTATCTCGCCCATCACGACGCCATGACGGGCCTCGGCAACCGGCTGTTCTTCCAGGAGCGGCTGCGCGCCATATGCGACGATCCCGCCCAGCGCCGGCAGGCAGCCGTCCTCTGCATCGATCTCGACCGCTTCAAGTGGGTCAATGACACGCTCGGCCATGCGGTCGGCGACGCCGTCCTGATCGCCGTCACCGAGCGCCTGAAGGCCTGCGTCCAGCCCGGCGACGTCCTCGCCCGGATCGGCGCCGACGAGTTCGCGGTGATCCAGGTCGGCGGCTCGCAGCCGGAGGCGGTCTCCTCTCTCGCCCAGTCCATCACCTGCGCGCTGGCAGCGCCGATGACGGTGGCCGATCATGCGGTCGAGCTGACCGTCAGCATCGGCATCGCCCTGCCCGACGAGGAGGGGCCGGATGCGGCGCTGCGCAATGCCGACATCGCCCTCGATCGCGCCAAGCGCGACGGCCGCGGCCGCTTCGCGTTCTTCGAACAGGCCATGGACGCCTCCATGCAGCTGCGCCTGCGCATGGAGCGCGACCTGCGCGCGGCGGTGGACCAGGGCCAGTTCCTGCTGCACTACCAGCCGATCGTCTCCGTCGCCACCGGCACCCTCGCCGGATTCGAGGCGCTGGTCCGCTGGCGCCACCCCGAGCGCGGCATGGTGCCCCCTGGAGAGTTCATCGGCCTCGCCGAGGAGATCGGCCTCATCGTCCCCCTCGGCCGCTGGGTGCTGGAGCGCGCCTGCGCCGATGCTGCGCTCTGGCCGCGGCCGGTCAAGGTCGCCGTCAACGTCTCGCCGCGCCAGCTCGCCGACAACACCTTCCCGGACCTCGTCGCGGCGACCCTGAAGAGCACGGGGCTCTCCCCCTCGCGGCTCGAGCTCGAGATCACCGAGAGCGCGCTGATGGACAATGTCGACGCCGCCATGAGCGCGCTCCTGCGCCTCAAGATGACCGGCTGCGCCATTGCCATGGACGATTTCGGTACCGGCTATTCCTCGCTCGGCTACCTGCGCACGTTCCCCTTCGACAAGGTCAAGATCGACCGGTCCTTCGTCAAACACCTCTCCGGCACCAAGGAGAGCAGCGCCATCATCCGGGCGGTGACCGGCATGTGCGACAGCCTCGCCATCATCAGCACCGCCGAGGGCGTGGAGACCGAGGAACAGCTCGCCTATCTGCGCGAGGAGCGCTGCATCGAGGCGCAAGGCTATCTGTTCGGGCGGCCGCTGCCGATGGAGGAGCTTCCCGCCGTCTTCGCACGCTTTGCCGGCGCCAACGTGCTGCCGATCGACGGGTTCGCCAGGGCCGCGCCAGTCCGCGCATGACGATGCCGTGATCCATGCGTCCCGGCCACCTTCCCGTCGGGCGGAGCTTGGGCTAAGGGCAGGGCCGACCTGAACCTCCCCGCGGCAGTTCCGAGGATCGCCATGGCCAAATTCGTGCCTCCCGTCTCCCCCCTCGCACCGAAGACGGTGCCGGTCCTGCCGCCGATCGACGGCGTCACGCTCGCCACCGCCGAAGCCGGCATCCGCTACAAGGGCCGCACCGACGTCCTGGCGGTGGGGCTTGCCGAAGGCACGACCGTCGCCGGCGTCTTCACCCGCTCGAAATGTCCGTCCGCTCCGGTCGACTGGTGCCGCGCCAACCTCGCCGGTGGTCGTGCCCGCGCCCTGGTGGTCAATTCTGGCAACGCCAATGCCTTCACCGGCAAGAAGGGCCGCGAGGCCGTGGCCCTGACGGCGAAGATCGCCGCCAGGGCGGCGGGCTGCAAGGAGTCGGAGGTGTTCCTCGCCTCCACCGGCGTCATCGGCGAGCCGCTCGACGCCACCAAGTACGACGCGGTGCTCGACCGGACCTTCGCCGCCGGCAAGGCCGAGGGCTGGCTCGATGCGGCCAAGGCCATCATGACCACCGACACCTTCCCGAAGGTCGCCACCGCCACGGCCAGCCTCGGCGGTGTCACCGTCACCATCAACGGCATGGCCAAGGGCGCCGGCATGATCGCGCCGGACATGGCGACCATGCTCTCCTTCGTCTTCACCGATGCGCCGATCGACGCGCCCGCCCTCCAGGCCCTGCTGTCGAAGGGGGTCAGGACCACCTTCAACACGGTGACGGTGGACAGTGACACCTCCACCTCGGACACGCTCATGCTCTTCGCCACCGGCGCCGCCGGGAAGCGCGGCGCGCCGCGCATTTCGGAGGCGGGAGACCGCCGCCTCGCCGGGTTCCGCAAGGCGCTGCAGTCCGTCCTCGCCGACCTCGCCGAACAGGTGGCGCGCGACGGCGAGGGTGCCCGCAAGCTCGTCCACGTCGTGGTCAAGGGCGCCGTCTCCAACGCCTCAGCCTTCCGCGTCGCCAAGTCGATCGCCGACTCCCCGCTGGTGAAGACTGCCATAGCCGGCGAGGACGCCAATTGGGGCCGCGTCGTCATGGCGGTCGGCAAGGCCGGCGAGCCCGCCGAACGCGACCGCCTGTCGATCTCCTTCGGCGACATCCGCGTCGCCCACGAGGGCGAGCGCGACCCGGCCTATGACGAGGCGGCGGCCAGCGCGGTGATGAAGAAGGACGTGATCACGGTGACCGCCGATCTCGGCCTCGGCCGCGGCACCGCGCGGGTCATGACCTGCGACCTGACCAAGGACTACGTCGCCATCAACGGCGATTATCGCTCCTGACCAGGGCCGTGCAAAACCGCTCCACTCTGCGATCGAGCACCGCAAACGTTAACTTCTGTCGGCTAGAACAGGTACCGCAATGACCTTGAGGCTGGTTTTCGTCGCCGCCTGCGCCCTGGTCGATCCGGACAACCGGGTCCTCCTGGCGGAGCGGCCGGAAGGAAAGCCTCTGGCGGGTCTTTGGGAATTCCCCGGCGGCAAGGTCGAGCCGGGCGAGAGGCCGGAGGAGACGCTGATCCGCGAGCTGCGCGAGGAGCTCGGGATCCACGTCGAGGAACCCTGCCTCGCGCCGCTGACCTTCGCCAGCCACGCCTACGAGACCTTCCAGCTGTTCATGCCGCTGTGGGTCTGCCGGAGGTGGGAGGGGAGCGTCCAGAGCCTCGAGGGTCAAAGGCTCGCGTGGGTGAAACCCGGCCGGCTGAGGGACTATGCCATGCCGGCGGCGGACGAACCCCTGATCCCCTTCCTCACCGAGCTGCTCGGCGAGGCGCGTGACTGAGAGGAGAGGCCAGGATGGCTCGCAGGTTTCGGCAGATGACGCGCCTGGTGGGGCGCTTCGGCGCGGACGAGTCCGGGGCCACGGCGATCGAATATTCGCTGATCGCCAGCGGCATCGCCGGCGCCGTCATCCTCGCTGTCTACTCCCTCGGCGACACCGTCCAGAACACCTTCTACGCCAAGCTCGCCAGCGCCTTCCAGTGACGGCCGGAGGCATCGCCGCGGGGCCGCGACGATGCCGGGCCGGCCGGCTCAGGCGATGTACTGGCCGCCGTTGATGGACAGCGTCGATCCGGTGATGAAGCCGCCAGCGTCCGAGGCGAGGAAGACCACCGCCCGGGCGATCTCCTCCGGCTCGCCGAGGCGCCCGACGGGGATCTGCGGCAGGATGCGCGTCTTCAGCACTTCCGGGTCGATCGCCGCCACCATCTCCGTGCCGATATAGCCGGGGCAGATGACGTTGACGGTGATGCCGGCCCGTGCGCCCTCCTGGGCGAGCGCCTTGGTGAAGCCGATGTCGCCGGCCTTGGCCGCCGAATAGTTCACCTGCCCCGCCTGGCCCTTCTGTCCGTTGATGGACGAGATGGTGATGACGCGGCCGAACTTCCGGTCGCGCATGCCGTTCCACACCGGGTGGGTCATGTTGAAGACGCCGGTGAGGTTGGTGTCGATCACCTCGCGCCACTGGGCGAGCGTCATCTTGTGGAACATCCCGTCGCGGGTGATGCCGGCATTGTTGACCAGCACCTCCACCGGGCCGAGATCGGCCTCGACCTGCTTGATGCCGGCGGCGCAGGCCTCGTGGTCGGCCACCGACCACTTGTAGACCGGAATGCCGGTCTCCGCCTTGAACTTGGCCGCAGCCTCGTCATTGCCCGCATAGTTGGCGGCCACCTTGTAGCCGGCCTCCTTCAGGGCACGCGAGATTGCCGCCCCGATGCCCCGGGTGCCTCCCGTGACCAATGCCACTCTCGCCATGAATGAACTCCCTCGCTGGCGTTCCCTTGGATAGACGATTCGTTGATCCCGGCCTCTTGTCGGACGGGTTGTAGCATCACTTCATCGGGGGAGAGATGAAGACCTTGCCGGAGGCGGCACGCGCCTCCGGCGAAGAGGGGTGGCGTCGCGGCTCAGCGCTCGACGCACATGGCGACGCCCATGCCGCCGCCGATGCAGAGGGTGGCGAGGCCCTTCTTGGCGTCGCGGCGGGCCATTTCATGCAGCAGCGTCACGAGGACGCGGGCGCCCGAGGCGCCGCTCGGGTGGCCGATGGCGATGGCGCCGCCGTTGACGTTCACCTTGTCGGTGTCCCAGCCCATGTCCTTGTTCACCGCGATGGCCTGGGCGGCGAAGGCCTCGTTCGCCTCGATGAGGTCGAGGTCCTTCACGGTCCAGCCCGCCTTCTCCAGCGCCTTGCGCGAGGCCGGGATGGGACCGGTCCCCATGATGGCGGGATCGACGCCGGCGGTGGCCCAGGAGCGGATCGTGGCGAGCGGCTTCAGGCCGCGCTTCTCGGCCTCCGAGCGGGTCATCAGCACGATGGCGGCGGCGCCGTCATTGATGCCCGAGGCATTGCCCGCGGTCACCGTGCCGTCCTTCTTGAAGGCCGGCTTCAGCTTGCCCATGGCGTCGATGTTGGCGCCCTCGCGGATATACTCGTCCGCGTCGACGACGATGTCGCCCTTGCGGGTGCTGATCGTCACCGGGACGATCTCGTCCTTGAAGCGGCCGGCCTTCTTCGCCGCCTCCGCCTTGTTCTGCGAGGCGACGGCGAACTGGTCCTGCTCGTCCTTGGTGATCTGCCATTTCTCGGCGACGTTCTCGGCGGTGATGCCCATGTGGTAGCCGTGGAAGGCGTCGATCAGGCCGTCCTTGAGCATGGTATCGACCATCTCCATGGAGCCCATCTTGGTGCCGTTGCGCAGGTGCGCGACGTGCGGGGCCATGGACATGCTCTCCTGGCCGCCGGCGACGATGATGCTGGCGTCGCCGTTGGCGATCTGCTGCATGCCGACCGCGACGGTGCGCAGGCCCGAGCCGCAGAGCTGGTTCAGAGCCCAGGCGGTCTTCTCGGCGGGAATGCCGGCCTTCATGGCCGCCTGGCGGGCCGCGTTCTGGCCCTCGCCGGCGGTGAGGATCTGGCCGAACACGACCTCGTCCACCTCCTCGGGCTTCACCTTGGCGCGCTCGAGCGCCGCCTTGATGGCGACCGCGCCCAGTTCGTGGGCGGGCAGCGACGAGAGCGCCCCGTTGAACGAGCCGACGGCCGTGCGGGCTGCGCCGACGATGACGACGTCCTCGGACATGAAAACCTCCTGGGCTTGCCTGGTGCCTGCCGCGACCGGTGGCGACCTTCGCCGTGACCTTGTCTATGGCACGCGGTGACTGTCAACCGCGCCGAAATGCCAATGAGCCGGGCGTTGTGGCGGGGCGAGGAGCCGCGCTGCACAAAACCGTGGCAGCGCCTGCAAAAACACCCTATCGTGACGGTCTCATGGCGCTGTCGGGGGAAGAGCGCCGCGGGCAGGTCCAGGGGGAACGATGGCTAAGAATGAACCGGTCACGATCAAGAAGTACGCGAACCGGCGTCTCTACAATACGGGCACCTCGACCTACGTGACGCTCGAGGACCTCGCCTCCATGGTCAAGGCGGGCGAGGACTTCCTCGTCTACGACGCCAAGTCGGGCGACGACATCACCCGCTCCGTCCTGACCCAGATCATCTTCGAGCAGGAGAACAAGGACGGGCAGAACCTGCTGCCGGTCTCCTTCCTGCGTCAGCTCATCCGCTTCTACGGCGATTCCATGCAGTTGCTCGTGCCGCGCTACCTGGAACTGTCGATAGACACGCTCTCCAAGGAGCAGGACCGGCTGCGCCAGCAGCTCTCCACCGCCATAGGGGTCAATCCGCTGGTGGCGCCCTTCGAGCAGCACATCCGCCGCAACATGGACCTGTTCGAGAAGGCCTTCACCATGTTCACGCCCTTCGCCCGGCGCGAGGACGAGGCGGCAGGCGAGGCCAGGCCCGCGGCCGAGGCGGCACCGGCACCTGCCCCCGCGGCAGCGGCCCCGGCAGCGGGCGAGCTGGACGAGCTGAAGAACCAGCTTTCGGCCATGCAGAAGAAGATCGAGAGCCTGTCGCGGAAATAGGGGCGGGGGTGGCCGCGTCAGGCGCTCAGGGCGCGTGGCGCGGTTCCGGCAGCCAGCCACGGCCTGGCGTCGCTGGCCGGGCCCGTATGGTCGCCCTGCAGGTAGTTGCAGCCGAGGTCGGCCAGCATCACGGCCACCTCCTCGCTCGGCACCCACTCGGCGATGGTCGTCAGGTTCATGTGGCGCGCCAGTTCCAGCAGCGCCTTCACGAAATGGCGGTCGTCCGGGTTGGAGTGGAAGCTCGCGACGAAGGCGCCGTCGATCTTCACGCAGTTGATGCCGAGCTTGCGCAGGTTGCGGAACGAGGTGTGGCCGGCGCCGAAATCGTCGATCGCCACCCGGCAGCCCAGCGCCTGCACCCGCGCCACGAAGCGCCTGGTATCCTCCACGTCGGCGATGGCCGAAGTCTCGGTGATTTCCACCATCAGCCGCTCCACGGCATCGGGGTGGCTGCGCTGGTAGGCCTCCAGCGCCCGAAGCCAGCTCATGTCCATGGTGGTCGCAGGCGACACGTTGACCGAGAGCCTCAGCCCCGGCGCGGCGATCAGCTCGGCCATGGTGAGTTCGAGCACGCGGGCGTCGACGAGCCTGACGAGGCCGAGCTTCTCGGCCAGCGGCACGATGGCGCTTGCCGGTAGCAAGGTGCCGTCGGCGCGGCGGATGCGCAGCAGGCACTCGTAATAGGCCGCCCGGCGCTCCGGGCCCGCCGTCACGATCGGCTGGAAGGCGAGGCCGATCCGCCGGTCGTTGAGGGCCGAGACGATCTCGTCGGTGGTCTTCAGGTTCTCCTGGCGGGCGCGCTCGCGCTCCAGGCTCGGCGCGTAGATCTTGAAGGCACCGCGGCGTCGCGCCTTGATGCCGTCGAGGGCCTCCTGCGCCCGGCCGAGCATGGCGGCGAGGCTGTCCGCGTGCCGCGGCGCGATGATGCCGCCGATGGTCACCGTGATGGCGACGGGGCCGGCGCGGGTGAGGAAGACGTCGTCGCGCACCGCGTTGAGGATGCGCTCGGCGGCGATCTCCATGTCCTCGGGCTGGCAATTGCGGATCAGCATGCCGAACTTGTTGCCCGACAGGCGGCCGAGCAGGTCGCCGCCGCGCAGCCGGGTGCGGATGCGCTTGCCCACCGCCGCGATGATCTCGTCGGCGATGTCGAAGCCGTAGGCTTCGTTCACATGGGCGAGGTTGTCGACCGCCGCGACGAGCAGCCCGATCGAGCCGCGTACCTTGACGGCGTCCTCCAGCGCGCTCTCCAGCACCTCGCAGAAGCGGTGGCGCGAGAGCTGGCCCGTCATCGGGTCGATCTCGCTCGCCTCGATCAGCCGGCGGCGCGTCTCGTAGCTTTCCGTAATGATGCGCACGGCGCCATGGGCGCGCAGCGGACGGCCGTCGGAGGAGGCGAACCAGCGACCGGAATCCTCCACCCAGTGGGTGACGCCCTCCTTGCCGCAGATGGCGTATTCGATGGCGTAGGCGACGCCGTCGCCACGGTCGATATGCGGCGAGTTGACGATGGCCTCGTAGCGCCCCGCGGGGGATTCCTTCGCCAGCATCTGGGCATAGCCGCGCCCGGTGGCGAGATGGCGGGCGTCGATGCCGAGCAGGGCGCCGGCATTCTCGCTCCAGGTCAGGCGGTCGGAGGGGACGGCCCATTCATAGGTCGCGGTCCCCACCGAATTCAGGATCTCGGACGCCGCCGCCGGGGCTTCGCCGCCGGTCCCGCCCTGACCTGCGATCGTGCTGTCGTCCCGATCCACCACGCATCCGCCCGTCGCTTGTTGCTTGGCACCAATAGGCCGCAAAACAATGAAGGAAACCTTTTGAAGGGCGTCGCCGGCACCTGTTTCTGACGTAACGTCATGCGGCGCCCGTTGCGAAGTGTTTCAACTTGTCCCGATCCGGAACGGGACCCCCGGCACGGACGTTGCTCCGTCACTCCCGCCGGTCCTGGAAGGCCGGCCAGACGTCACGGAGCGGGACATGATGATGGTTCATCCGGCAGGGTCTTCACAGCCGCCGCGCTGGCGTCGCCGCGACGACGATCGTGCCGGTGCGGGTCGCCGCACCGCCG
>JAEZGJ010000077.1 GCA_023416965.1 Pseudomonadota bacterium | reverse complement strand
CCGTCATGGGCTTCTCGCGCGAGAGGCTCGGCCGCATCGGCCCGGTCATGCGCGAGCAGGTGGACCGCGGCATGTTCCCCGGAGCGGTGACGCTGATCGCGCGCCGCGGCCGGATCATCCACTTCGAGGCGCACGGATTCCGCGACGCGGCGAAGACCCAAGCCATGACGCGCGACACCGTGTTCATGCTGGCCTCGATGACCAAGCCCATCGTCTCCACGGCGGCGGTGATGCTCATCGAGCAGGGCAAGATGAAGCTCTCCGACCCGATCGCCACCTGGCTCACCGAGCTCAAGGACATGAAGGTGCAGGTCGAGCGGCGCAATGCCGACGGCACGACGACGACGGAAGACGTGGCGCTGGCCCGGCCGATCACCGTGCAGGACCTGCTGCGCCACACGGCCGGCTTCACCTATGCCGGCTCGGTGCGCTCGCCGCGGCTGAAGCAGCTCCTCGACGATCAGAACATCGAGGGCCGCACCGCCAACATCACCGGCGACGAGATGCTGCGGCGGCTCGCCCAGATCCCGCTGGTGCACCAGCCCGGGACGACCTTCGAATATTCGATCTCGGTGGACGTGCTCGGCCTGCTGCTCGAGCGCGTCACCGGCAAGCGGCTCGACATCCTCGTCAAGGAGATGATCCTCGACCCGCTCGACATGCGCGACACCGGCTGGTTCGTGCCGGAGGGACGGCGCTCGCGCCTCGCCGAGGCGCTGGATTCCGATCCCGCCAAGGCCGGCATGTGGACCTCCTATCGGATCTTCGAGAACCCGGCGGACCACGGCCAGTATTTCAAGGGCGGCGCCGGCATGGTCTCGACGGCGGAGGACTATTTCAAGTTCGCGCAGATGATCCTCAACGGTGGCACCTTCGAGGGGCGCAGGCTCCTCTCCACCAAATGGGTGGAGTTCATGCTGTCGAACCACACGATCGGCATGGGCGGCTCGACGGCGGCCTCGACGGGTCCGGGCTACGGCTTCGGCCTCGGTTTCGCGGTGCGCCTGCAGGACGGCTTCGCGGTTGCCCCCGGCTCGACAGGCGACGCCATGTGGGCGGGCGCCTGGGGGACGAGCTTCACCATCGATCCGCGCGAGGGCATCGTCGGCATCCTCATGGCGCAGGGACCGTCCAACCGCGTGCACACCCGCATGCTGTTCAAGAACCTGATCTACGGGGCGGTGGTGCGCTGAGGTCGACCGGGCGGCCGCCGCCCCCGGTGAGGAGAGCGGCGGTCGTCCACAGCACGGCGGGCATGCCGCGGCCACGCTATCGCCCGTGGCCGGGGCCGATTACGGTCCCGCCCATGAATCGCTTCGGTTTCTATCTCGTCAGGCTGCTGCGGGTGGCGCTCGGCTTCATCGCCGGCCTCGTGGTGGCCGCGGCGATGGTGGTCATCCTCGACCTCAACAAGGGACGCCTGCCCGAGCCGCTGGCGGGCGCCGCCACCATCGGGTTCTACGCCTTCCTCGCGGCGCGGCTGTTCTGGCCGCTCCTGCTCGTGCTGCTCGTCGCCGAGGTCCGGCGCTGGCGCTCGCCCGCCTTCCATCTCGGCCTCGGCATCCTCGCCGCGTTCTCCGCCCTCGTCTGGACCTATTTCCAGGCGCCGCAGGAGGCCGCCGATCCCATCCTCGGGGACGAGCCCGTGCTCACCGCCTCGCGCGTCGCGGTCACGCTCGCCGCCGGCCTGACGGGCGGCCTCGTCTCCTGGTTCATCGCCGGCCGTTCCGCCGGCCTCCAGCCTCCCGAAAGGACCCGTCCATGACCTTCACCTGCCGCCCGCCCGCCGATCCGCAAGTTCTCGTGGAGAACGACAAGGTGAAGGTGACGCGCTGGAACTTTTCCGACGGCGCCGAGACCGGCTGGCACACCCATGGCTGGGACTATGTCGTGGTGCCACTGTCGGACGGCAAGCTGATCGCCGAGCTCGGCGACGGCACGTCGGGCGAATACGAGATGAAGACGCACGAGCCCTATTTCCGCAAGGAAGGCGTCAACCACAACATCGTCAACATCACCGGCCGCGACTTCGCCTTCATCGAGATCGAGATCAAGCCGTCCTGATCGTGCGGGGCTCTCGCCCGCATCAGCCGGAAACTGTGACGATCCGCGGCATTTGGTCACCGCAGATGCGGTGACACGCCGAAAATCGCTGTCTATCATCCTTCCAATAAGCCGGGGCCAAACCCCGGCTGCAACCGATGTTGCGGAGGTGGATGATGCGTCTTGGTTTCAAGTTCCTGGCGGGGGCGATGATCGCCGCCGCGACATTCGTGACGGCCGTGGAGGCGCGAACGGTCCGCTGGGCCCGTTCGGTGGACGCCCAGACGCTCGACCCGATGTCGGCCAATATCGGGCCGACATCCAACCTCGCCCACCAGATCTACGAGCCGCTGGTGATCCGCGGCTATGACGGCAAGCTGGTGGCCACCCTCGCCACCGAGTGGCGCATCCTTCCCGACGATCCGACGGTCTGGGAGTTCAAGCTCCGCCAGGGCGTCAAGTTCCACGACGGCTCTGACTTCACCGCCGACGACGCCATCTTCTCCTTCGAGCGCGCCCGCAAGCCGACATCCGACTATCGCGGCCTGCTCACCTCCATCGACAGCGTCACCAAGGTGGACGACCACACGATCCGCCTGAAGACCAAGGCGCCCAACCCGCTCCTGGTCGAGAACCTCACCAACATCTTCATGATGTCGAAGGCCTGGGCGGAGAAGAACAACGCCCTCGAGCCGCAGAACATCCGCGAGCGCGCGGAGAACGGCGCCACCCGCAACGCCATGGGCACCGGCCCCTTCACCCTTGTCTCGCGCGAGCCGGACGTGCGCACCGTCATGCGCCAGTTCCCCGGCTACTGGGGCAAGGGCCAGTTCCCGATGCAGGTGACCGAGCTGATCGTCGTGCCGATCCAGCAGGATGCCACGCGCATCGCAGCGCTCCTCTCCGGCGAGGTGGACGTGGTCCATGACGTGCCGGTGCAGGACATCGCCCGGCTGCAGCAGAGCCAGGGCATCAAGGTAACGACCGGCCCCGAGAACCGCGTCATCTTCCTCGGCTTCAACGTCGGCGATGCCGAGCTGAAATCCTCCGATATCAAGGGCAAGAACCCCTTCGCCGACGTGCGCGTGCGCAACGCCATCAACATCGCGGTGAACCGAGAGGCCATCACCCGGGTCGTCATGCGTGGCCAGGGCCAGCCCATCGGCTATATCGGCTCACCCTTCATCTCCGGCTATTCGGCCGAGCTGGCGGCGATCCCGCGCTTCGACCCTGCCGCGGCGAACCGCGCGCTCGACGAAGCCGGCTATCCGCGCCGCGCCAGCGAGGGCAATACCCGCTTCTCGGTGACGCTCCAGTGCACCAACAACCGCTACGTCTCGGACGAGAACATCTGCCAGGCGGTGGTGGCCATGCTCGGCCAGGTCGGCATCCGCGCCAACCTCGTCGCCAAGCCTGCCGCCCAGCACTTCCCCGAGCTGCAGCGGCAGGAGCTGGACTTCTTCCTCGTCGGCTGGGGCATCCCCACCTATGACGCGGAATATATCCTGACCTTCCTCTACCACACCCGGACGGCGAACAACGGCACCTGGAACGGCACGCGCTATTCCAACCCGGCGCTGGACGCGCGGATGCTCGCCCTGCAGACCATGTCGGACGTTCCCCGCCGCAATGCCGAGCTCGCCGACATCCAGAAGCAGCTTCGCGACCAGGCGATCTACATCCCGCTGCACATGCAGTCGATCAGCCACGCCTCGCGCGGCGGCATCGAGGTGCCGGTCCATCCGGATGCCGGCGCCTGGTTCAAGCTGTTCCGCTTCGCCGGCTCCTGATCCCTCCGACCTCGTGACGAGGCCCTTTCCCGCACGCGGGAAGGGGCCTTGCTGCATTCGGTTCCTCTCTCCCGCGTCTTCCGGTCGCCCCTCATGATCGCCTATGTCGTCAAGAGTCTCGCCCAGGCGATCCTGGTCATGCTGGTGGTGGCGCTCGTCGCCTTCTCGATGTTCCGCTTCATCGGAGACCCCGTTTCCAACCTGATGGGGCAGGAGGCGACCATCCAGGACCGCGAGCAGCTCGCCCGCGACCTCGGCCTGATGGATCCCTTCCCCGTCCAGTTCGCGCGCTTCGTCTCCAATGCGGCGCAGCTGCAGTTCGGGGTAAGCTATCGCCAGGGCCGGCCGGTCGCCGACCTCATGGCCGAGCGCCTGCCGGCCACGGTGGAACTGGCACTGCTGTCGGCGATCTTCGCCCTCGTCGTCGGCATTGCCCTCGGCGTCTACACGGCGATCTACCGGAACGGCATCCTGTCCCATGCCATCCTCTCCATATCCCTCATCGGCGTGTCGCTGCCGACCTTCCTCATCGGCATCGG
>JAEZGJ010000276.1 GCA_023416965.1 Pseudomonadota bacterium | reverse complement strand
GCCCTTCCCGGAGCCGCCGCCGGGACCTGCCTCGATGCCGGCGAGGCGGCCCGCGCCTCCGGCCTGGCGGCGCGACGCCTCGCGCGCGAGCCCCTCGCCCGCTTAGCCGGAAGCGGCGCCTTCCACGGCCTCGACTTCGCGCTCAACGCCGCCTGCCTCGTGCCGCGCGACGACACCGAGACGCTGGTCGACGCGGCGCTGCGCCTGCTGCCGCCCGGCGAGCCCGCCGAGATCCTCGACCTCGGGGTCGGCCCCGGCACAGTCCTGCTCACCCTGCTGACCGAGCGCCCTCAGGCACGCGGCCTCGGTGTGGATCTGTCCCCCGAGGCGCTGGAGGCGGCCCGGCAGAATGCGCTGGCACTCGGCCTCGCGGATCGCGCCGCTTTCGCCGAGGGGCGATGGACGGACGGCCTTGCGGGCGCCTTCGACCTGATCGTCTCCAATCCGCCCTATATCCCCGCCCGCGACTGCGAGACCCTCGCGCCGGAAGTGGCTCTGCACGACCCGCGCCTCGCCCTCGACGGTGGCGCCGACGGGCTCGACGCCTACCGCGCCATCTTCTCCGGCGTCGGCCGCGTCCTCAAACCCTCCGGCCATGTCGCGGTGGAGATCGGCATCGGCCAGGCGCCGGATGTCACCGCCATCGCCTGCGGCTCCGGCTTTCGGCTGCAGCGGCTCGCCTCGGATCTCGCCGGCATTCCCCGCGCCCTCGTCTTCCGGCCGGACCGTCCCGCCGGCTGAGGCGGGGCCTCAATCCTCGTCGATCGCGAAGACCGTTGCGTGATATTCCGCCGAGTCGGTGAAGCCCACGTCGAAGGTCACCGCCATCACCACCGCGATGCTCCGGCCGTTCTCGCTGCGATAGACGTCGGTGATCCGCGCCTGGTGAAAACAGGTCTTCGGCGGCAGGATGAAGGGCAGCGCCACGCTCTGCTCGCGGAAGGCCTTCGGCGACCGGGTCGGGGCCTCCGGGTCCCAGGAGGGCACCTCCGGCTTCAGCGTGACGGTGAGCGTGTGGGCCTCACCGGTCGCGCGTTCGCGGCAGGCGAGGTCGGGATCCTCCGGCACCGGCATGCGTGCCGTGATGGTGTATTTCATCGCCGTGCCTGGATGGCTGCCGATGATGTCGGGCCCGTCCATCACCCGCACGGGGCCGGAGGTCTCGGTGAGGTCGGTCAAAGCGAGGCCGCCGAGCCGGCGGCCGGGATCGGTCAGGCGCAGGGCGCGGAGCGGACGCTGGGTGACGCTGCGGGTCCAGCGGCGCACGGCGGCCGTGGTGGTGCTGGCCTCGTCGTCCTCGGAGAAGCGGAAGCCGCGCATGGCGGCGCGGCGCGGGTCGGCCGCCTCGCTGTCCCAGGCGACCTGGGTGACGCCGCGCGGGAAGCCCCGGGCGGAGCGTCCGGTCGTCGCGTCGACCACGTCGATGGCGAAGGCGCCCTTCTCGTTGACGCCGTCGCCGCCCCGCTGCTCGAAACCGAAATAGCGTCCGTCGGCGGAGAAGCCGAGGATGCGCAGCTCCGGCGCCCGTCCGAGCTCCCGCGTGGCGGCGGGCGTGGCGAGGGCGGCCAGGAATGCGAGGCAGGCCAGGGCGCGGCGGGCGGTCATCGGGGTGATCCTGGTGAGGAGGGCGACGACCGCCTTCTGGCCCACGTCCCGCTCGGCCCCATGTCGCGCGGCCCGGCCGCCCGTTTCCCCTGTTGCCGTCCGCACAAACAAATCCCCCGGCCGCGGGGCCGGGGGATCGTCGGAACGGGGATGCCGGAAGGGCTGGCGCTTACTGGTCGCGCTGGCCGAGCAGGGACATCAGGAACTGGAACATGCCGACGAAGTCGATGTAGAGCTGGAGGGCGCCGAAGATGGCGGCCTTCTGCACCAGCGACCCGTCATTGGCATAGGCCAGGCTGTAGATGTACTCGTTCTTGATGTTCTGCGTGTCGTAGGCGGTCAGGCCCGCGAAGATCAGAACGCCGACCACCGAGATGATCCACTGCAGCATGGTCGAGGGCGTGCCGGTGAAGGCGGCGATGCCGATGTTCACCAGCATGGCGATGATCAGGCCGAAGAGACCCATCATCAGGAAGGTGCCCATGCCCGAGAGGTCACGCTTGGTCGTGTAGCCGTACAGCGACAGCGCGCCGAAGGAGGCGGCCGTGATGAAGAACACGCGGGCGACCGAGGTGTGGGCATAGACCAGCAGGATCGTGGTCATCGAGACGCCGACCAGCGCCGCATAGACCCAGAAGGTGATCTGGGCGGCGGGAGCGCTGAGGCGGTCGGCGCGGAACGAGAGCAGCATCACCACGCCGAGCGGGGCGAGGATGACGACGAACTTGAACCAGCTGGTGAACAGGAAGGCGCCGAAGGGCGTCAGGTACTGGCCGCCGGAGACGCGCAGGGCGCCGCGCGCCGTCTGCTGCGCCAGCGAGGCGTCGCCGGTCACCGAGAGCATGTAGATGCCGAGCGCCGCCATGCCGGTGATGGCGAGGCCGATCATCATGTAATTGTAGACGCCGACCATGTAGGAGCGAAGGCCCTGGTCGATCTGGGCCTGCTGAACGGCCGTCGGCTGGCCATAACCGTAGCCGCCATAGGCCTGGGCATTCGGATCGTAGTGCGACATGGAAGAACCTCTGGCTTTCCCCTTGAGACGGTCCGCGACGGGTCCGTCATCCGCAACGCAATATGGCTGACGCCATGGCGGAAACAAGGCCCTCCCTTCCGCCGTTCCAGCATTGGTCGGGCTTCGCGTCCCTTTGTCGCAAGCTTGCGCCGGCCCGTGGAGGAGGGGCGGTGGCTCCTCCGCCGGCTCACATGTTGCGCAGCACAGGGGCCGGCTTCTCGCCGAGCGCCCGCCAGGTGCCGACGAGGCCGAAACCGACGGTGAGCACGATGGCCAGCACGATGATGCCGAGGGCCTGGAGCGGAGCGAAGGCAAAGGGGATGTTCATCACCTGCGTTGTCACCACCCAGGCGGCGACGCAGCCGCTGGCGAGGCCGAACAGCGCCGTAACCGTGCCGAGCAGGGCATATTCCGTCGCATAGGTGCGGATCAGCATGGCCCGCGGCGCGCCGAGCGTCTTCAGGATCACCGCGTCATAGACACGCGCCCGGTGGCCGGCGGCGAGCGCGCCGGCGAGGACGAGGATCGCCGCGACCAGCGTCACGACGCTGGCGCCGCGGATGCCGGTGGCGATCTGGGTGGCGAGCTGGCCGACCGCCTCCAGAGCGTCCTTCACCCTGACCGTGGTCACTGCCGGGAAGGCCGCCGCCACCTGCTGCAGGAGCGCGATCTCCGTCTCCGCGCTCGCCGGCTCGCGATAGGTGAGGGTGGCGAGATGGGCGTGGGGCGCCCCGCGGAACGTGTTGGGCGAGAAGACGACGATGAAGTTGATGCCGAGATTGTCCCACTGGATGTGCCGGAAATTGGCGATCCGGGCGGTGATGTTCCGGCCGAGCACGTTGACCGTCACCTCGTCGCCGAGCTTCAGCCCGAAGCCGCGGCCCATGCGCTCGTCGAAGGAGACCAGCGGCGGGCCGTTGTAGTCGGTCGGCCACCACTCGCCGGAAGTGACGCGCGAATTGCGCGGCACCGTCGCGGCATAGGTGATGCCGCGGTCGCCGCGCAGCGCCCAGGCGATGTCGTCGCTGGCGCGGATCTCCTCCACCGGCCGGCCGCCGAGCCGCACGAAGCGGCCGCGCAGCATCGGCACCCGGTTGAGGTCGGCGCCTGGCGCCTTCTCGGCGATGAAGGTGTCGAAGCGGGGAGCATCGGAATTGACGATGTCGACGAAGAAGAAGGACGGCGCCCGTTCGGGCAGCGCGTCCTCGATCTGCCGGCGGAAGCTCGCATCCACCAGCGCGATCACCGCGAGGAGAGTCAGGCCGAGGCCGAGGGAGAGCACCACGGAGGGGGTGAGCGCGCCCGGCCGGTGCAGGTTCGCCACCGCGAGCCTCAGGCTGGTGCGGCGCGAGCGCGGCATGCGCGCCGCCAGCGCCATGATGCCCGCCGCCACCAGCCGCAACGCCACGAAGATGCCGGCGGCTCCCGCCATGAAGCCGAGGGCGAGGCGCGGGTTGAACGAGGTGACGACCGACAGCGTCACCAGCACCGCCAGGGTGGCGGCGACGAGGGCGAGGTAGCGCGGCCGCGGCCAGCGGCGCTCGCCGTCCACCGTGTCGCGGAAGAGGGCCGAGACCGGCACGTCGTGGGCGCGGCCGAGCGGCCAGAGCGCGAAGGCGAGGGCCACCAGCAGGCCATAGGCCGCCGCGGTGGCGAGTTCGCCGGGCTGGACGGCGGTGGCAACGGGAATGGGGATGGCCGTGCCGAAGGCCGCCACCACCGCCGAGGGCAGGGCGGCGCCTACCGCGAGACCGATGGCGGTGCCGACCAGGGCGAGCAGGCCGACCTGGGTCAGCGTCGCGGCGAAGACCATGCCGCCCGTGGCGCCGAGCGCCTTCAGCGTCGCGATGTCGTCGCGCTTGCGGTCGACGAGGCTCGCCACCGCATTGGCGACGCCGACGCCGCCGACCAGCAGCGCCGTCAGGCCGACCAGGGTCAGGAACTGCGAGAAGCGCTCGATCTGCGTGGTGAGCTGCGGCGAGGCGTTCATCCGGGTGCGGATCTCGAAGCCGGCATCGGGGAAACGGCCGCGGATGTCGGCGATGACCCGGCGCAGATCCGCATCGGTCGCCTGGCTGGAGCCGAGGTCGAGCTGGTACATCCAGCGGATCAGCGAGCCCGGCTGGATCAGGCCGGTCTGCCGGAACGTGTCGAGCGAGAGGAGGAGGCGCGGGCCGAAGCCGAGGCCGCCGGCCAGCCTGTCCGGCTCGCTGCGGATAATGCCGGCGATGCGGACGGGAAGGTCGCCGAGGACGACCTCGTCGCCGACCTGGACGCCGAGGCGGACCAGCAACGCCGGCTCGACCAGCACGCCCGCACGCCCGTCGCGCACGGCCAGGGCTTCGGGCGTCGAGGTGGCGGGTTCCGTCTCCAGCCTGCCGACCAGGGGATAGAGGCCGGGATCGACCGCCTTGATCTCGACGAGGGAGGATCTGGCGGCATCGCCGGTCGCCGCCGTGCGCGCCATGGCGCGGGTAGTCGCCATGGTGGCGACGGTGCCGCGTTCCGCCAGCGCCGCGACGATCGCCTCGGGCAGTTCCCGATGCAGCACCTGGAAGGAGGCGTCGGCGCCGAGGATGACGCGCCCCTCGCGCGCGAGCCCGTCCACCAGACCGCGGGCGAAGGAGCCGACGCCGGCGATCGCCGCGACGCCGAGCGCGATGCAGGCGATGAAGGTGCCGAAGCCCCTGAGGCCGCCGCGCAGGTCGCGCAGGCCGAGGC
>JAEZGJ010000222.1 GCA_023416965.1 Pseudomonadota bacterium | reverse complement strand
CATTTGGCTCCGCGGTAATGGGGGCAATGACACGCTCAACGGCGGCGGTGGAACCGACACTGTCGATTACGCGTCCGAAATAGCGGTGGCCTCGTCCTTTTTCCTGACTCTGACCTCCGGCGTTTCGGTGAATCTGGCGACGGGCTCCGCCACCGACATGTTCGGCGATACCGATACGCTCATCAGCATCGAGAACGTGAATGGTACTGGCTTCGGCGACGTGCTGATCGGTAGTTCCACCAGCAATGTGCTGAACGGCAATGGCGGCAACGACACGATCATCGGCGGTGACGGTGCCGACATCCTCAACGGTGGCGCAGGCAATGACGCGATGGATGGCGGCACCGGCAGCGACGCCGCGATATGGGGCTCGGTGCGGTCCAACTATTTCGTCCGGAGCTTCGCCTCGGGCGGTCAATTCTACACCCAGGTGACGGCCGCCTCCGGCACGGATGGCTCGGACCTGATCGTGAACGTCGAGACGCTCGGCTTCGCTAACGGCAGCCAAGCCTTCGGCCTCGCAGGCATCCAGCAGAACCTCGTCTCGAACATGGACGGTTCGCTCTATGACGACGTGCTGTTCCAGAACAGCGCGACGGGCCAGGTTTCATTCCAGAACATGAATGCCGGTTCGGCGTCGGGCTTCACCAACGTTCTGGGAGCCCTTCCGGCTGGCTGGCGGCTTGTCGGGAGCGATGACTTCACAGGCGATGGCAGGGCCGACGTCCTGTTGCAGGACAGCAATTCCGGCTCGATCTATACCGTGAACATCGCCTCGGGCGCACCCGTCTGGACCGCGATCACGACGGCTCTGACCGGCGCCTATCAGGCGATCGCGTCGGGCGACGTGACCCGAGACGGCACTGCGGACGTCCTTGTGCGGGACAGCGGCACCGGCCAGACTTTCATCGCTGACATCGACGCCGGGGGAACTTTCGGCGGCTGGGTGCTCGGCCCCAATCTCGGCACCGCCTGGCGCACCGTCGGCCTCGGTGACTTCAACCGCGACGGCGCCTCGGACGTGCTGGTGCAGGACATCGCCAGCGGCACGACCTACTACCGCGACGTCGCCAACGGGCAGTGGGGGGCGGTCTCGGGGGCGATCGGCTCCCAGTGGGTGGCGCGCGAAGCGGCAGACATCAACGGCGACGGCTATACCGACGTCATCTTCCGCAACAGCTCCACCGGCGACATCTGGTCGGTGAACATGCTCGGCGGCTCGAATGCCGGTTGGGGTGTCGTGGCGAATGGTCTGTCGGGCTGGGACGTCCGCGGCTCGGCCGATGTCGACAATGACGGCTACCGCGACATCATCATCCAGAACCTCGCAGACGGCACGACCTACTATGCCGACATGAACGCCGGGGCCTTCTCCGGCTGGGGCCTGGTGTCGGGAGCCCTCGGCTCCCAGTGGCTGGCGGTGGCGTAGTTCAGACGCTGCCGGGGCGCGGGCCGAGCAGCAGCGCCCGTTGCAGCGCGGCGCCGTCGGGTTAGCCTCGGCGGCCCCGCTTTGCCCGTGGGGCTTCTCCGGTGCCAGAGAGCCGGGATGTCTGCACATCGCCTCTGCGGGACCTTGCCGGCAAGGCCCGCCGCCCGCAGGGGGAGGCGGTTGCGCCCGCTCGGCCCCCGGGCTGCCATGCCCGCCGCCACGCCCGGCAAAGCTCCGCTGTTCCCGAGACACGCGGCCGGCGACGTGCGCCCGCGCGCAGCCGCATGTCCCATCCGCCGCTTTTGCCGTTGCAATCCGGCCGGAGCCACGATCAAATCCGTTCAAACGACGACGCGGCGGGCACTTCAATCGATTTGAACGCTTCGCAGCGCAACATGGGAGGAAGGGCATGGCCCGCCGCAAGATGAAGCCCCAGAACCTGCGTTCGCGGCAGTGGTTCGACAATCCGGACAATCCGGGCATGACCGCCATCTATCTGGAGCGGACGGTCAACTGGGGCCTGACGGTGGAGGAGCTGCGCTCGGGCAAGCCGATCATCGGCATCGCCCAGACCGGTTCCGACATCTCGCCCTGCAACCGCCACCATATCGAGCTCGCCCAGCGTGTCCGCGACGGCATCCGGGACGCCGGCGGCATCCCGCTGGAATTCCCGGTCCACCAGATCCAGGAGACGCTGAAGCGTCCGACGGCGGCGCTCGACCGCAACCTGCAATATCTGTCGCTGGTCGAGATCCTCTACGGCTATCCGATGGACGGCGTCGTGCTGATGACCGGCTGCGACAAGACCATGCCGGCCATGGTAATGGGTGCCGCGACCGTGAACATCCCCGCCATCGTGCTCTCCGGCGGGCCGATGCTCAACGGCTGGTGGAACGGCAAGCGTGCCGGCTCCGGCACGGTCGTGTGGGAAGCCCGCAAGCTGCAGGCCGACGGCACGATCACCTATGAGGAGTTCATCGACGTCGTCACCAAGTCCGCCCCCTCCATTGGCCACTGCAACACGATGGGCACGGCCTCGACCATGAACGGCCTCGCCGAGGCGCTGGGCATGTCGCTGCCCTCCTGCGCCGCGATCCCTGCGCCCTATCGCGAGCGCGGCCAGATCTCCTATGCCACCGGCCGGCGGATCGTGGAGATGGTGTGGGAGGACCTGAAGCCCTCCGACATCCTCACCCGTCAGGCCTTCGAGAACTGCATCGTGGCGAATTCCGCCATCGGCGGCTCGACCAACGCGCCCATCCACATCAACGCCATCGCCAAGCATATCGGCGTGAAGCTCGACATCGACGACTGGGAGAAGGTCGGCCACGAGGTGCCGCTGCTGGTCAACATGCAGCCGGCGGGCGCCTATCTCGGCGAGGAATACTACCGTGCCGGCGGCCTGCCGGCTGTGATGAACCAGCTCCTGAAAGCCGGCCGGATCCACGGTGACGCCATCACCGCCAACGGCAAGACCATGGCCGAGAACGTCCAGAACGCCGTCATCACCGACGAGGACGTCATCCGCCCCTACGACAAGCCGCTGGTCAAGGATGCCGGCTTCATCGTGCTGAAGGGCAATCTCTTTGACTCGGCGATCATGAAGACGAGCGTCATCTCCGCCGACTTCCGCAAGCGCTACCTGTCGAACCCGAAGGACCCGGATGCCTTCGAAGGCCGCGCCATCGTCTTCGACGGACCGGAGGACTATCACCACCGGATCGACGATCCCTCGCTCGCCATCGACGAGACCTGCGTGCTCTTCGTGCGCGGCGTCGGTCCGCTCGGCTATCCGGGCTCGGCGGAGGTGGTGAACATGCAGCCGCCGGCGGCGCTCCTGAAGAAGGGCATCCGCGACCTGCCCTGCATCGGCGACGGCCGCCAGTCCGGCACGTCGGGCTCTCCCTCCATCCTCAACGCCTCGCCGGAGGCGGGCGCCAATGGCGGGCTCGCCGTGCTGAAGACGGGCGACCGCGTGCGCATCGACCTCAAGAAGCGGTCGGCGAACATCCTCATTTCCGAGGAGGACTATGCCGCGCGCATGGCGGAGCTGAAGGCGAATGGCGGCTACAAGGTGCCGCGCAGCCAGACGCCGTGGCAGGAGATCCAGCGCTCGATGGTCAGCCAGCTGTCCGAGGGCATGGTGCTGAAGCCGGCGGTGAAATACCAGAAGATCGCGCAGAAGCGGGGCATTCCGCGGGACAATCACTAGCGGTCCCATCGCCGCCATCGATCCCTGGCATCACCAAAAACGCGATTGTCGCGCGGTCCCTGCCGCGCGATTTTCGCATTCAACGCCCTGGGGGGACGAGCCATGGACATCTCGCCGCAACGCGCCGCCTTCCGCCGCCTGCACGAGAGCGGCTGTTTCGTCATTCCCAATCCCTGGGATATCGGCACGGCGATGATGCTGAAGCATCTCGGCTTCAAGGCGCTCGCCACGACCTCGTCAGGCTTCTCCTTCTCGCGCGGCCTGCCCGATACCGACTGGGCGGTGCCGCGCGACATGGCTCTCGCCCATATCGCCGAGATCGTCCGGGCGACGGACCTGCCGGTGAATGCCGATTTCGAATCCGGCTATGCGCGCGATCCCGCCGGTGTCGCCGAGAACTGCCGGCTCTGCGCCGCCACGGGTGTCGCCGGCCTTTCCATCGAGGACCACGGCGATACGGCGGAAGAGGTGATCTACCCCTTCGACCTCGCGGTGGACCGCATCCGCGCCGCGGCGGAGGCCCTGAAGGGCACGGGCGTTCTGCTGACGGCGCGCTGCGAGGCGCATCTCTTCGGCCTGCCCGACGCGCAGGGAACGGTGCTGAAGCGGCTCGTCGCCTATGCCGAGGCCGGTGCCGACGTGCTCTACGCGCCCGGCCTCAGAACGCCGGAGCAGATCCGCGAGGTGGTGGCGGCGGTGGCGCCGAGGCCGGTCAACCTGCTGATCTCCGCGCCCATCGGCCTCACCGTCGCGGATGCCGCGGCGCTCGGCGTGCGGCGCATCTCCGTCGGATCGGCGCTGGCGCGGGCCGCCTGGGGCGGCTTCCTGACGGCGGCACGCGAACTCGCCGCCGAGGGCCGTTTCGACGCTCTCGCCGCGGCCGAGCCCTTCGGGGCGCTCAACGGCTTCTTCCGCACCCATCATCCCAAGGCCTGACCGGAGCACCCCCCTTGACTGCGCCTGAATTCGGCTTCGCCGTCGACACGATGCCGGCGCCCCGCCCGACCCATGTCGACCTGGAAGGGCGCTACTGCCGCCTCCGCCCCCTCGATCCGGCGCGCGACACGGACGGGCTCTACGCCCTGTCGCACGGAACGGAAGCCGCCTGGCAATGGGCCTATCTCTTCTCCGGTCCCTATGCCGACAAGGCGGACTTCGCCGCCCATGTCGAAAAGATCGCCGCGGGCACCACGGACCCGGTCTACTGGGCCATCGCGGACAAGGACGACCGCGCGATCGGCTGGCTGTCGCTGATGCGCATCGACACGACCCACAGGGTCATCGAGGTCGGCTCGATCCTCTACACGCCGGCCCTGCAGCGCACCCCGGCGGCTACCGAAGCCCAGTTCCTGATGATGCGCCACGTCTTCGAGACGCTCGGTTATCGCCGCTACGAATGGAAGTGCAACGACCTCAACGCGCCGTCGAAGAAGGCGGCTGTGCGCTTCGGCTTCACCTTCGAGGGCCTGTTCCGCCAGCACATGATCGCCAAGGGCGCCAACCGCGACACGGCCTGGTACTCGATGCTCGACTGCGAATGGCCGCAGCGGCGCCTCGCCTTCACCCGCTGGCTCTCCCCCGACAATTTCGACGCCGAGGGCCGTCAGAAAGTCAGCCTGGCGGTGATGAACGAGACGCGGGCGGAGGAGGGTGGCCTCGCGCTGCGCCGGGCGACCCTGCGGGACGTGCCGGCCATCAAGGCGCTGAAGGACGTCTGCTACTCCGAGAACGAGAAAATCATCGAGGTCATGTCGCTGCCGCGCATGGCGGACTATGCCGCGATCCTCGACACTCACGAGATCTGGGTGGCCGACGGCGAAGGGGGCCTTGCCGCCTGCACGGTGATCGAGCCTGGCCGGGAGGGCGTGATCTACTCGCTGGCGGTCCACCCGTCGCTGCAGGGCCGGCGCTACGGCGACGCCATCCTGCGGTTCTCCGAGCGTCGGCTGATTGCACTCGGAGCCGAGACGCTGACCCTCTTCACCCACGCCAAGCTGACCCAGCGCATCGCCTGGTACGAGCGCAAGGGGTTCGTCTGCACCTTCGTGGACGTGAAGCCCGACCGGCGCACCCAACACATGGCCAAGGCGGTCGCCGGGTGCCGAGCAATCAGCTGAAGGGCTCTGCCCGATAAGCGGAGCGCAGGAAGGCGGCCGTTGCCACCAGCCCGACGGCGACGCCGACCAGCGTCGCGACGAGAACCGCCTGGTCGCCGAGCTTCATCAGGCTCGCCACTGCCCAGCCGGTGGCGCCGCCAGCGCCTACGGCTTCCGACCCCACAACGGCGGTCGCGCCCAGAACGTTGACGACGTTGGTCCAGTTGGTGGTTCCGGCTGCGGCCATCGGGTGTCCTATCGACGCGCGTTCATTCGACGCATGTTGTGGCGTGAAATGGGGCGCCGATCAAGCCAGGGCAAGTCTCGTGGCCGCCGCGGCCACCCTCTCGCTCAGGTGCGTGCGTCCATCACATGGCCGAAAAAGGCGTTGAACTTCGTCTGGTCCATCCAGCGCGCCACCACGACCATGTCGTTCTCGGGATCGACCCAGATGACGTTGGAGCCGGCCCCGAGCGCGAAGACGCTTCCCTCGGAAGCGTTGGAGAAGCGGCTGCGGCCGCGGTTCAGCCACCAGAGATAGCCGTAGTCCGGATTGGTGGGGGAGGGGGTCAGCATGGCGGCGATCCATTCCTTCGACAGGAGCTGGCGGCCATTCCACGCGCCGTTGCGGCCGATCAGCAGGCCAAGGCGGGCGTGGTCGAGGGCGGAGATGAAGATGCCGCCGCCCCAGTGGGCCCCGCCGGGCACCGACTGCACCTTGCGGCCGCCGATCTCGACCCAGGAATTCTCGTAACCGTGCCAGCGCCAGCTGTCCGAGGCCCCGATCGGATCCATGATCCGCTCCTTCAGCACCTCCGGCAGGGCGCGGCCGAAGCGGCGCAGCAGGGCGTAGGAGAGGACGTTCACCCGCACGTCGTTGTATTCGTAATGGGTGCCAGGGGCCTTCAGGGCGCGCTTCTCGCCCTTGCGGCTGTTGTCGGCGCCGGCGCCGATCTGGCGGTTGTGGTGGACCTGGTGGGACTTCTCGAAAATGACGCCCTCCCACTCGCTCGACTGGTGGAGGAGGTGGCGCCAGGTGATCAGGGAATTGCGCTCGCCAGCGAAGTGCGGGTCGTCCAGGGTCTTCGACACGGGATCGTCGACGGCGATGAGGCCGTCGTCCGAGGCGATGCCGGCGAGGATGGCGAGATAGCTCTTGGCAATGGAGAAGGTCATGTCGACCCGGGCGATGTCGCCCCAGGTGGTCACGACCTTGCCGCCGCGGACGACGAGACCGGCGGGCTTGCCGCGCGGGATGACCGGCCCGACGATGGCGCTCCAGGGGCCCGTCTCGTTCCACTCGACGATGCCGACATAGCGGCCGTCGGGATAGTAGAGGCTCATCGGCCAGGGGCTCTCTGCCTTTTCGGCGAAGGCTGTGGCGGCCTTCAGCTTCTCCGGGTCGAAACCGCTCTCCGCGGGCGTGGCGGTTTCCCAGCCGGCGGCGACGGGCGAGGGGATGAAGGTCGAGGTCATGGCGGGTCCGGCTCTGGCGATCGGGGGGTTGTCTCTGCCATGAAACAGGGGGGCGCGGTAGCTGCCCGCCGGAGTGGTGCCTTGCGCCGAGGTGGATGGCTGCATCAGGGCGTGCATCCTCCGGGGCTCGCTGTCGCTCGCACCTCAGGAGGAGGGTGTGGGTTGCAGACCAGACTCAACGCCGCTCCCATTGCCCGAGACCCAGCTTGCGACCCCAGCGAAACGCTCAACCGCCCTTCACCTGAGGTGCGAACGCATTTCGCGTTCGCTCGATGCGATGGGCGAGCCTCGAAGGACGCATCCGGGCCAGTGCCTCGCGGCGAGAGGCCCTCCCTCACTCCGCCGCGAGCTTCACCTCAGGCTTCGGACCGGCGCGGAAGTCGGCGAGCAGGGCCGCCTCCTCCTTCTTCGCCACGTCGAGATGGCGCGCCTTCACATGGCCGAAGCCGCGGATCTTCTCCGGGATCGAGGCGAGGCCGACCGCGAGGGCGTGATTTTCCGGCGTCAGCCTGGCGACGATCTCGGCGACCAGCGCCTCGTAGTCCTTGATCAGCTGCCGCTCGGTACGCCGCTCGTGGGTGTAGCCGAAGATGTCGAAGGCGGTGCCGCGCAGGCCCTTGAGGGAGGCAAGGACGCGATAGGCCGTCATCATCCAGGGGCCGAAGCTCATCTTCCGCGGGCGCCCCGTCTCCGGGTCGGGCTTGGCAAGGAGCGGCGGCGCCAGGTGGAACTCGAACCTCAGGTCCTTGCCGTCGAAGGTCTTGGCCACCTGCTTGAGGAAGTTGCCGTCGGTGTAGAGACGGGCGACCTCGTACTCGTCCTTGTAGGCCATGAGCTTGTAGAGATAGCGGGCGACCGCCTCCGTCAGGCCCTGGCGTCCCGGCGCCTTCTCAGCCTCCGCCTTGCGGACGGTGTCGACGAGCCCCTGATAGCGCGCCGCATAGGCGACGTTCTGGTAGCGGGTGAGCTGGTCGGCGCGGCGGGCGATGATCTCCTCCAGCGAAGAGGACAGCTTCTCCACCCCGCTCGGTGCCGTCACCGGGGCAACGAGCGCCTCGACGGCGGCGCGGTCATGGGCGCAGAGGCGGCCCCAGCGGAAGGCGGTGATGTTCATCTTCACCGCCTCGCCGTTGAGCTCGATCGCCCGCTCGATGGCGGCGGCGGTCAGCGGCAGGCCGCCGATCTGGAAGGCGTAGCCGACCAGGAAGAGGTTGGTGGCGATGGAATTGCCCATCAGCGCCGTCGCAAGCCTCTGGGCATCGACCAGATGGGTGGTGTCGCGGCTGGCGTGGGAGATGATCGCCCGCTTCAGCCGCTCGGACGGCAGCGAGAAGTTGGCGTCGCGGGTGAACTGGCCCGGCAGGCTCTCCACCGTGTTCACCACGACCTTGGTGGTCGGCTTCATGCTGGCAAGCGACTTCTTGCCGCCGGCGATGACGATGTCGCCGGAGAGCACGAGATCGGCCGAGCCGGCATGGACGCGGATGGAGTGGATGTCCTCCGGCACGCGGGCGATGCGCATGTGGGAGAAGACCTCGCCGCCCTTCTGGGCGAGGCCCGCCATGTCGATGAGGCCGACGCCCTTCTTCTCCAGGTGGCAGGCCATGCCGAGAATGGCGCCGACCGTCACGATGCCCGTGCCGCCGACGCCCTCGATCAGCACATTGTAGGTGTGCTCGATGGTGGGAAGGATCGGGTCGGGGAGGCGCGAGATGTCCGCCTCCACCGCCATGGCCTGACCCTTCTTCGGCTCGGCCCCGTGAACCGTGACGAAGCTCGGGCAGAAGCCCTTCACGCAGGAGAAGTCCTTGTTGCAGGACGACTGGTCGATGGTGCGCTTGCGACCGAACTCGGTCTCCAGCGGCTGGACCGAGACGCAGTTCGAGACGACGCCGCAATCGCCGCAGCCCTCGCACACCGCCTCGTTGATGATGACGCGCTTCACCGGGTCCGGGAAGGTGCCACGCTTGCGGCGGCGGCGCTTCTCGGCGGCGCAGGTCTGGTCGTAGATCAGCACGGAGACGCCGGGCACGCCGGCAAGCTCCTTCTGGACGCTGTCGAGGTCGTCGCGGTGGTCGATGGAGGTGCCGGCCGGGAAGGCAACGCCGTGGCCGGCATATTTGCCGGGCTCGTCGGTGACGATGGCGATGCGCTCGACGCCCTCGGCGCGCATCTGCGCGGCGATCATCGGCATGGTCAGGCCGCCCTCGTGGCGCTGGCCACCGGTCATGGCGACGGCGTCGTTGAAGAGGATCTTGTAGGTGATGTTGACCTTGGAGGCGACGGCGAAGCGGATCGCCAGCGAGCCGGAGTGGTTGTAGGTACCGTCGCCGAGGTTCTGGAAGACGTGGCCGCGCTTGGAGAACGGCGCCTCGCCGACCCAGTTGGCGCCCTCGCCGCCCATTTGGGTGAAGCCTTCCGTGTTCCGGTCCATCCACAGCGCCATGTAGTGGCAGCCGATGCCGGCATAGGCGCGCATGCCCTCGGGGACGACGGTGGAGGTGTTGTGCGGGCATCCCGAGCAGAAATAGGGGATGCGGGTGGCGATGATCGGCGTCGTCTTCAGCACCTCCTGCGCGCCCTTCAGCCGGGCGACGTTGGCGGCGACCTGGTCGTTGTGGCCGACATGTCTGAGCACGCGCTCGCCGATGCAGATGGCGACGTCGTTGGAATCGAGCGCCCCGTGGACGGGGAAGAGCCAGTCGCCCTTTTCGTCCTTCTTGCCAATGACGATGGGCTGGTGGACGTGGCCGTAGAGCTCCTCGCGGACCTGCACCTCGATGAGCGAGCGCTTCTCCTCGACGACGATCACGAGGTCGAGCCCGGTGACGAAGGCGCGCAGCTCCGCCGGATCGAGCGGCCAGGGGCAGGCGATCTTGAACAGGCGGATGCCGAGATCGTTGGCCTTCACCTCGTCGATGCCGAGCTCGTCGAAGGCCTGGCGGACGTCGAGATAGCTCTTGCCGGTGGTAATGATGCCGATCTTCGGCTGGCGACCGCCTGACGTGATGATGCGGTTCAGCTTGTTTGCCTTGATGAAGGCGAGGGCGGCGGCCCGCTTGTACATGTGCAGGCGCATCTCCTGCTCGTGCCGGTCGTCGTTCGGCCGGATGGAGACGCCGCCGGGGGGCATGACGAACTCGTCGTCGCCGGGCAGGACGATGGAGATGCGGTCCACCGCGCCGTCGACGACGCCGGTGGATTCCACCGTGTCCTTCATGCATTTCAACGCCGTCCAGACGCCGGCATAGCGCGACATTGCCCAGCCGTAGAGGCCGTAGTCGAGGATTTCCTGCGCCCCCGCGGGGTTCAGGATCGGCATCATCACGTCGACGAAGTGGAATTCCGACTGGTGGGCGACGGTGGAGGATTCGGCCGTATGGTCGTCGCCCATCAGCGCGAGGACGCCGCCATGGGGCGAGGTGCCGGCGAGATTGGCGTGGCGGAAGACGTCGCCCGAGCGGTCGACGCCCGGGCCCTTGCCGTACCAGACGCCGAAGACACCGTCGAACCTGCCCTCGCCGCGCATCTCCGCCTGCTGGGTGCCCCAGACAGCGGTGGCGGCGAGATCCTCGTTGAGGCCGGGCGTGAAGATGACGTCGCTGGCGAGGAGGTTGCGCTGGGCCTTGAAGAAGGCCTGATCGAGGCCGCCCAAGGGGGAGCCGCGATAGCCGGAGACGAAGCCTGCCGTGTTGAGGCCGGCGCGGCGGTCGCGCTCCTTCTGCATGAGAGTCAGGCGGACGAGGGCCTGGACGCCCGTCAGGAAGACCCGCTCCTTGGTCAGGTCGTACTTGTCGTCGAGCGAGACGTCGTCGAAGCGGATCGCATTGGCGAGATCGGCGGATGTGGGGGGAACCTTCGCCATCACGCGCTCCTCTGGATCTGCGCGGCCGGGCCACGCCATCGGGATGTGGGACGGCGGCCGCAGCCCTCGTCCTTAGGTCAAGAACGCTGTCACATTGGAATCGTTCTGTCGATTTCGTTCTCGACAGGGCGGGCGCAACGAGATTGCGCAACAGATTGACGCCAAAGGGGTTTCTGCTGCGACGCACAAGGAATGTTCGCGCCTGCGAGATGGGCGGCGGGTTCAGCCGAGGCTGACGCCGAGGGCCTTCACCCATGCGAGGCCGGCATCGGTGTCGCCGCGCGGTCGGTACTCCGCGCCGACCCAGCCGGCATAGCCCTTCTCGTCGAGGGCCCTGAATATGGCGGGGAAGTGGATCTCGCCCTCGTCGGGTTCGGCGCGGCTCGGCACCGCGGCGATCTGGACATGGCCGATATGGGGCCACCATGCCGAGAGGTTCGTCAGCACGTCGCCCTCGGCGCAGCCGACATGGAAGACGTCGAACATGATCTTGACGTTGGGCTTGCCGACGCGGGCGATGATCTCGCCGGCACCGCGCAGGGTCGAGTAGAAATAGCCGGGAGCGGCGCGCGGGCTCAGCGGCTCGAGCAGCAGGGTGATGCCGTGGGCGGCGGCCTTGTCGGCGGCGATGGACAGGTTCTCCACCCAGACGGCGGTTGCCGCGGGCCGGTCGGCGGGCTTCACCATGCCGGCCATGGCGTGGATCGCCTTCCCACCCGCCGCGACCTGCCAGGCGATGGCCTGGTCGATGGCGGCCTGGAACTCGGCCTCGCGGCCGGGCAGGGCGCCGAGCCCGTTCTCGCCCTTCGCCGTGTCGCCCTTCACGGTGTTGACCCCGAGCATGGTGAGCCCGAGCCGGTCACAGGCGGCGCGTACCGCCTGCGGATCGGTGTCGTAGGGCCAGTGCATCTCGACGGCGCGGAAGCCGGCCTTTGCGGCGGCCTCGATCTGGTCGAGAAGCGGCATACCCTGCCACAGGAAGCCGAGATTGGCGGAAAAGCGCGGCATGGGTGTCCTATCCCCTGAGTTTGAACGTCGCCTCGAGGTCGGCGATCTCTTGTACCGCGAGGTGGCGGACCGCCATGCCGCGGGTGAGGAGGACGAGGCGCGCGGTCTCCTCCAGTTCCTCCATGGCGAAGACGGCCGCCTCCAGGCTCGTCCCGGCCACGACCGGCCCGTGATTGCCGAGGAGGATGGCGGGATGGTCCGGGGCCTTGTCGCGGATGAGCGGCGCGACGTCGGCCGAGCCGGGCCGCGTATAGGGCACGACCGGCACCTTGCCGACGCGCATGACGACATAGGGCGTGATCGGCGGGATGGCATCGTCGGGGTCGGTGTCGGCGAGGCAGGAGAGGGCGGTGGCGTGGGTTGAGTGCAGGTGCACCACTGCGCGCGCGTGGGCGCGCGCCTGGTAGAAGGCGAAGTGCAGCGGCAGTTCCTTCGTCGGCGGATCGCCGTCGACGAGCCGGCCCTCGCCGTCGAGCTTCGACAGCCGGTCGGCGTCGAGGAAGCCGAGGCAGGAATTGGTCGGGGTGAAGAGGTAGCCGTCGTCGAGCCGGACGCTGAGATTGCCGGAGGAGCCGGGGGTGAGGCCACGGTCGAACAGGGACTTCCCCCAGCGGACCAGCCCATCGCGGGCCTTCCTCTCCTCGCCGGTCATGCGTCACCGAGGGCGGCGAGCGCCTTGTCGTAGAAGTCGAGCGCGCCGAAATTGCCGCTCTTCAGCGCCAGGCGGAGGGGGCGCGGGCCCTCGGCCGCCAGCGCCGGCACGCCGGGGTCGATCTCCGGGC
>JAEZGJ010000156.1 GCA_023416965.1 Pseudomonadota bacterium | reverse complement strand
CCGGCGCCCGCGCCCCCCGCGCGCGCCCCCCCCCCCCACGAAACCCAGCGAAGTAGTCGCTGATGACCATGGCTCGGTTCTCTTCCAGCCACGTCATTTCGCTGGCGCTGTAGGCGATGGCCCGTCCCTTCACGACGGCAGCCCTTTGACTGTGGGAGCGGCAAGAGCCGGGGCGGGCAGATAAGGCGTGGGGTTGGCGCCGGCATCGAAGGCGATTTTGGCAGCCTGAATCTGAAGGGCGGCGTTGCGGATGATCTGGTCGGCGACCGCAACCATGGCCTCGCCGCGCTTGGCCTCGCGTTCGATATCGTCGGCGCTCATGTCCTCATCGGAGAGGCGCTCGAGCTGGGCGAAGAGATGATCGTTGAGATCGCTGAGACGATTCTTCATGGCGCAAACCCTCAGTGCACCTGGCGGCCGACAACGCGCACCACGGCGCGTTGCGAAAACTCGCGGAAATTGATGCTGGAACTGATATCCGGGAACCGGAGGAAGGCCTTGGCCTTGGCGCCGAGGGCGCTTGCGGCCTCCACCTCGGTCACACCGTGGCCCTGGATGGTGACGACGAAGCGCTGCATCACACCCCTCCCGTCGCTTGGGCCCAGTCGAGCCCCGCCGGCGGCCACACCCCCACCACGGACCGCCCCGGGGCCTGCCAGCGCGCCCTTGACCGCGCGAGCACCTGCTCGACCTCGAAACGGTCGCTGTCGCCGTCGGCGAGGTCGAGCATCCGCGTCACGCTGTCTGGAATGGCCATGACCGGGTGCGCCTCGTCGGCAACGCGCGGCAACGGGCCCTTGACCCTCACGGCCCGGCCCTTGTCAGTCTTCCGGGTCGGGTGCGCCACCATGCCGTCATGCGGCCCGCCGAGATTGTCGAGCGAGCCCGCCGCCCAGGCGGCCATGTCCGGCGTCAGGCGGCCGGTGCGCACGAGGCCGGCGAGGAAGCCGATCGTCGTCTCGATCCCCTCGCCGCGGATCAGCACATCCGGCGCCGGCGGCCCGAAGAGCCGAATGCAGCCGCCCTTGGAGGAGCCGCGCATCTTTTTCGCCGGCAGGAGTTCGCCGGTCACGGGATGGACCGGCTGGGCCTTGCCCTTGGGCGTCGCGGGGGTGCCGCCGGTCAGGAAGGCAGGGTCGAGGGCGGTCAGATGCACGCCGACGAGCGCCCCATCGCGCACAAGCCCCGCCACCATGAAGCCGAACCGGCCGCAATTGACGAAGGTCAGGCGACCCCGATCATCCTTTTCCGGCTCCAGATAGTCGCGCTCGATATAGCGCAGCCGCATCCCGCGCAGAGCCGGCATGGTTGCGTCGTCAATAAGCCGCCGCCAGCGCAGATAGGCTTCCACCGGCGTGCCGGGCCAGGGCACTGCCGCGTCGAATATCTCGCGCGCTCGCCGCTGTTCCTCGGCGCGATAGTCGCGCTCCTCGGCCTCGCGTGCGGCCACGGCGGTGGCGTTCGCCGCCTGCCGCTCGGCCCGCTGGAGCTCACGTTCGGCAAGCTCCGCCGCCGAGGGCGGCGTGGCATCGGGCCGGGCCGGGTCAGGCTCGCCGGCGAGAAGCGCGACAGCCTCAAGGAAGGGCATCTGGGTGATGTGCATCACCATGCCGACCGCACTCGCCCCGCCGCCGCCAAGGCCCCGGCAGTGCCATTTGCCGCGCGAGGGGTGGATGGCGAACTTGTCGCGCCGGCCCCCGCAGTCCGGGCACGGCCCCACATGCTCCTGCCCTGCCCGCTTGAGCGCCACACCCATCGCCGCGAGACCGAATGCGGTCAGGAGGTCGACCTCCTCCGCCTTGGCAACCCACGGTTCCCGCAGACGGTGGCGCCGGGCCTTCCATTCCTCAGGCGTGCGCGGCGTGCTCATGCCCGACCGCCCTGAATGACAGCCAAGGGGCGCGATGGATGAGCGTCGGCGGCAAAAACACCCGGCAGGCCTTCGGCCAGCGCGTCGGCATAGGGGACGAGCGCCTTCAGCAGCGCATGGGCTTCGGCAAGCGCCTCGATCTCGCGGCGCGCCTCCGAAATCGCCATGGCATTGCCGCGGCTCGGATGACGGAAGTTCAGCTGCTCCGCCGCCTGGAGGGCGAGGGCCGAGCGCTGGGTCGCGACGAAGACCTCGACGGCGAGCGCCGCAAGGTCACGGCGCACCGGCACGGTCGGGCGCGTCTCGGCTCCGTCCTCGATGCCCATCAGGCCACCTCGAGGATCTGTGCACAGGGGCTGCCGGAGCCGGATGAGATCGCGGACGGCGAGAATTTCACACGCGGTTCGGGTCGCAAGGCGCGGGGATCTTCGGGATAGCGGCGGCCGGGAGCATAGGCCATGAGGAGAGCCAGATGCTCGGCGCATTCCCGCGCGAAGTGACGTTCGCCGCCTCCGGCGCAACTCGCGGGCACATAGCGCATGTGCTCCACCGCCTTGAACACCCGCGCCGCCTGCTCACCGGCCTGCACCGAGCGCGGCGCGGGTGGCAGCGCGTAGTCGATGAGATGCGGCCAGGGCGCCTCCGGCTGCGGGGGCGCCAGCTCCCGCATGATGTGCGGCTGGGGAACAATCGCTGCCGCCTGGCAGGCGGCGAGATACTCCCTCACCGTGCAGGGTGTCGCCGTTTTCGGCATGGCTGGGAAGGTCCATCCCTGTTCGGTCGCTTGCCGGCGGAGCTTGGTGGCGACGCTGTCCCTGAGACCCAGCGCCTTTTCGACGGCCACCGGCCGGTGGCGGCGCTTCAGCAGGCGAAGAACCCTCAGGTCTTGCTCGCTGAAATGTCGTTTTGTCCCACTCGCCCCCATGGCAGTCCCCTCCCCCTCAGCGAGCGTCGAGGCGCGCTTGCGCCTCTAGTGCGGTGGCGGCGCGCTGGCAGGCATCCGCCAGCCAGAGCGGACCGCGCGCGAAAAGCCGGAGCACTCCGGCGAGAGCCAGGAGGAACAGCGCTCGAAATCCCCTCACGCCGCGTCTCCGAGCTTGTTCAGTTCCGCCTGCAGGCGGGCGATGTCCCGGGCGAGCGCCTCGCGGCGCGCGGCACGCGCGGCGGTATCGATCCAGGCCGGCGGATGCTCCATCACGGCGGCGACGAAGTCTGGCCCGTAGGCGCCAATGAGAGCGAAGCAGGCAGCAAAGGACGGGGCGGACGCCCTGTCGAGCCACTTGCGCACCGTGTCCGCGGTCAGCCCCGTGAGGGCGGCGATTTCTTCGGCTGTCTTCGCAGGGTGCCGGGCCCGCAAAAATGCGATGGCGCGGGCGGTGCAGGCCGGGGACAACTGTCCGGATTTTCCGGACAACTGTCCAAATTTCTCGGAAGGTTGTCCGGATTTCTTGGAAAACTGTCCGGCCGCGGTCTGCGAGGATGCGTGCATGTCAGCGCCCCCATCCAGGCTGGATCGACGGGGCGCCACGGACGAAGGAGAGACCGTCATGGCCCGCAGACCCGCCGACCTCGAGATCGCCATCCGCCACCTGAGCGACTTTGCCGTCAGGGCTTCCCTCGCTATCCGCGCCGTCGAGGCCGGCAGCGGAGGAGGACGAGCCATCCTCCGACTGAGAAATGAGGCGTTTGATACCGTATTCACGCACGTTGATCCGACGACCTATTCCGATCTCGTCGTCGTCTCGAAGTTCCTCGAGGACATCGCCCGGACGCCAATCGACAAGCTGCGCGGGGTGGAGGCGCGCTATCGACAGAAGGTCCTCGGAGGCGGATGAGCGGAGCCGCTCCATGAGCAGACCGAGAATTTCGGTTGGCACATGGTCCAGTGCCTGCGCGATCGGCACCTGCGCCATCACAGGCCCCTCCACCATCACGAGGAAGTTGAGCTCGGCGATAGCCGACAGGCGCTCAATGAGCTCACGGCGGCGAGCCATCTCATGCTCGAGCCTCTGCATCACGCGGCCTCCTGCTGGGCGTTTCCGGTGGGAGCGTCGAGAAAGTCGATTGGACTCACGGCGCCATCGGTCGCCTGAATGAGCCGCGCCATCGCGCCTCGGCGAGGCACGCGCTGGCAGTACTTCCACTTGCGAACGGCGGAAGCAGAGACGCCGACAAGGTCGGCCATCTGGTCATCCGACAGTTTTCGCTCGGCCATGAACTGGAGCAGCGTCATGATCCGATACTTACCCAATCTGGGTAACTCGTCAACCCCACTTTGGGACACGACACGGGTGTGTACGCCCGGCACAATCCCCGCCATGGGTAACAACCTTCGAGCGCTTCGTGAGGGCCGCGGCTGGACGCAGGAGCAAGCGGCCGACGCCTTTGGGTTGTCGAAAAGCGGCTACTTGAAGTTGGAGCGCGGCGAGCGACAACTTGCATTGCCGCGGATCGAACAGGCGGCACAGATCTATGGGGTCGAGTTTGCTGAGGTCTTCTCCGAAGAGACCAGTCTGAAGCACGGCGTGCCAGTGATGGGCTTCATTGGCGCGGGCGCCGAGATCATGCCCGAATTTGAGCAAGTGCCGCCTGACGGCCTTGAGACGATCGATCTACCCTTCAATATCCCGGATGACATCATCGCCTTCAGAGTGCGCGGGCACTCAATGCTTCCGGTATATAAGGACGGCGATGCGATCCTTGTTCATCGTGAACAGCGCCTGACCACCGAGGCCTACGTTGGTGAGGACGTTGCGTGCCGGACTAAGGATGGGCGACGCTTCCTCAAAGAAATCCAGTACGGAAAGCGCCGCGGCATCTTCAATCTCTACAGCCACAATGCGCCCCTCATCGAGGATGTTGCGATTGAGTGGATCGGCGAGATTTATCTGATTGTGAAGGCTCAACAGATCAGACGGGTGGAGAGCGCTAACCGGGCGAAGCAGACGGCCTTCGCGCGCAAGACCGCTGGTATGGGCCGATTGCTCTAGTCGCGTGAGAACAAACGATGCGCCGCCTCCTGACTGTCGTCGGACTATTCCTGAGTGTCGCTGGCTCAGCCGAGGCCCAAGAACGGCGCCGAGTGGGCCCCTGGGAAATCACGATTGAACGCAATCGCTTCGAAGACGGAAACGACGTAATCGTCGCCATGCAAATGAGGCAGGGGCTGGCGCTCGCTATCCGATGCCTTCAAGACAAACAGTTCTCGTTCGGCTTGATAGAACTTGGTCTGGGCACTGGCCGTCTGCGCCGCGGAATGCAGACAAGCGTCCTCGTCAGGGTCGACCAGAATCCTGTTGAGAGGCCCTTGGCCGGAGTGGTCAGCGATCGCCTCGTCCAAATCAACTTCCCGATCGATAAGGCGGACCAGCTCCTGCGCGGTCGCGAGATCGCGATTCGCCTCGAGATCGACGGCGGTGCTGGCGATCACGTTTTTAGACTGACGCAGGCGGATAGAGCGCTCGCGCCAGTGATCGAAGCGTGCCGAGGTCCTTCAGAACCAGATCGAGCCGAAGCGTCCGGGACCTTTGGCTTAGGAAGCGAGACATTGGGCGAAAAGTTGCGAGCCATTGGGTTTACCACGGGAGGTCCGCTTACTTTCACATGTAAAGAGACGTTAGAGGACACGCGCTTCTGCGAGGCACAGGTTCAAAACGGACTAACGATCACTGCCAGAGAGCGGCACACTCCCGGCTCGGATTTGACCGCCTTCAAGGCTGGGAAGGACAAAGGGAGCGTTGACACCATCGCGATCCATTTTCTCCCTCGGGAGGTGCCAACGGCGACACCGGAAACGTTCCGATCAGCATGCAGCGCGGCACTCCGCGTAGTTGATCCCCAAACCTCAGCACAGCGAGCGGGGTCGCGGATCGACGCACTTCTCAGAGACGCGCGCGCTCAGCGTAGAAGGGAAGGTTCCGTTGTCGCCTTGGGCGCGGGGTCCGGTCACGCTCTTGAAATCGAGATATCACGCTCTAGAGGACAGGAGGACGAGGTCTACTGCTCCGTACTCGCTAAACGGTAACCTGCACAATCGGCCGTAGAAACAATGTATCCGATCGAGCTGCAACGCCACACATCAAACTTACCCAATTTGGGGTTGACATAATTACCCAATTTGGGGAACATTGCCCATCCTCTTTCGGATGGAGCCCTCCCCATGGTGTCAGCGCATCGCCTCTCGGCCCGGTCGGGCTGCCCGCTTGCCGAAGCCCATAGTCGCCTGATTGCCGTCGGCGGCATCGAAGTGCCGCTCGCCACTGACGACGGCTTCATCTGGCCCCTTCCTCGCCAGCACATGTGCGACCCCGCTGCCATCAAGGTGCGGCTCGCCGAGGACATCATCGCCATCTGGCGGGCGAACGACGGCCACCTCGCCGACGGGGACCTGATCCGCCTCGGCTGGGCGGTGGACGACAACGACACCCGTGCCCTCGCCTGGCGCCTGCGGCGCGTGCTGGCTGATGCCTCGCGCCTTGCCGCCGACGCGCGGCCGGATCTCATCGGCGAGGCCTGCCGCTCTGTCACCGGCCGACAGCTGAACCGCGCGGCGTGAGCGGGCTGATGACCTGGATCCAGACAGCGTCCGGCCGCCGCTTCGACCTCGTCTCCCCGCGCGCCGCGGATGTGGACTTCGACACGGACGTGCCGGACGCCCTGGCGCGTCTGGCACGGTTCACCGGCCATATCGGCGCCGGGCCCTATTCCGTCGCCCAGCACTCCGTTCACTGCTGCGACGTAGTCATGGCGGAGACGGGCGACCCCGTGGCCGCCGCCTATGCTCTGCTGCACGACGCCCACGAGGCCTATATCGGCGACTGGTCGACGCCGCTGAAGGGCGCCATCGAATGCGTGGCAAGCCGCCATGGCGGTGCCCACCTGGCCGACAGCCTCATGGACATTCTCGGCGACCTTGAGACCGCGGTTGAGGCTGCAGTGCACGAGGCTGCAGGCCTTCCCCTCGACCAGCGACCCAAGGCCATCGTCAAGGATATCGACTTCCGCATGCTCCATGCCGAGCGCCGCCAGCTGCTCGATACGAAGATCAGACCGTCGCAGGCCTGGTGGTACGACGGCACGACGTTTGAACCCCGTCCGATCCGGTGCCTCGGCGGCCTGTCGGCCTGGCCATGGCCCTATGCGGCCGACCGGTTCCGCCTGCGATACCGCGAAATCGTGCCGCGTGCGCGCGAACAGCTGCGCCGGCGCGGAACTGCAGCCTGACTTGTTGCCTTTCAACCGCCGCTAGGAGGCTCAGCATGTCGTTTGACCATCAGGTGGAGGCCTTCGCGCCACAGGAGATGGCGCCGCCCGGCCGTGGCGTCTCAACGCAGTCAGTGGCGGCGGATCAGCTGAAATCCATCATCGAACGCATCGAGCGGCTCGAGGAGGAAAAGAAGGCAACCGCGGACGATATCAAGGATGTCTACGCCGAAGCCAAGGCCAACGGCTTCGACACGAAGGTGCTGCGCAGGATCGTCTCCCTTCGCAAGCAGGACCGCGACGAGCGCATGGAGCAGGAGGCCATCCTCGAGCTCTACATGCAGGCGATGGGGATGGCGTGACCATGAAGATCACCGTCGAACGCGCCACGCTGCTCTCCGGCCTTTCTCGCGCCGCGCGCGTTATCGAGGGCCGTAACACCATACCGATCCTCGGCAACGTGCTGCTGACTGCCTCCGGTCAAACGCTCTCGTTGCGGGCAACCGATCTCGACGTCGAGGTGCGGCAGCAGATGGATGCCGAGGTGGCCGAGCACGGCGACACCACCGTTCCCGGCCGCATGCTCCATGACATCGTTCGCAAGCTGCCGGATGGCTGCCAGGTTGCAATTGAAATGGGGCCCAACAACCGCCTCGTCGTGAAGACGGGCCGGTCACGCTTCCAGCTCGCGACCATCCCGGCGAGCGACTTCCCCGATCTCACCGTCGGCGATCTGCCTCACACGTTCTCGGTGCCTGCAAAGGATCTGAAGAGTGTTATCGATAGAGCAACGATTGCGATCTCGACCGAGGCCTCACGCTACTACCTGAACGGCATTCTCTTGCACATTGCCGGTAGCGGGAACGCGACCTCGCTGCGGGGCGTGTCGACCGATGGGCACCGGCTCGCGCAGGTGACCCTGTCCGAAGGCACAGGCGCCGCCACGATGCCGGGCGTGATTCTGCCGCGGAAGACGGTGAGCGAAGTCAGCCGACTGCTCGGCGAATTTGGTGGCGAGGTCTTGGTCAGCCTTTCCGAGCAGAAGATCCGCTTTTCCTTCGATCAGCTCACCCTGACGTCGAAGCTGATCGACGGCACCTTCCCTGACTACGTCCGCGTGGTGCCGCAGTCCCCTCCGCTGCAGGTGGTCGCCGAGAAGGCTGACCTGACCAAAGCTATCGACCGTGTGATGACGGTCGCCAGCGAGCGAGGGCGGGCGGTGAAGATGGCAGTGGCCGGACGAACCCTGACGCTCTCCACAAGCAATGTCGAAGCGGGTGACGCGGTCGAAGAGCTTGAGGTCGACGCAGAGCCAGACACAGACATCACGATCGGCTTCAACGGTCGGTACCTGACCGAGATCCTCGCGCAGGTCGCCGGCGACACCGTCAGCTTTGGTCTGACCGATGCCGGCAGCCCTGCCCTAATCCAGGACGTGACGCCCTCCGGCGCGCTCTTCGTCCTCATGCCGATGAGGGTCTGACCATGGCAGGCGTCAACAAGGTCATCCTCGTCGGCCATCTCGGCCGGGATCCCGAGGTTCGGCGCATGAACAACGGCGAGCAACTCTGCAACCTGCGCCTCGCCACATCAGAGACGTGGCGCGACAAGGCGACCGGCGAGCGGCGGGAGCGCACCGAGTGGCACCAGATCGTCGTCTTCAACGAGAACCTCGTGCGCGTGGCCGAGCAGTACCTGAAGAAGGGCTCGAAGGTCTTCATCGAGGGCCAGTTGCAGACCCGCAAGTGGAACGACCAGAGCGGCGTCGAGCGTTACTCCACCGAGGTCGTTCTGACCCGCTTTCGCGGCGAGCTGGTGATGCTCGGCGACGCCAAGGGCGGCGGTGACGGCGGCGGCCACACCGAGCGGCAGGGAAGCGGCGCGGATGCCGGCGGTGGTGGTGGCGGTTTCGGCCAGGGCTCCGCCTTCAGACGGATGGACGACGATGAAATCCCGTTCTGACGCCCCTCTCCGCTTCACCCCCGCCGCAGCGGCCGTACTCGTGCTGCTCATCGCCGGCGGGCTCGCCAGCCTCGCCATGGTCGCATGGGCGGCCGGGAGAATAGGACAATGACCACGCCTGCTGTTCCCGCACTGACCGAGGTCGTCGCCACGGGAGCCGGCGGCCTCACCGTCCGCTTCGGCGATCGCAAAGCCTTCTGCCACACGGCCATGCCGGCGGAGGAGTTCGCGGCCGCCAGGACCGCCTGCGACGCCCTGCTGCGCGAGATGGTCGAGGCCGTCATGCGCGAGGAGATGCGCGCGGTGCGGCAGGAGGAACCCTGATGCCCCGCACGCCCGCGAAAACGACCCAGGCCGACGTCGCCCGCATCCTACGCGCGGCGCGGCAGGCGGGCGCGCCGGGCGTCGAGATCAGGACCGGCGACACCGTCGTCTGGGTGCCCTTCGGTGAGCGCCAGCAGGGCACGGCAGCGCCAGTGGCGCAGGCCGAGGAGATCGTGCTTTGATGGCGGACATGCCGCGCCCTCGACCGCCCTATCTCCTCCGCGAGGTGAACCGCCACGGGACGACCGTCTGGTACGTCCGCAAGGGCAACGGGCCGCGCATCAGGATCAAGGGCGACTATGGCTCGCCGGAGTTCACGGCGAACTACACCGCCGCCCTCGAGGGCATGGCGGCGCCGGCCGAACGCAAAGCTGCGGCCGGATCGATCGAGTGGCTGATTCGGCAATACATGCGCACCACGGCCTGGGGCGACCTGTCCGAGGCGACACGGCGGCAGCGCGAGAACATTTTTGAGAACATCATCAAGGACAGCGGCGACAAGCACTTCAGGGGCGTCACCCGGGCCTCCATGGTGAAGAGCCGAGACAAGCGCGCCGCGACGCCGGCGCAGGCGCGGAACTTCCTCGACGCCATGCGCGGCCTCTTTCGCTGGGCCGTCGAGGCGACGCACGTCGCGGTCGACCCCACCGAGGGCGTGAAGAACCCCAAGCGGCCGAAGGGGCCCGGCTTTCCGGCCTGGACCGAGGAGGACGTTGCGAAGTTCGAGAAGCGTTGGCCAGTCGGCACGCGGCAGCGTGTCTGGCTCGATGTGCTGCTCTACACGGGCCTGCGCCGCGGCGACGCCGTTCTCGTCGGCAGGCAGCACATCCGCGGCGAGGAGATTGTGATTCGCACCGAGAAGAGCCAGGGCGAGATCGAGGTGACCATTCCGATTCTGCCAGTGCTGCGAGCCACGATCAAAGCCGGGCCGACCGGCGACCTCGCGCTCATCACCGGTGAGCGCGGCGAGCCGCTGACCAAGGAGTCGTTCGGCAACTATTTCCGGGAGGCCTGCCGCGCGGCCGGGGTCAACAAATCTGCTCACGGCGTCCGGAAGATCGGCGCGACTCGTGCTGCCGAGAACGGCGCAACCGTCGCCGAGCTCGAGGCCCTCTTCGGTTGGCGCGGCGGAGGCATGGCTTCGCTCTATACGCGTGAGGCAGACCGCCGCCGACTGTCTCGCGGGGCCGTCTCAAAGCTCGGAAAGAACCGTCCGTGAACGCTCTATCCCCGCACTTTGATAAACGAAACCCCGCACCTTGGAAAAAGTGCGGGGATTTCAGTTAGTTATAAACCCCCGGGGGGGAATATGGTGCGGTCGAGAGGACTCGAACCTCCACTCGGTTAAGAACTACCACCTCAAGGTAGCGCGTCTACCAGTTCCGCCACGACCGCAGTGCCAGGTTGCCCTGGCGAGGCGGCTGTCTAGCAGAGCGTTTCGGCGGCCGCAAGGCTCAAACATCGCTCTGTCGACAACCTCATTCGAACTCCATGATGACGGCGTCCACGGCCAGGCTGTCGCCCGCCTTGGCGGCGATGGACTTGACCTTGCCGTCGCGCTCGGCGCGCAGCACGTTCTCCATCTTCATCGCCTCGACGACGCAGAGAGCCTCGCCCGCCTTCACCTCCTGGCCGACCGAGACGGCGATCGACTTGACGAGGCCCGGCATCGGGCAGGTCAGCTTCTTGCCGCTGTCGGCGGCGACCTTCACCGGCATCAGCGCGGCGAGTTCGGCCTCGCGGCGGGTATAGACATGGGCCGTGGTGGCGATGCCGCGATAGGCGAGCGTCACGCCGTTGGCGACCGTCCGCACCAGGAGGTTCACCGGCCGCCCGTCGACATGGCCGGCGAGAACCGGCTGTCCCGGCGTCCAGGGCGAGGCGACCGTGTGGGTCTTGAGCTCGGTGCCGCCCGGCCCGTCGAAGATTCGGACCGCGATCTTGCCGCCCTCGTCGATCACCTCGACGTCGTGGCGCGTCCCCGCCATCAGCACGACCCGGTCGCGGTCGAAGGCGACGCGGTGGCCCTGGCGCATCTGGCCGGAAATCTTGCGCTTGCGGACGTTCTGGACGTGGTCGATGAAGGCCGCGACCGCCGCCATGACGCCGGCGGCCTCGCCTTCCGGGGGTCGCGCCTTGAACCCTTCCGGATATTCCTCGGCGATGAAGCCGGTGGACAGCGCCCCCGACTGCCAGCGCGGATGCTGCATCAGCGCCGAGAGGAAGGGGATGTTGTGCTGGATGCCCTCGATGGCGAAGGCGTCGAGGGCGTCCGCCTGCGCCGCGATGGCCTTGTCGCGCGTGGGAGCCCAGGTCACCAGCTTTGCGATCATCGGATCGTAGTAGAGCGAGATCTCGCCGCCCTCGAACACGCCGGTGTCGTTGCGCACCACGGCGTCGCCTGCCGGCCCCTCGGCGGGCGGACGATAGGTCACGAGCCGGCCGATGGACGGCAGGAAGTTGCGGTACGGGTCCTCGGCATAGATGCGGCTCTCCACCGCCCAGCCGTTCAGCTTCACCTGGTCCTGGGTGATCGCGAGTTTCTCGCCATAGGCGACGCGGATCATCTGCTCCACGAGGTCGATGCCGGTGATCATCTCGGTCACCGGATGTTCCACCTGAAGGCGGGTGTTCATCTCGAGGAAATAGAAGGACTTGTCCTGCCCGGCGACGAATTCCACCGTGCCGGCGGAATCGTAATCCACCGCCTTGGCGAGGGCGACGGCCTGCTCGCCCATTGCGCGGCGGGTGGCCTCGTCGAGCAGCGGCGAGGGAGCCTCCTCGATGACCTTCTGGTTGCGGCGCTGGATCGAGCACTCGCGCTCGCCGAGATAGACGACGTTGCCGTGCTTGTCGCCCAGCACCTGGATTTCGATGTGGCGCGGATTGACGATGAACTTCTCGACGAAGACGCGGTCGTCGCCGAAAGAGGATTTCGCCTCCGACTTCGCCAGCGTGAATCCCTCGGCCACTTCCGAGGCGGAATGGGCAATGCGCATGCCCTTGCCTCCGCCGCCGGCGGAGGCCTTGATCATCACGGGATAGCCGATCTCGTCGGCGATGCGGGTGGCGTGCGCCGCATCCTCGATCACGCCGAGGAAGCCCGGCACGGTCGAGACCTTGGCGGCGGCCGCCGCCTTCTTCGATTCGATCTTGTCGCCCATCGCGGCGATGGCGCGCGGATTGGGGCCGATGAAGACGATGCCGTTGTCCTTCAGCGCCTGGGCGAAGGCCTCGCGCTCCGACAGGAAGCCGTAGCCGGGGTGGATCGCCTCGGCGCCGGTCTGCTTGGCGGCGGCGATGATCTTGTCGATGACCAGATAGCTCTCGGCAGCCGCCGGCGGGCCGATATGGACCGCCTCGTCCGCCATCTCCACATGCATGGCGTCACGGTCGGCATCCGAATAGACGGCGACCGTCTTGATGCCCATCCGCCGCGCGGTCTTGATCACGCGGCAGGCGATCTCGCCGCGGTTGGCGATCAGGATCTTCTTGAACATGCGGGAAGTCTTTCAGGCAGCACGCAAAGTGGAGCAGATCGGACGGGTTCTAGAGCCAAGCCCGCCCGTCCGTCCACTCAGCTAATGGGATGACGACCCGGCAATGTCGGCCGGATCGCCTCTCCCCATGCAAATCGCCTGCCGGAAGGAGCTCGCGTCAGCCGCGAAGCGGCTTCAGGGCGCCGGCCCATTTGGCGAGCTCGTCGAGCACCTCCTTGGCGCTCGTCGCCATCAGGTCGTTCGGCGTGAACTTGGCATCCGCGCCCAGGAACGAGCCGAAGCCGGGGACGGCGACCGCCTGCGGAATGGGCATCATCTTCAGCGTGGTGAGCGTCGGCTTGATCTGCTGCACGGCACGCAGGCCGCCCGACACGCCGCCATAGGCGACGAAGCCGGCGGGCTTGTAGGCCCATTCCTGCGACAGGAAGGTCAGCGCGTTGTAGAGCGCGGGCGACACGCCGTAATTGTATTCCGGGGTGACGAAGACGAAGGCGTCGGCCGCCTTGACGCTGGCCGACCAGGCCTTGGTGTGGTCCTTCTCGTATTTCGCCATGCGCGGATGGTTCGGCTCGTCGAAGACCGGCAGGTTGAAGCCGGCGAGGTCCACCAGCTCGGACTTGAAGGCGCCGTGGGCGTTGGCGACGTCGTTGAACCACGTGCCGAGCTGCGGGCCGACGCGGCCCGGCCGCGTGCTGGTGATGATCGTGTGGAGCGTGAGGCTCATTGGGGTCTCCTGGGCGGCGCCACGATGGGCTTCCGCAAAACGGAACTCGTGGTTACTCTTTGTAACCGAGGATAGTCTGGTAACTTGTGCTGCATCGCGCAAGAAGGCACAGCGGAGGAACGAGGGAACATGGATGTGACCATCAGCCACGAGGGGCCGGAGGATTGCGCCGCGGTGAAGCCGGTCCTAGCCCGCATCGGTGACAAATGGGTCGTGCTCGTCGTCCGCCTGCTGGGCCGCAAGGGGCCGCGGCGCTTCAACGAGCTCAGGCGCGAGATCGGCTCCATCTCCCAGCGCATGCTGACCCTGACGCTGCGCGCCCTCGAGCGCGACGGGCTGGTGACGCGGACGGTCTATCCGACCATTCCGCCGCGGGTGGAATATGACCTCACCGCCCTCGGCCGGTCGCTGATGGGACCGATCGAGGCGCTCGGCAACTGGGCCTTCGCCCATCGCGAGGAGATGGATGCGGCCAGGGCCCGGTTCGACCGCCTGCACGGCGCGGCGGAGTCCCCTGCCCCGCCTGCCGTCGCCGCCAGGGCGGCGGTCGCGGCCTTCAAGGGATGACGCGCAACTCGCTGTCGCGGCCGACGAGGCGGCCGAGCGTGCGCAGCCGGTTCGACAGCCTGTCGCCGGCGAGGCCGGCAAGGTCGCCGGCGAGGGTGAGGACGAGGCGGCGATCCTCGACGCGCAGCGGCGCGCGCGGCAGCGCGCCGGGCATGGCCGCCGAGACGAGATAGGCGACGCGCATGGCCGCGCCGAGGATGCGGGCGCGGTCGAGCAGCCTCACGCCGACCAGTTCGCGGATGCGGGGCGACATGAACTCGTCGAGCAGGCCCTCGTGGCGGTAGAAGCTCGCCAGCGCCAGATAGGCGCGTCCGGGATGATCCACGCCGACGAAATTGGCGTGGGCGATGATGTTGAGGCTCTGCTCGCCGCGATAGTCGGGATGGGCGCGCCAGCCGATATCGGCGAGGAGACAGGCGGCGTGGCGCAGCCGCTGCTCCTCGGCGCTCTCCTCCAGATGGGCGACCTGCATGAACCGGTCGGTCCAGGCGATCAGTTCCTCGCCGTGGCGCGGCGAGCGCGAGCGCAGAAGGCAGAGTTCACGCGCCGCGGCGATCAGCGGATCGGCGGCCTGCTCCTCCGGGTCGAGGAGCGAATAGAGCAGCCCCTCGCGCACGCCGGTGACGGATATGACCACCCGCTCGATCCGCGCGGCGCGCACCACCGCCTCCAGCACCAGCGCCCCATAGGCCAGGAGCGGCCGGCGACTTTCGGCCACCACGTCGATGCGCGAGATGGAATCGGTGGGCTGGCGGCTGACCAGATAGCAGAAGTCGGCGATTTCCTTACCCGTCAGCGCATAGCCGTGCATGACGTTGAGCGGGTAGCCGCGCTGGGCCATGTGCAGCTTGGCAAGCGACCGCCAGGTGCCGCCGACGGCATAGAAGGTCTGGCCCCTGCCCTTCTTGAGGAGATCGACCTTGCCGACCAGCTTGGCGGCGATGCGCTCGGCCTTCTTCACCGACTGGCCGGACGTGTCCTGCAGGGCGAGGCCACCCAGCGGCAGCGTCACGCCGGTGCCGATGGTCCCGCCCCTGACGTCGACGAGTTCCAGCGAACCGCCGCCGAGATCGCCGACGATGCCGTTCGGCTGGTACATGCCGGAGACGACGCCGAGAGCGGCATAGGCCGCCTCCTCGCGGCCGGAGAGAAGCTGCAGCGGCACGCCGCAGATGGCCTCGCAGGCGGCGACGAACTCCGCGCCGTTCTTCGCGTCGCGCACGGCGGCGGTCGCCAGGATGTGCAGTTCGCCGACCCGGAGCTGGGTGCACAGCGCCCGGAAGCGGCGGATGGAGGCGAGCGCCCGCGCCACCGCGTCGTCGGCGAGCCTGCCGGACGTCTGCACGTTGCGGCCGAGGCCGCACAGCGTCTTCTCGTTGAAGATCGGCGTCGGCGACCGCGTCAGCGCCTCGTAGACCACGAGGCGGACGGAATTGGACCCGATGTCGATGACCCCGATCGTCGGGCCGAGCTGGAGGCGGCCCGGGGCGATCTCGAACGCGTCACTCGGCAGCCCGCTCGGCCCGGTTTGCGAAACGGCGGGGAGACGATTCTTTGAGCGATTTTCCACGTCCGGACAGACTCGGATTGGTCATGAAGTATTTGTGGGCGTTGAAGGCCTCTTCGCCCTTGGCCGGCTTGATACGCTCCGAGGTCCCGTCCGGCAAGAGACGCCAGCTCTGCTCGTTGTCCTTGAGATTGGCGATCATGATCTGGTCGAGAACCTGCTCGTGCACCGTCGGATTGACCAGCGGGCACAGCACTTCGACGCGCCTGTCGAGGTTTCTCGGCATCAGGTCGGCCGAGGAGATGTAGACCTTGGCCTTGGCATGCGGCAGGCCGTGGCCGCCGCCGAAGGCGTAGATGCGGCTGTGCTCGAGGAAGCGCCCGACGATGGACTTGGCGTGGATGTTGTCGGAGAGACCCGGCACGCCGGGCCTCAGGCAGCAGATGCCGCGCACGACGAGATCGACGCGCACGCCCGCCTGGCTGGCGTCGTAGAGCGCGTCGATGATCATCGGGTCGACGAGCGAGTTCATCTTCAGCCAGATGGCCGCGGGCTTGCCGGCCTTGGCGAAGGCGATCTCCTCGGCGATGTGCTCCAGGAGCTTCTTCTTCAGGCTCAGTGGCGAGATCGCCATGGCCTCGAGCTCCTGCGGCTCGGCATAGCCGGTGATGAAGTTGAAGATGCGCGCGACGTCGCGGCCGATCACCGGGTCATCGGTGAAATAGGACAGGTCCGTGTAGATGCGCGCCGTGATCGGGTGATAGTTGCCGGTGCCGACATGGCAGTAAGTGACGAGGTTCTCGCCCTCGCGGCGGATCACCATGGACAGTTTCGCGTGGGTCTTCAGCTCGATGAACCCGAAGACCACCTGCACGCCGGCGCGTTCGAGGTCGCGGGCCCAGCGGATGTTGGCCTCCTCGTCGAAACGCGCCTTCAGCTCGACCAGCGCCGTGACCGACTTGCCGGCCTCCGCCGCCTCCGCCAGCGCCTTGACGATGGGGGAGTCGGACGAGGTGCGGTAGAGCGTCTGCTTGATGGCGACGACGTTGGGGTCGCGCGCCGCCTGGTTGAGGAACTGCACCACCACGTCGAAGCTCTCGTAGGGGTGGTGGACGACCAGGTCCTTCTGGCGGATCGCGGCGAAGCAGTCGCCGCCCTGGTCGCGGATGCGCTCGGGATAGCGCGGCGCATAGGGCACGAACTTCAGGTCAGGGCGTTCCAGCGACACGAGCTGGGAGAGCTCGTTCAGGGCCAGCACGCCCTCGACACGGAAGATCTCGTCGTCGACCACGCCGAGCGCGCCGGCGATGAAGTGGCGCAGGTCGTCCGGCATCGAGGCCTCGGCCTCGAGCCGGATCACCGAGCCGCGTCGCCGCCGCTTCAGCGCCGATTCGAAATGGCGCACGAGATCCTCCGCCTCTTCCTCGATTTCGAGGTCGCTGTCGCGGATGATGCGGAAGGCGCCCTGCCCCTTCACGTCGTAGCCGGGGAAGAGCCGGTTGATGAACAGGCCCACCGTCTGTTCCAGCGTCACGAAGCGGCGGGCACCGGTCTCCGCCAGATCCGGCAGGCGGATGAAGCGGTCGATCTTCGCAGGCACACGGATGAGGGCCCGCATCGGCCGGCCGTCGGCGATGCGCTGGAGCGCCAGCGCCACCGTGAAGCCGAGATTGGGGATGAAGGGGAAGGGATGGGCCGGGTCGATGGCCAGCGGCGTCAGCACCGGGAAGACATGGCCGAGGAAATGGTCCTCGAGCCAGGCCCGTTCCGCCTTGGACACGTCCGGGGCATCGACCAGCACGATCCCCTCGTGCAGCAGCTCCTCGCGCAGCTCCCGCCAGCGCTTCTGCTGGTCGGAGGCAAGGCTCGCCACCGCCTCGGAGATCTTCGCCAGCTGCTCGACCGGGGTAAGCCCGTCCGGCGAGACCGTGCCGACGCCCTGCAGCACCTGACCGCGCAGGCCCGCGACGCGCACCATGAAGAACTCGTCGAGATTGTTCGCCGAGATCGACAGGAAGCGCAGTTGCTCCAGCAGCGGATGGTTGCGGTTGGAGGCCTCCTCCATCACCCGGCGGTTGAACTGCAGCCAGGAGAGCTCGCGGTTGATGAAGCGCTCCGGCTTGTCGCGCAGGTCGCTCCTGGCGGCCTCTTGCGCCACCTCGCGCACGGCCGAGGCCGCGGCCTGCGCCTGGCTGCGGCCGAAGCCCTTCACCTCGGCCGCCACGCGCGCCGTTGCATCCTTCTTGGTGTCGCCAGCCGTCATCGGAGCCCCACGGTGTACTGCGCCACCCATCACCCGCCATCATGACGGGACTGTGACGACCGTCAAACGGCCGCGCGCCGCCCCAACCCCTCAGATGAGGTTCGGTTGCATGATCCGGTCGAGGACCTGGGCTGCGAGAGGCCGCGTCAGCCGCCGGCCGGTCTCCAGCGCCTCGCGGTCGAGCGCCGCCACCAGGCGCCGGGCGGCGTCGAGGGAGCGCTCCATCCGGCGGGCGAGATACTCCACTACTTCGGCATCCACCACCAGCTGGCGATCGGCGAAGAGCTTGACCAGCACGGCGCGCAGGAGCCCGTCCTCCGGCTCGGCGAGGGCGACGGAGGGCAGCGCCCTTAGCCGCGAGGCGAGGTCCTTGAGGCCGACGCCCCAGGAGACCGGCGCCTCGCGCGCCGTCATCAGCACAAAGGCGTCCTCCTCCCGCGCCGTGTTGAGGAGGTGGAACAGCGCCACTTCGGAAGTCCTTGGCCCCGCATCCTCGAGCAACAGGGCTCCGGTGGCGAGCGCGTCGCCCGGTGCCGTCCCCGCGAGGTCGCGGGCGGCGAGACGGCGGGCGCCGGCGAGATCCGCCCAGATCGCACCGAGATGGCTCTTGCCTGCGCCGGGCGGGCCGACCAGCGCCACCACCCGGGCCGGCCAGTCCGGCCAGGATTCGACGAGGCCGAGGGCCGTTTCGTTACAGGGCGCGGCGAGGAAGTCGTCCCGCGACAGGCTTTCGGGCAAGGCGAGGTCCAGCGCCATCTGGCGCGGCCCGCCCCGCGGTGCGGTGGCAACCATGAGTCACATCTCCGGCCGGCCCGGACCCTCGTTCGGCCGCGGCCGCGCGACACCCGTGAAGAGCGGGCTGGCGAGGTACTGCCGGATCGCGAACCGCGTCAAGACGCCGAGCGAGGCTGCCAGCGGCACGGCCAGCATCAGGCCGGCAAAGCCGAACAGCGCACCGAAGGAGAACAGCGCGAACATCAGCCAGACCGGATGCAGGCCGACGGATTCACCGACCAGATTGGGATAGAGCACATAGGCCTCGAAGAAGATGCCGATGCCGAAAATCGCGAGGATGATGAACACCATGGTCCATTGCGGCCAGAACTGCACGATGGCCACCCCCACCGCCAGTGTCAGCCCGGTGATGGAGCCGACATAGGGAATGAAGCTGAGGAAGCCGGTGCCGAGGCCGATCAACAGGCCGAAATTGAGCCCCGCCCCGCTCAATGCCATCCCGTAATAGATCATCAGCACGAAACAGACCGTGGCCTGACCGCGCACGAAGCCGGCCATGGCCACGTTCATCTCGCGCATCAGGCCGAGGATCGTCTCGCGGTGCTGCAGCGGCAGCCAGGAATCGATCTTCTCCATCATCCGCGGCCAGTCCTTCAGGAGATAGAAGGCGACGACCGGCGTGATGATGAAGAGGCCGAAGATGTAGATGAAGGTCGCCCCGCCTGTCCAAAGGCTCTGCTGGACGAAGCTGGCGATCCAGCCCGTCGACTGGGTGACGATGTCGGCGACGCCGCGCGAGACGTCCGGCAGCCGGTCGCCGAGCACGCGCTGCAGCCATTCCCGGTTCTGCTCGGTGGCGAGCGCCTGCAGCTGCACCACATAGCTCGGCAGGCGGGCGACGAAGGCGGTCAGCTGGTTCGCCAGGATCGGGACGATGACCACCGTCAGCACGATGAAGATGACGACGAAGGTGCCGATCACGGCCAAGGCGCCGGCGACGCGCGGCACCCTGATCGCCTCCAGCCGGCTGACGATGGGATCGAGGAAATAGGCCAGCGCGAGCCCGGCGATGAAGGGCAGCAGGATGCCGCGCAGCACGTAGAGCGACAGCGCCAGCACGGCGAGCCCGCCGATCCAGAAGCCGACCTGTCTCTGCAGTGTCAAGGGAACCTCTCTGGCCGCTGGAGCGGCGGCAGCGCACCGTCGCAAGGCGGGCGGCGGCTTTCAAGCCTCGCGTGACAGGACGGGCGCACTCAATTGGCCATGTGCCGGGTCCAGCTGACGAGATAGGCGCCCGCCGAGGCGAGGGTCAGCGCCGCCACCGCCCACATGCAGGCGAAGATCGCCCAGTCGAGGTCTATCTTCAGCCCCTTGGAGGCCAGCACCAGCGCGGCGAAGACGATCTGCGCCACGGTGTTCGCCTTCGACACCATGAGAGGCTGGATGGTGAGCGGCCGCTCGATCAGCGTCGAGAGGACCACCGCGCCGACGATCATGATATCGCGCGAGACGACCAGAATCGCGACCCAGGGCGGAATGAAGCCGAAGATCGCCAGCGAGACATAGATCGAGACGATCAGCGTCTTGTCCGCCAGCGGGTCCAGATAGGCGCCGAGTTCGGTCTGCTGGTCGAAATGTTTGGCGATATAGCCGTCCACCGCGTCGGTGATCCCGGCGATGACGAAAGCGGCCAGTGCGAGGGCCATCTGCCCCTGCGAGATGGCCCATACCACCACCGGCACCAGCAGGATGCGCAGCAGCGTCAGAAGATTTGGAATGTTCACTGTTGCGCTGTCGCGATAGCCCCCGGGACCGCGACATTAGAGTGCCCGCCCTGCACTGCCAAGGCGGCGGATCGGCACAGCGACCGCCCGCGGTCAGGCCTCGTCGCAGCGGCGCACGAAGGCCTGGATGCGCCCGATGGACATGGCATCGGTCAGCAGCGGCGCATGGCCCTGGCCGGGCACGGTCAGCACGTCGAGATCGGGCCGCCGGTCGGTCATCGCGGCGACGGTCGCCGCGCTCAGAATGTCGGAATGCTCGCCCCGGATCACCATGACAGGCACGCCGGCGAGGCCGTCGAACTGCGGCCAGAGCGTCGGCATGGGAGCATCGAAGTTGACGCTCTCCAGCGTCTTCGCGAGCGCCGGATCGAAGGCGGCGGCGAGGCGCCCCTCCGTCTCGGTCCAGATGCTGCCGGCCTGACCGCGCCAGTCGGCGTCGGTGAGCGCGGGAAAGCGCGACTGGCCGATGCTCTTCAAGAGCGCCACCGCCTCGTCCCAGGTGCCGGGCTCGGGCAGACGGCCGAGATAGCTCTTGATGCGGGCGAGGCCGGCCCCCTCGATCACCGGCCCGATGTCGTTGAGGATGGCGCCGGCGAGCAGCGAGGGCCGCGCGGCGCCCGTCAGCATGGTCAGGAGCCCACCGCGCGAGGTGCCGAGGAAGACGGCGCGGCCGATGCCGAGCACGGTCGTCACCGCCAGCATGTCGTCGAGTTCCACCGGCAGCGCGTAGTTGCGCCAGTCCGGGTCCCGGGCGGAGAGGCCGCGCCCGCGATAGTCCAGCGCCACCACCTGCCGCTCCTCGGCCAGCGCCCGGGCGACCACGTCGAAATCGCCGGAATTGCGCGAGAGGCCGGGCAGGCAGAGCACCGGTAGTCGCTCGGCGACGGGCCGGCCGTAGAGCCGCGCATGGAGCTTCAGCCCGTCGCTCGCCGTGACGAAGCGGCTCTCGAAGGCGCCCTCCCCCGCCACGGCCGCCATCACGGCTTCTTCGGGTCGATGGCGATGCGGATCGAGAGCTCGCGCAGCTGCTTCGGCGTCGCCTCGTTCGGCGCCCCCATCAAGAGGTCCTCGGCCCGCTGGTTCATCGGGAAGAGCGAGATCTCGCGCAGGTTCTGCACGCCGCAGATCAGCATGACGATGCGGTCGATGCCCGCTGCCATGCCGCCGTGCGGCGGCGCGCCGTAGTGGAAGGCGCGGTACATGCCGCCGAAGCGCTCGATCACCGTCTGCTCGTCATAGCCGGCGAGCTCGAAGGCCTTGACCATGGTCTCCGGACGATGGTTGCGGATGCCGCCCGAGGCGATCTCGTAGCCGTTGCAGGTGATGTCGTACTGGAACGCCTTGATGGAGAGCGGGTCCTGCGACTTCAGCGCCTCGAGGCCGCCCTGCGGCATGGAGAAGGGATTGTGGGAGAAGTCGACCTTCTTCTCGTCCTCGTTCCACTCGTAGAAAGGAAAGTCGACGATCCAGGCGAGCTCGAACCGGTCCTTATCGACGAGGTTCAGCTCCTCGCCGACGCGGGTGCGGGCGAGCCCGGCGAATTTGACGAACTTCTCCGGATCGCCGGCGACGAAGAAGGCGGCGTCGCCCTCCTTCATGCCGAGCTGGTCGCGGATGGCGGCGGTGCGCTCAGGGCCGACATTGTTGGCGATGGGGCCCGCGCCCGCCCCGCCTTCGCGCCACATGATGTAGCCGAGGCCGGGCTGGCCTTCCCCCTGTGCCCAGGCGTTCATGCGGTCGCATAAGGCTCGCGACCCGCCGGTGGGGCCGGGAATGGCCCAGACCTGGTTCTTGGGGTCCTCCAGCATGCGGGCGAAGACCTTGAAGCCGCTCCCGCGGAAATGCTCGGAGACATCCTGCATCACCAGCGGGTTGCGCAGGTCCGGCTTGTCGGAGCCGTATTTGCGCATGGATTCGGCATAGGGAATGCGCGGGAAGGCCTGGGTCACCGGCTTGCCCTCGGCGAAATCCTCGAAGACGCCGCGGATCACCGGCTCCACCGCCGCGAACACGTCCTCCTGCTCGACGAAGCTCATCTCGAGGTCGAGCTGGTAGAACTCGCCGGGCAGGCGGTCGGCGCGCGGGTCCTCGTCGCGGAAACAGGGCGCGATCTGGAAGTAGCGGTCGAAGCCGCTCATCATGATGAGCTGCTTGTACTGCTGCGGCGCCTGCGGCAGGGCGTAGAACTTGCCGGGATGGATGCGGCTCGGCACCAGGAAGTCGCGCGCGCCCTCCGGCGAGGACGCCGTGAGGATCGGCGTCTGGAACTCGAAGAAGCCCTGCCCCTTCATGCGGCGGCGGATGGCGTCCACCACCTCGCCGCGGGTCATGATGTTCTTGTGCAGCTTGTCGCGGCGCAGATCGAGGAAGCGGTATTTCAGCCGCGTCTCCTCCGGGTATTCCTGATCGCCGAAGACCTGCAGCGGCAGCTCATCCGCCTTGCCCAGCACTTCCAGCTCGGTGATGAAGACCTCGACGTCGCCGGTCGGAATCTTCGGGTTCTTCAGTCCCTCGTCGCGGGCCTTGACCTTGCCGTCGATGCGGATGACCCACTCGGCCCGGCAGGCCTCCAGCGCCTTGAAGGCCGGTGAATCCGGATCGGCCAGGCACTGGGTGATGCCGTAATGGTCGCGCAGGTCGACGAAGAGGATGCCGCCATGGTCGCGGATGCGATGGCACCAGCCTGACAGGCGGACGGTCTCGCCCACATGGGTGGCGCGCAGCTCGCCGCAGGTCTTGGAGCGATAGCGGTGCATGGAAGCCTCGAAGTCTCAACGGCGGCGCGGTGAGCGCGGCCCAACAATTCAACGTCGCGTCCCTTTAGCCGATGGACGCGCCCGCTTCAAACAGAAGCGGTGCCGCGGCAAGCGCCGGAGGGGACGATCGAATCCGCCGCGAGCTTGCCGCGGCCGCCCGTCAGCGGGCGATGATCTCGATGCGGCGGTTGCGTGCCTTGTTCGCCGGCGAATCGTTCGGCACCAGGGGCTTCGACGCGCCGTGGCCCTCCGACAGGAGTCGGCTCGCCTCGACCCCTGCCCGGACCAGCACCGCGACCACGGCCTGTGCCCGGCGGTGGCTGAGATCGACATTCTGCTCGGCGACGCCGTCGGAATCGGTGTGGCCCTCCACCGAGAAGCGCACGGTCGGGCACTCCGCCATCAGCGTGGCGACGCGCCGGAGCCGCGTCACGCTCTCCGGCCGCATGGCCTCGCGGCCGAACTGGAAGACGACGCCGCCGGCCGCCATTTCCGCGTTGATCTTGCCGATACAGGCGGCCGGCGCGGGTGCGGCGACGGCCGGGGGCGGGGCGATGGCGGGCGCCGCGATCGTATGGGCGACGGTGAAGCCGTAGGGAGCCGAGCCCTCGATGGCGGCGCGCACGGCGACCGCGGCGGTGGGAGAGGACGCCTCGCCGGAGACGATGAGGCGGCTGTCGCGCAGCGTCGCGCGCCCGCGCTCGAGGAAGACGAGCTGGCCC
>JAEZGJ010000115.1 GCA_023416965.1 Pseudomonadota bacterium | reverse complement strand
CCGCCACCCCATCCGGGTCCCGGACCCGGACGGCCGGGCGGACGCCAGTCGGGACGACCGGGCCGCGTCGGGGGACGCCAGTCGGGTCGGCCGGGGCGGGAGGGGGGACGCCAGCCGGGGCGATAGGGGCCGTAATAGCCGGGTCCGCCATAGAAATAGGGCGGTTCGACATAGACCGGCGGCGGTTCGACATAGACGCGGGGAGGCGCCTCGACGACACCGCCATCCTCGTCGAGAAGGCTGCGGGCGACATAGCCCGTCTGGCCGCGGTAGACGACGCGACACCAGGAGCCGGTGCATCCGGCGATGTCGACGGGCGTGCCGGCGGGAAGCGTGGTGATGCGGGCATATTGGGTGCCGGGACCGGTACGCATGTTGACGTCGCCGGTGGTAACGGCGTCCTGGGCATTGGCCGCCGAGGCGCCGAGGCTCGCCGCCAGCAGGGCTCCGGCGAGGGGAATGAGCCGTCTGAGACCGAAGGCCATGGGGTATCCTTTCTCGTGCCGGCGCTGCGCGGTGCGGGCTCCGGCGCTCCCGACACTGACGCGGGAACGGTGAACCCGGTATGAACCGGCCGCAGCCGCCGAGGTTCCTCAGGGGCAGCATCGGCGGGAGCCGCGGCGATCCGGTCGTTCCCCCGGCGCGCGGGAGCGGTTATCAAGGGACCGCGGGCGCGGGGCCCGCGCGAGGCGAGGCGCACCATGTCCTTTCTGAAATCGCTGTTCGGCTGGGGCTCGTCCACCGGCCCGCAGGAGGAGGCGCCCACCGCCTCGATGGAGCACAAGGGCTTCACCATCACCGCCGCGCCGTTCCGCAACGAGGGCCAGTTCCAGACGGCGGGCACGATCACGAAGACGGTGGACGGCGTGGCGAAGGAGCACAAGTTCATCCGCGCCGACCGTCACTCCTCCATGGAGGACGCTGTCACCTTCTCGCTGGCCAAGGGCCGGCAGATCGTCGACGAACAGGGCGAGCGGCTGTTCCGCTGAACCGGCTGTAATCAGCTCACGAAAAAAGGGCCCGCGAGGGCCCTTTGTCGTCGGTCGTATCGCTGCGGCTCAGCGGGTGCCGGTGTCGGCGGCCGGGGGCGCGGCGAGCGGACCCGGCGAGGCGCCGAACTTCGGCTTGCGCTCGGGGCGCGGCTTCGGCTTCGGGGCAGCGATGAGGCCGTCGCGCTGGGCCTGCTTGCGGGCGGCCTTGCGGGCGCGACGAATCGCCTCGGCCTTCTCGCGGTTCTTCCGCTCCGACGGCTTCTCGAAGGACTTCCGCTGCTTCATCTCGCGGAAGATGCCCTCGCGCTGCATCTTCTTCTTCAGAACGCGCAAAGCCTGGTCGACATTGTTGTCGCGGACGAGAACCTGCATGTCTTCTCCCGGTCGGATCGTGGTTGAGAGGGCTCAGGCCGTCTTGGCCGGAGCATCCTTCTTGCGCCAGAGCTGGAAGCCGAATTCGGCAATGCCGTTCTCGATGGCTTCGCGCTTCAGGCCGTGGGGTGGTTTCTGGTCACCGCGGATCACGCCGATGCTGGTCCACGGGGCGAATTTCTCGGGCAGCTTGCCGCCCGTATGGTCGGAGGCGAAGCCGTAGAGCTTGTCGTTGCTCCCCGACCTGAACATGAAGAGCCTCGGGCGTTCGGAATTCATCACGCGTCCTCGATCGCCACAGGGCCAGCAGGAGGCCGGCCGATAAACGGGTTCGGAGCCGCGCGATCCGGGGGACGGTGCGGCTCCGGGTCTTCAAGCATTGCCGGTCCCGCGCCGCCGATACATCCACGGCGACGGAGACCGATGCCCTGAAATCAGTCGACAGCCTTCAGGTTGTCGGCCGACGACTTGCCGGAGCGGCGGTCGGCGACGACTTCGAAGGAGATCTTCTGGCCTTCGTTGAGGCCGTAGAGGCCAGCGCGCTCGACGGCGCTGATGTGGACGAACACGTCAGTGCCGCCACCGTCCGGCTGAATGAAGCCGAAGCCCTTCTGGGAGTTGAACCATTTCACGGTTCCGGTCTGCATGGGGGTATTCCTTTCGCGAAGCGAGCAGAGATCGACGACTCGCGTCACGCACGAGCAGTTCGGGTCACGTTTTCGAAGATTTTTTGTCAGCGGTGCGCCGCATTGCTGGCGCGGGGCCAAAAAAGAACGGCCGAAACGTCGGTATGAGATACGCGGTCCGGCCGGCAAATGCAAGGAGGAACTTTCGAAGCGCGCGGCAAGCGCCCACGCTCTTCCCGCGGAGCGGCGGAACTGCCGCGTTTCTTCTCACCGGAGAGCCCCGGTTTTCTCACTGTCCGGCGAGGGGCCGGAGCCGAGTTGTGCCGGCTCGCGAAGGCTGGCTCAATCCGGCGGCGAGCCCCACACGGAATCACCCATGCCCCGCCACATCCGCCAGATCGAAGCAGCGCCGCGCGGCCAGCTGACGGTGCGCATCAGCGCCATGCCCGCCGACACCAATGCCAACGGCGACATTTTCGGCGGCTGGGTGATGGCGCGGATGGACCAGGCGGGGGGCATTGCCGGGGTGGAAAGAGCTCAGGGGCGCGTCGTCACCATCGCGGTGGAGGCGATGACCTTCATCCGCCCGGTGCGGGTGGGCGACGTGCTGGAGGTCTATACGGAGGTCTTCCACATCGGACGGACCTCGATGAAGATCCACGTCGAGGCCTGGGCGCAGCGCTTCCGCACCACGGAGCGCGAGAAGGTGACGGAAGCGACCTTCGCCTTCGTCGCCATCGACGAGGAGGGTCGTCCGCGGCCCGTTCCGGCGGCGTGACTCGACCCTAGCCCCAGCGATAGTTGAAGCTGACGGAGATGCGCTCCTCGGCGCTGCGGTTCACCGGCACCTCGTGGCGCACGAAGCTCTCCCAGAGCAGCACGTCGCCGGGCTGCGTCTCCACCGGGACGAAGGTTTTCAGCTCGCGGGGCGCCGCGGCCTTGCGGGGCGGGTGGGCCATCATCCGGCCGCTGCGCGGGTCCTCGAGCTTCAGCGCCGCGGCGCCTTTCGGCATGGCGACGTAGAGCGTGCCCGAGATCACGCTGTGCGGGTGGATGTGCGAGGCATGGGCGCCGCCCTCGGGCAGGACGTTCACCCAGAGCGAGTCGAGCACGAGCTTGCGGCCGCCGAGGTCGAGCGCCAGATCCCTGGCGAAGGCGGCGGCGTGCCGGTCGAGCTGTCGGGCGAGCGCCTTGAAGACGGGGAAGCGCCAGGGCAGGTCGTCGAGGGAGGCGTAGCTCGTATAGCCGGGATAGCCGTTCTTGCGGCACCAGCGGATGCCGGCCGCATCGTCCACCGCCAGCGAGCGGCAGGCCTGTTCGATCTCCGCGATGAGCCCGTCGTCGCGGCCGATCTCCCCGCGATAGAGCCGTGTGACGAAGAGGTTTTCGATGGTCGCCATGGCGGCCTGTCTTCGCATCGACGGCCGATCGCCGCAAGCGGCCGGTAGCAGGGGAAAGGCCCGTGGGCCGCGCTCGCCTTGGTGTTGCGCGCGAAACCTGATATTCGGCGCGCTGACATCGCTGCGAGTCCCGCGCCCCATGAGGCTTCTCCGCCTGTTCCCCCGAATCGACGCCCAGCGGGGCCAGACGCTCAAGCGCCTGGTGGGGGAGAGCCTGCGCGCCTATGCCCCGCGCTATGCGCTGGCCTTCGTCTTCATGGGGATCGTCGCCGGCTGCACCGCGCTCAGCGCCTGGATCATGCGCGACCTGATCAACGGCGTGTTCCAGAACCGCGACTTCACCCTCGCGGTGTGGTTCGGCGTCACGGTCTTCTCCATCTTCCTCGTCAAGGGCGTCGCCTCCTACGCCTCCAACGTCATCCTGTCGCGGATCGGCAACGCCATTGTCGCGGCCCAGCAGACGCGAATCTTCAACCACCTGCTCTCCCAGGGCGTCGACTTCTACCAGCAGCACGCCTCGGCCGACCTGGTCACGCGGGTGACGCACAATGCCCAGGCTGCCCGCGACGTGCTGCAGAACATCGTCACGACGGTCGGCCGCGACCTCCTCACGGTCGCCGGCCTGCTGGTGGTGATGATCGTCACCGACCCATTGATGTTCGTCGTCTCCGGCGCGGTCATGCCGGTGGCGGTCTATGGCGTGAACCGGCTGAGGCGGCGGGTGCGGCGGCTGGCGCAGAGCGAATTCACCTCGCTCTCCTCCATGGTCGGCGTGGTGCAGGAGACCGTGCAGGGCGTGCGCATCGTCAAGTCCTTCGGCATGGAGGACCGGATGCAGGCCCGGATGGACGAGACCATCGCCGCCGTGCGCCAGCGCGCCGACAAGATCGCGACGCTCGGCGCGCGCACCGGCCCGCTGATGGAGACGCTCGGCGGCCTCGCGATCTCCGCCGCCATCGTCTACGGCGCCTGGCGCGTCATTCACCAGGGCGTCGATGCCGGCGCCTTCTTCGCCTTCGTGACGGCCCTGCTCCTCGCCTATGATCCGGCCAAGCGGCTCGCCCGCCTCGGCGTCGAGGTGGAGAAAGGCCTCGTCGGCGTGCGCCTGATGTACGAACTGCTCGACACCGAGCCGACGCTGAAGGAGAAGCCGCAGGCCCCGCCGCTGGCGATCAGCGAGGGCACCGTCACCTTCGACCGCGTCACCTTCGGCTATCATGCAGAGGAGCCGGTCCTGCGCGAACTCTCCTTCGTCGCGGCCGGCGGCAAGACGACGGCGCTGGTCGGCCCGTCCGGCGGCGGCAAGTCCACCATCATCTCGCTCGTCCAGCGCTTCTTCGACGTGAGCGGCGGCGCCATCACGGTGGACGGACAGAACGTGCGCGACGTCACCTTCGAATCGCTGCGCGGCGCCATGGCCTTTGTCAGCCAGGACGTGTTCCTGTTCCAGGGTACGGTGCGCGAGAACATCGCGGTGGGCCGGCCCGAGGCCACCGAGGCGGAGATCGAGGCGGCGGCGCGGGCCGCCCATGCCCATGACTTCATCCTGGGCCTGCCGGAGGGCTACCAGACGCTGATCGGCGAGCACGGGCAGGGCCTGTCGGGGGGGCAGCGCCAGCGCGTCGCCATCGCTCGCGCCATCCTGAAGGATGCGCCGATCATGCTGCTCGACGAGGCGACCTCGGCCCTCGATTCGGAGAGCGAATTCGAGGTGCAGCGGGCGCTCGACCAGCTGCTGAGCGGCCGCACCTCCATCGTCATCGCCCACCGGCTCTCCACGATCATGCGTGCCGACAGGATCCTCGTCATCGAGGCGGGCCGCGTCGTCGAGGCCGGCACCCATGCCGAGCTCATCGCCCGGAACGGGCTCTATGCCCACTACGTGTCGATCCAGTTCGGCGAGCGCGACGACGCGGCCGAATAGCGGCCGGTCTCAGTCGACCAGTTCCCACACCACCGAGACGGAGAGACGGAAGGTCTGGTCGCCGGTCGCCACCGGAGTCGGGCCCGAGGCCGAGAGCGAGCGCGCCGCGCTGCGGACCATGGGCGGGGGCATGGCGCCACCGTGTTCCGTGATGCTGACCACCTTGCCGAGCCGGGCGCCCGCCGCCTTCGCGAGGGCCTCGGCCTTGCGGCGGGCATCGGCGATCGCGGCGATGCGGGCTTCGTCCACCTTGGCGGACCAGTCCGAGACGGTGAGCTGCAGGCCGTCGATCTGGTTGGCGCCGGCGCCGACCATGCGGTCGAGCACGTCGCCGAGTCGCGCGAGATCGCGCACGCGCACGTCGATCCGATGGCCGGCCGTGTATCCGGTGACCCGCGGGCGGTTGCCGGAACCCTGCTCGATGACGGGCCTGAGCGTCAGGGCGGAGGTCGCGACATCGCGCTCGGCGATGCCAGCCTGCCTCAAGGCCTCCTGCACCTGCCGCATGGCGGCGGAATTGCCATCCATGGCCTCCTTCGCCGTGCGGGCCTGCACCTGCGTGCCGCCGCCGATCACCGCCTCGTCGGGGGCGGCGGAGGCCTGCCCCTCGCCCTGGATGGAAACCTGGCGCTGGGGGGCGGTGGACTGGGCGGCGGCGGGGGCGAGTGTCGCCGCGAGGGCCGCGAAGGCGAGGCCGGCGAGGGGGAGGCGGCGCGAGAGCCGCAGGCGGGCAGAGGACGAGGCCATGATGATCCCGATGGTTGCACGCGGCCGATGATTGACGGCGCGGGAGCGGAATGCCATCACCGTTTCGTGCCGTCCCAAGGGTTTCTTTGCAGCCTTTTCGCGGCACGCCGCGCGCGCCGAGACGCCCGGCCGGTGGGCCTGTAGCTCAATGGTTAGAGCCGGCGGCTCATAACCGCTTGGTTGGGGGTTCGAGTCCCTCCGGGCCCACCACTTCCCCTACCTTCCCGCCCTCGTCCTTCTCGCCGCCATCTCGCCGATCATCACGCAGGTGAAGTGCAGGTTGGCGCGGCAGTCGGTGGGCATGATGGCGGCGTCGGCGACGCGGAGGGCTTCGAGGCCGTGGACCTTGAGGTCCGGGTCGACCACGGCGGCGGGATCGCCCGCCGGGCCCATGCGGCAGGTGCCGGCGGCGTGCTGGATGTCGGAGGCCTCGGCCAGCATCAGCGCGTCGAGTTCGGCGTCGGGAAGGGCGGCGGCCGCGGCGAAGTCCATGCCGCTCTCGCCGAAGGAGACGGCGGAGGCGATGCCGGAGACGGCGGGATGGGCGGTGAGACGGGCGAGGCGGCGGATGCCGTCGCGCATGCGCAAGCGGTCGCGCGCGTCGTCCAGCATGTTCTCCTCGACCACCGGGTTGGCGTCGGGGGCGGCAGAGGCGAGGCGCACCTCGCCGCGGGAGAAGGCGTCGTAGAGGGCGATGCCGATGGCGCCCTGGGGAGCGGGGCGGCCGTCGCCGAGGCCGCGATGGTTGAAGCCGATCATGATCATGTCGCGCTCGCCGCCGCCGGCGAGGCCCGAGGAATAGGTGACGCAGCAATTGGTGTGGCGGGCATCCGGGTGCTCCGCAGCGGCCTCGGGGGTGAGGGCGAGGCTGGCGCGCAGGATCGGGTGGTCCATGAAGCCGCGGCCGACGGCGGGGAGGTCGTGGACGAGGGGAATGCCGAGGGCGGCGAGGTCGGCGGCCGGGCCGATCCCCGAGCGCATCAGGATGGCGGGGCTGTGGATGGCGCCGGCCGAGAGCACCACCTCGCGCGCCGCAATTTCCTCGACATTGCCGCCGTCGAAGCGGACGCGGACGCCGTTGGCGCGGCGGCCGTCGAACAGCACGCGATCGACCAGCGCGCCGCCGCGGATCGTCAGGTTCGGCCGGCCGCGGGTGGGTTCCAGATAGCCGTCATTGGTGGTGACGCGCAGGCCGTCGCGGCTGTTGATCGGATAGCAGGAGACGCCCTCGCCGGCGGGGGCGTTGAGGTCCTCCTTCCAGGGATAGCCGGCCTCGAGGGCGGCGGCGCGGAGCGCCCGGTCGACGCTGCCCCATTCCTCGAAGGGCGTGCGATGGACGGGAAGCGGGCCGCCGCGCCGTGCGCCGGGGCCCGTGCCGGTGACGGGATCGTCCTCGATGGCGTCGAAGAGGGGCAGGACGTCGGCCGCCGACCAGCCGGTGCAGCCGAGCGCCGCCCATGTATCGAAGGCCTGCGGGACGCCGCGGATGGCGATCTGCGCATTGACCGTGGAGCTGCCGCCCATGGTCTTGCCGCGCCAGTAGAATTTCGGCTCCTGGGCGCGGGTGCGGCGGGTCATCAGGCCAGGCCACTGCCATTCCGCCTGGTGCCGCGGGTCGTGCATGAAGGGGATGATGTTGGCGCTGCGCAGGGCGTGCGGGGCCTCGGCGGCGCGCCAGTCGCGGCCCGCTTCCAGCAGCAGCACCCGCCGTCGCGGATCCTCCGAGAGCCTTGCGGCGAGCGCCGCGCCCGCCGATCCCGCGCCCACCACGATGACGTCGATCATGCCGTCCCTCCGCCTGATCCCCGTCATAGAGCCTCGCCATGATCCCGGCTATGCAGGCGGGCGCGGGGCGGGGTTTTGAAAGGCGCGGGACATGGACGATCAAGGCGCTGACGGGGCGGAGGTTCTCGCCTTCCTGAAGAAGCTAGCGGGCGAGGGCGCCGAGGTCGTCACCACCCATATCTCGCAGGTGGTGATCGGCCGGGAGGTGGTGTTCAAGCTGAAGAAGCCGGTGAAGCTGCCCTATCTCGACTTCTCGACGCCGGAACTCAGGCTCGCCTTCTGCGAGCGGGAGTATCGCCTCAACCGGCGCAGCGATCCGCAGGGCCTCATCTATTCGGGCGCGAGCCGCATCACGCGCGCGCGCGGCGGCGGGCTCGTGCTCGACGGCGAGGGCGACCTCGTCGATGCCGTGGTGCGCATGCGCCCCTTCGACCAGGGGGGGCTGCTCGACCTGCTGGCACTGGCCGGGCCGCTGCCGGCGGACCTCATCGACGATCTCGCGGCGGGCATCGCCGCGCTCCATGCGGGTGCGCACGTTTCCGCCGACCCGGCCGGTGCGCTCAGGATGACGCGGGTGCTCGACGTCAACGCGGCGGCCTTCACCGCCAGCGGTCTCCTGGGCGAGGAGGAGGCCGGCGCTCTCGACGGCGCGTTCCGTGACGGGCTGGCACGGCATGCGGCGCTCCTCGACAGCCGCGCCGCCGCCGGCCTGGTGCGGCGCTGCCACGGCGACCTGCACCTGCGCAACATCTGCACGATCGATGGCCGGCCGGTCATCTTCGACTGCCTCGAATTCGACGAGGACCTCGCCACCACCGACGTGCTCTACGACCTCGCCTTCCTCGTGATGGACCTCTGGCACCGCGACCAGAGGGCGGCGGCGAACCGGCTGATGAACCGCTATTGCGATGCCACCGGCGAGGCGGCGGGCCTCGCGCTCATGCCCTTCCTAGTCGCCGTGAGGGCGGCGGTGCGGGCCCATGTGACGGCCGCGGCCGGGGGCGCCGCGGAGGCGGGGGCCTATCTCGACCTCGCCCGCACGGCGCTGGCGTCGGCGTCTCCTGTGCTCGTCGCGGTCGGGGGGCTCAGCGGCTCGGGCAAGTCGACGCTGGCGGCCGAGCTGGCGCCGTTGCTCGGGCCGCTGCCCGGCGCGCGGATCCTGTCGAGCGACAGGCTGCGCAAGGCGCGGTTCGGCGTCGCTCCAACGGAACGGCTCGGGCCGGAGGCCTACCGGCCGGAGATGTCGATCGCCGTCTATGCGCAGATGCGCGAGAGCGCGGCGAGGGTGCTGGCCGCAGGTCAAGCCGTCATCGCCGACGCTGTCCATGCCCACTCCGCGGAGCGCGAGGCGGTGGAGGCTGTCGCCGCCGCTGCAGGCTGTCGCTTCACCGGCATCTGGCTCGACGTGCCGCCCGAGCGGCTGAAGGCGCGGGTGGCGGCGCGGCGCGGCGACCCGTCGGACGCCACCGTCGCCACGGTGGAGGCGCAGCTCGGCTACGACCTCGGGGTGATCGGCTGGCACCGCCTCGACGCGGGGCGACCGCAGGACGAACTCGCCGCCGAGATTGCCGCGCTCGCTCAGGCGTAGCGACGGCGGATCAGGAGGCTCGAGGCGACGGTCAGGATGAGCGTCGCCGTCATCAGGATGAAGGAGACGGCGCCGCCGAAGGGCCAGTTGTTCTGCTGGGCGAAGGTGGAGAAGACCAGCGGACCCATGGTCTGGAACTTCGGTCCGCCAAGCAGCACCGGCGTCGCATAGGCGTTCATCGCCAGGATGAAGGTGAGGATGACGCCGGCAAGGATGCCGGGCAGGGCGAGGGGAAAGAGCACCCGCGTCGCCATGGTCATGGGCGGCGCGCCGAGCGAGAAAGCCGCCTCCTCGACATTGCGGTCGATGCCCTCGATGACGCTCTGCAGCGTCAGCACCATGAAGGGCAGGTTCACCGCGATGATGCCGATGACGACCGCGAGCTCGGTATACATGATCTCGATGGGCTGGGAGATGATGCCCATACCCATCAGCGTGGCGTTGACGAAGCCCTTGGAGCCGAAGGCGACCATCCAGCCGGCGGCGCGCACGGCATTGCCGACGAAGAGCGGCAGCACGATCGCCATGACCAGCAGGTTCTTGTAGCGGGACTGGGTGCGCGCCAGCACATAGGCGAGCGGAAAGCCGAAGATCAGGCAGAAGACGGTGCAGGCGACGGCGACGCGAATCGTGCGCCAAAGCACCTGCAGGTAGAAGGGGTCAGTGAAGAACTTGACGTAGTTCTCGATGGTCAGGGCGTCGACCATCAGCTGCCCGGGCACGAAGGCGTTCAGGCTGTAGCGGAAGAGGAT
>JAEZGJ010000103.1 GCA_023416965.1 Pseudomonadota bacterium | reverse complement strand
TCGACCATGATCGGCCAGGAATGCATCGACGAACTCGCCGACCTCGTCGGCCTGAAGGAGCACGTCTCCGCCATCACCGAACGCGCCATGCGCGGCGAGATCGCCTTCGAACCGGCGCTGCGCGAGCGCGTTGCGCTGCTGAAGGGCCTCTCGGCCTCGGTGGTGGACGATGTCATCGCCCGCCGCATCACGCTGACCGCCGGCGGCCCGGAACTGGTGCGCACCATGCGGGCCCGCGGCGGCTACACCGCCCTCGTCTCCGGTGGCTTCACGCTCTTCACCGCGCCCATCGGCGCGATGATCGGGTTCCACGAGAACCGCGCCAATGTCCTCGAGGTCGCGGACGGGCGCTTCGCCGGCACCGTGCGCGAGCCGATCCTCGGCCGCGAGGCCAAGCGCGACACGCTGGTGGAGCTGCGCACCCGCTTCGGCCTGTCGGCGCACGAGACCATGGCGGTGGGAGACGGCGCCAACGATCTCGCCATGCTAGGCGAGGCGGGCATCGGCATCGCCTTCCACGCCAAGCCGAAGGTTGCCGAGGCGGCTGCGGCGCGGATCGACCACGGGGATCTGACCGCGCTGCTCTACATGCAGGGCTATCGCCGCGCCGATTTCGCCGCGTGAACCCGGCGGGCTGGGCCCGCCGGACCCGCTCAGCGCAGCGTCAGCGCCACGAAGCGGCGATCGCCCTCGGCATTGGCCACGAGGAAGAGCGCGGAACTGCGCCCCTCCGCCCGCAGCGCCTGGATGCGCCGCGTCACGTCGGCCGGCGAGTTCACCGGCTCGTTCTGCACCTCGAGGATGACGTTGCCCGGCTGGATCGCCCGCTCGGCCGCCCGCGAATTGGGGTCGACCTGGGTGACGACCACGCCGCGCACGTCGTCCCGGACACGGAACCGCTGGCGCATCTCCTGAGTCAGGCCGGAGAGCTGGAGCCCCAGCGCCGAAACGGTGGGGTTGGCCGGCCGCGGCGGCTGGCCCTGCGGCTGGCGACCGGTCGAGGCCTGCTGGATATTGCCCTCGCGGCGGCCGAGGGTGACCGTCAGCGTCTCTTCCTTGCCGCCGCGCAGCACGACGACGGGCACCGCCTTGCCGACGGCGGTCTCCGAGACGATGCGCGGCAATTCGCGCGAATTGCGCACCTCGCGGCCGTCGAAGCTGACGATCACGTCGCCGGTCTTCATGCCGGCCGGGCCGGCCGGGCCGTTGGGCTCTACGCCGGCGATCAGCGCACCGCGCCGCCCCCCGAGGTTGAGGCTCTCGGCGATCTCGTCCGTCACCTCCTGGATGCGCACGCCCAGCCAGCCACGCCGCGTCTCGCCGAACTCGCGCAGCTGCGCGATGATCGGCCGGGCGGTATTGGCGGGAATGGCGAAGGCGATGCCGATATTGCCGCCGGTCTGCGAGAAGATCGCCGTGTTGATGCCGATCACGTCGCCGGCCATGTTGAACAGCGGGCCGCCGGAATTGCCACGGTTGATGGCCGCGTCGGTCTGGATGTAGTTGTCGAAGGGACCCGACTGGATGTCGCGGTTCTTGGCCGAGACGATGCCGGCCGTGACCGTGCCGCCGAGGCCGAGCGGATTGCCGATCGCCATCACAGCCTCGCCGATGCGGATGCGGTCGGAATCGGCAAGGTTCACCGCCTTCAGCGGCCGGGTCGGCTGCACGCGCAGCACCGCCACGTCGATCTCGCGGTCGCGGCCGACCAGTTCGGCCTTCAGCCGCGTGCCGTCGTTGAAGATGACGGTGATCTCGTCGGCATTGTCGATGACGTGGTTGTTGGTGACCACGATGCCGCTTGCGTCGATGACGAAGCCCGAGCCGAGCGAGGACTGGCGGCGCTGGGGCGCCTGCTGGCCGTCGGGCCCACCGGGCGGGTTCTCGCCTCGCCGACGGAAGAACTCCTCGAACAACTCGTCGAACGGCGCGCCGGGGCCGGGATTGTTCGGGCCGCCGGGACCGTTCGGCTGGCCAGGACGGCGGCCGGGCAGGCCGGGCCGCTGGCCGGGCGCCGCGTCGACGCGCGAGGAGGTGGAGATGTTCACCACCGCGTCGATGACGCGCTCGGCGAGATCCGACAGGTCGATGGCCTGGCGCGCTTCGGCGCGTGGCAAGGTGCCGGGGATGAGCGCGAGGCCCGTGCCGAGGGCGAGGGCGAGGGTGGCGGCGGCGAGGCGGCTGCCGATCCGGGAGGTCATCGTCGAGATCCTGGTGGAATATCCGGGAAGGGAAAGGGATGTGGTCCGGGCGGTGCGGCCATGAACATCGGCTGGGCGGCTTGTGGTCATGTCTCGTCCCCCTCGGCCCCGTCACAGACGCCCGCCATGTTTCGGCGCGATTGCGTCGCGGCATAATGAACCACGAAATGGGGCGGCATGGCGACCTTGGAAAGGGCCTGCCATGCCCTCGGGACGGTCCGGGCCATCACACCTGTTTGAAGGCTTCGTCCACCGGCACCTGCAGCGAGAGCGCCATGCGGTTGGTCTCCGAGGCCATGGCGACGATGGAGACGAGTTCCATGAACTGCTCGTCGCTCATGCCCTTGGTCCGGGCGGCGGCCGTATGCGAGCGGATGCAGTACTCGCACGAATTGGCCATGGAGACGGCGACGTAGATCAGTTCCTTGGTCAGCGGGTCGAGGGCGCCTGGCGCCATCACCTGCCGGACGCTCTCCCAGGTCCGCTTCAGCGCCACCGGGTCATGGGCGAGGACACGCCAGAAGTTGTTGACGAAATCGGTCTTGCGCGTCGCCCGGATGTCGGCGAAGACCGCCGCCGCCTCCGCCGACAGGTCCGCATCCGCGAGCGCGGGCATCATCGACATGGCCTTGTCCTCTCCGGTGGCGCCGGCTCAGCCGGCGATGTCCTCGATCAGCCCGCCAAGGATCGTGCCGCGTGGCAGGATCGAGCGGATGTCGCAATATTCTTCCTTGGTGTGGATGCCGCCGCCCCAGACACCGAGCCCGTCGAGCGTCGGCACGCCCATGGCGCCGGTGAAGTTGCCGTCGGAGCCGCCGCCCGACTGCATGTGGTCGATGGGGAAACCGTGCCTGTCGGCGATCGCCTTGGCCTTGGCATAGAGCGCCATCGTGCCCTCGCCGGCGACGAAGAGCGGGCGCACCGGCCCCGGCTCGATGGTGATGCGGGTGTTGGGGAAAGGCGGGCGCAGGGTGCGCAGGCGCACGTCGATGTCGGCGAGGTCCTCCGGCGTCGCCGCCACGCAGAGCACCTCGGCGGAGCAGAGAACCGGCACCACGTTGACCCAGGTGCCGGAGTTGACGCGGCCGACCGCGAAGGTCTGCCCGCGCTCGTAGTCCGACCAGTCCTCGATGGTCTCGATGATGCGCGCCATGGCGCGGATCGAGGACACGCCGCGGCTGATCGCGGCTCCTGCATGGGAAGGTCGGCCGTGCACGTGGATCATGTAGCGCACCACGGCATGGCGACCTGAGGTGACGAAATGCTCGCGCCCGGGCTCCGGCACCAGCACGTGCGCGGCTTTCGCCGCCTCCGCCTCGATCGCAAGGCGCGAGGAGGGGGAGCCCACCTCCTCGTCGGGGATCAGCATGACGGTGACGCTCCGGCGCAGCCGCCCGCCCTTCTGGCGGATCAGCTTGGCGAGGACGTGCAGGGCCAGAACCGTGCCGCCCTTCATGTCGGTGACGCCCGGCCCGTAGAGACGGTCGCCCTCGCGGCGGATGGGCAGAGGACCGGCGAGCGTGCCCACCGCATGGACGGTGTCGACATGGGCGAGGATGAGCAGGCCGGGACCCGGCTCCGTACCGGCGAGACGGCCGATGACGATGTCACCGAATCCCTGGGTGCCCGGAAGGCGGTCGATGTCGAATCCCATGATTCCGAGGTCGCGTGCGCCCTCGTCCATCATCCGGTTGACCGCCGCGGCATCATAGGTCGGGCTCTCGATCGACGCCCAGCGGATGATATCCGAGACGACCTGTTCGACATCCGTGGTCACGGGCATGCTTGGCTCCTCCTCTGACGGGAGGGGAGCCTAGAGCCGCCTCTGCCGCCGCGTCTACGGCCGCTGCGGCTCACGAGCTATGATCCCGAAATTCTGCCCGCCGAAGCGCTGCTCGATCTGCTCGATTCGCTTTTCGTGGTTCTGCCAGTTGAACCGGCTGGTGGACCGCTGGCCGGGCGGCGGCGTCTCCGCGCCCGTGGGAACTGTCACCCCGCGCGCCAGCGGCGAGCCGATGGCGTTGAGATGGACGACCGCCCGCCGGCAATATTCGAGGGACAGTGCGCTCATTTCGGTCTCGTCCCAGCCGGCGCGGTACTTCATCAGCGCCTGGCACAGGTTGCCCCCCGAGCGCTCCCAGGCGCCGGCGAGATAGGTGACGCCGAGGCGGATATTGGTCTCCGGCTCGAACAGATCTTGGATCGTGCCGTCGAAACCGAGCTGGCGCGCGATCGACGGGCGGACCTGCATCAGGCCGATGTCGTCCACGAGGCCGACCGCGTGCGGGTCGTAGGCGCTCTCCACCATGACCACGGCGTCGGCAAGGTCGATCGGCACGCGCATGGCCGCCGCGAGGCGCCGGACGGTCGGGTAATGCGCCTTTCGCCCGACGATATAGCGCGTGTCCGAATAGGCCCGCCCCTCGAAACGCCGCGGCGGCGCCTCGGCGAACGGCGCCTCGAGCTGCGGCAGGTCACCGGCGAGGTCCCCCGCTGCGGGCTCTGCCGGGGCCGGCGGGGGGGTGGCGG
>JAEZGJ010000017.1 GCA_023416965.1 Pseudomonadota bacterium | reverse complement strand
CGCTCACCCCGTCCGGCTTCGCCGGCGAGGCGGGCCCGGCCCGCTCGCACGAAGCGCTGATGACCCGCGAGGCGGCGATGCGCCGCGGCACCGTGATCCACCGGCTGCTGCAGTCGCTGCCCGACCTGCCCTTCGAGCGGCGCGCGGAGGCGGCGGGCCGCTTCCTCGCGGCGCAGAGCGACATCGAGGACGAAGCGGCCGCAAGGGTCGCCGAGGAGGCGATGCGCGTGATGACCGATCCGCGTGTCGCGGACCTGTTCGGGCCGGGAAGCCGGGCCGAGGTGCCGGTCGCCGGGCGGCTCGGGGGCAAGCCTGTGTCCGGCCAGATCGACCGGCTCCTGGTGACGCCGGAGCGGGTTATCATCGCCGACTTCAAGACCAATGTCCCGGCGCCCCTCCGCCTCGACGACGTGCCGGAGGCCTATCTGGCGCAGCTCGCCATCTACCGCGCGCTGCTGGCGGAGATCGTACCGGGCCGGCCGGTCGAGGCGTGGCTGGTCTGGACGGCGCTGCCGGACGTGATGGCCATTCCCGCCGAAACGCTCGACGCCATGATCGGCCAGCTCGGCCTCGGCTGAGCCGGACCGCGGCCGTCAGAGAGCGGCGAGGGGCGGCAGGTTCTCCTCCTTGCCGGTCAGGGCGGAGGCATGCAGGCCGCGCACGCGCTGTTCGAGGAAGTGGGCGATGGCCTTGCGGTCGGCGCTTGGATCGAAGGGCACGGGATTGCCAAAGATGAGATCGACATCGACGGCGCCGTCCTTGAGCAGCGCCCAGGCATGCGGCACCAGCTCGATGTCACCGACCCAGGAGACGCGGGGGCGGTGCTGGCGGCCCGCGGGCAGGCCGTTGATGCGGCGATAGGCAAGGGCGATGGGCTGGATCCAGACCGTCTCGCCGGTGGCCCGCGACAGGCTCTCGGCGGCCCCCACCAGGGCGGGCCGGAAGCGCAGGACACGGTTGCCGTCGGAGGAGGTGCCCTCGGCGAAAAGGACCACGGGCTCGCCCTCGCGCATGCGCGCGATCATCTCCTCCGCCGTGCGGGAGGTGGTGTGGCGGCGCTCGCGGTCGACGAAGATGGAGCGCTGCAGCCGGGCGAAATAGCCGAAGAGCGGCCAGGTTGCGATCTCGGCCTTGGCGACGAAGGAGAGAGGGGCGAAGGCGCCGAGCACCATGATGTCCATCCACGAGACGTGGTTGGGCACGAAGAGGGCGGGGCGATGGGAGGTCGGCTCGCCGCGTACGGTGATTCTGGCGCCGAGCGCCCTCAGCACGATGCGATGGAAGAGGATCGGGATGGTGCGCCTTGCGGAGAGGCCGAGACCGTGGGCGATCATCTGCGCGGGGAGCAGGACCAGCGCGGCGGCAATGATCAGGGCGAGCCAGACCAGGGCGCGAATCGTATCGAAGACGCTGGGGCCGCCGCGGCCGAATTCGGTGCCCGGCCTGTCAGGATTCTTCATCGAGCGGCACGCAATAGAGTTCGAGGCGATGGTCGACCAGGCGGTAACCGAGCTTGCGGGCGACCTCGGCCTGCAGGCGCTCGATCTCCTCGGACTGAAACTCCACCACGCGGCCCGACCTGAGGTCGATCAGGTGGTCGTGATGGGCCTCGGGAATGGTCTCGTAGCGGGCCCGGCCGTCGCCGAAGGCATGGCGGGTGATGATGCCGGAATCCTCGAACAGCTTCACCGTGCGGTAGACGGTGGAGAGCGAGATGTTCGAATCGACGGAAGCCGCCCGGCGGTGCAGTTCCTCGACGTCGGGATGGTCGGCTGCCGCCTCGATGACCCTAGCGATGACGCGGCGCTGATCGGTCATCCGCATGCCCTTGGCGATGCAGGCCTCCTCGATCGAACTCGTCCGGCTTTCCATCCGGGGCGCTACCACCACGGTCCTCCTCAGCGGCGACGGACCGATCCTATAGCTTTGCAGGCCCGGCTCGTCACCCCCGGGCGACGGTCACCGCGACGGGTGCGGGGGGCTGTTCCTCCTCCTCCTCGACATCCTCCATCATGGCGATGGCGCGGCGCCGGTCGGCGATGGAGGCGTTGAGACGGTCGAGGGCGAGGGTAAGCGTGGCGAACTGGCTGGAATCGAAATCAGGACGCTTCGACGCCTCGATCGATTCGACGAAGATGTCGTCGGCGCGTCGAGCAATCTCGTCGAGCACGTCGTTGTCGTCGGTGGCCCGCGCCTGGCGCAAAAGCAGCAGAACTTCGGGCAGATGGCCGGGATCCTTCTCGCGGCGTCCGAGGCCGAAATAGCCGAGGATACCGGCGATGGCCGAACCGCCGAGGGAGAGGCCGAAGATCGCCAGATAGAGGTAATCGCTGTATTTCTCGACGAAGGTCTTCTGCTCGCCGGTGAGATAGGCGAGCGCGCCGGGATGGACCTGGACGGAGGAGCCCTTCTCCGTATCCGGCACTTCCAGCCGGTTGGCTGCAGGATGCTGGGCGGCGAGCGCCGGGCGCAACGTGAAGAGCTGCTGGGTGAACTCGGAGGCGACCGCATCATCGACCCCGCGGCGCGCGACGAGATAATGGACGACGCCGAGGGTCGGGAAGTTCTCGGCCGGGCGCGGCGGGTTGGAGCCGAAGGACCCGGCGATCACGTCCATGGATTCCAGGAAGGAGACGCGATCGGCCACCGCCTCGGCCTCGCGGACGGGAACGAGGACCACCTTGCCGTCAGGCGTCTCGCGCACCAGGCCCGACAGCGCATCGGCCACCGGCTTGGAGGAGGGCGGGCCGACCGTGACCAGTGCCTCGATCTGCTTCTTGCGGAAGATGTCCGCGGTTTCCCAGGGCAGGACCTCGACCATGCGCACGGAAGAGGGCTGGACGCCGTGCTCGCGCAGGATGGTCTGGATCAGTCGGATGTTGTAGCCGACGCCGCGCCCCATGACCCCGATCGTCTTGCCGCCGAGATCGGTCCAGCGCTCGATGCCGGCCGTGGCGGGAGCGGAGAGGATCACCGGATTGCGCTGCCAGACGGCGACGACCATGGCCGAGGGCGGCATGGAGATGTCGGCCCGGACGATGGCGAAATCGACGTCCTCGCGTTCCAGCCGGGCGGCGCTGTCGGAGGGCGAGTCGGAGGAGACCAGTCGGAGGCGCACGCTGGAGCGCTCGCGCTGCAGGGCGAGGCGGAAGGCGTCGATCAGCCGGGCCGCTTCCGATCCGGAGGGCCCCACCGCGATGGTGACCGTCGTCGGCCGGTTGTACCAGAAGGTGGCCAGAGCGGCGCAGCCGACCAGGGCGCAAACGATTGAGACGAGGACGAGGCGGGTGCGGGACATGGAGGTTCAGGTTCCGCAGCGATCGTGGCTCTTTTGCGGTGCGAATACCATCGCGCCCAGGAGATCCGCCGGGACCTCAGCGCCGGCGGCGCGGCCCGTCCTCGATGATGATGGAGGGCGTGCCGGTGGAGCCGGAGCGCCTCGCCGCGCGGTTGATGCGCTCGCGCTCGGCCTCGGTGAGCGGCCGGCGGGCGGGCCGACCCTGGATCTGACGGCCAGGAGCGGTACGCGCCTCGTCCGCCGCCCGGCCCGCCGCCCTGTCGGCGTCGCGGATCCGCTGCTGCTCGCGCTGCTGGCGACGCAAGATCTCGAGGTTACGGTCGGTTTCGCGCTGCTGGCCGCGCTGGAAGGTCTCGAAGGAGCGCCGGTCGTTCTCCTGCTGGCGCAGGATTTCGAAATGCTGGCGTGTGGGGTCGCCGAAGGTCGGTGGAGCCATACCGGGCGCCGGCGGGGGATAGCCAGCCTGGGCGAGCAAGGGCTGCGGCCGCCCCGCGTGGGCGGCCGTGGCGAGGAGGAGGGCCATCGCGGCCCGGCGCGTGAGCGGCATCGACTGTTCCTGTCC
>JAEZGJ010000011.1 GCA_023416965.1 Pseudomonadota bacterium | reverse complement strand
CGGTAGAGATCCTTGTGCATGGTGTCGAGCGTCGGCTGGTCCCCGGTATAGGCATGGATCGTCGTCATCATGCCCTTCTCGATGCCGACGGCGTCGTTGAGCACCTTCGCCACCGGCGCGAGGCAGTTGGTGGTGCAGGAGGCGTTGGAGACGACGAGGTGGTCCTTGGTCAGCGCCTCGTGGTTGACGCCGTAGACGACGGTGAGGTCAGCGCCGTCGCAGGGGGCGGAGACGAGGACGCGCTTGGCGCCGGCCTTGAGGTGGGCGGCGGCCTTGTCGCGGGTGGTGAAGATGCCGGTGCACTCCATCGCCACGTCGACGTTCAGCGCCCTGTGCGGCAGCTCGGCCGGATCCTTGATGGCCGTGACCTTGATGCGCTTGCCGGCGACGACGATCGTGTCGCCGTCGACGGAGACCTCGGCCGGGAAGCGGCCGTGGACGGAATCGAAGCGCAGCAGATGGGCATTGGTCTCAACCGGCCCGAGGTCGTTGATGCCGACCACCTCGATGTCCTTGCGCTTGCCTTCGACGATGGCGCGCAGGACGTTGCGGCCGATGCGGCCGAAACCGTTGATGAACACGCGGGTGGTCATGGAATTCCTCTCCTTCATGCGGCCCGCCTCATCCCGAGCGGCCCGTTCAGCGGGCAGACGCCGCGATCTGGCGTCCAATCACGTCAATCCCAAGGCGAAATCAGCCGATCCGCGCCAGAACGGCCTCGGCGGTGGCCTCCGGCGTAATGCCGAAATACTTGTAGAGTTCCTTGTAGGGCGCCGAGGCACCGAAGCCGGCCATGCCGACGAAGATGCCGTCATTGCCGATCACGGCGTCCCAGCCCATGCGCACGCCGGCCTCGATGGCGACCTTCACCGGCGCGTCGCCGATCACCGTCTCGCGGATCTCGGCGGACTGCTCGAGGAAGAGGTCCAGCGAGGGAACCGAGACGACGCGGGCGATGATGCCCTTCTCGGCGAGGAGCTTGCGGGCGCCGACGGCGACCTCGACCTCGGAGCCGGTGGCGAAGAGCGTCACCTGCGCCTTGCCGCCCTCGGCCTTCATGAGTTCGTAGGCGCCGGCGGCGGAGCGGTTGGCCTTCACCTCGGTGCGCAGTTGCGGAAGGTTCTGGCGGGTGAGCGCCAGGGTGGTGGGGCCGTCGATGCGGTTCAGCGCCAGCTCCCAGCACTCGGCCACCTCGATGGCGTCGCAGGGGCGGAAGACGCGCATGTTGGGCATGGCGCGCAGCGCGGCGATGTGCTCGACCGGCTGGTGCGTCGGGCCATCCTCGCCGAGGCCGATGGAATCGTGGGTCATCACATAGACGACGCCGGTGCCCATCAGCGCCGACAGGCGCATGGCGGGGCGGCAATAGTCGGTGAAGACGAGGAAGGTCGCGCCGTTCGGCGCGAAGCCGCCGTGCAGGGCAATGCCGTTCATGGCGGCGGCCATGCCGTGCTCGCGGATGCCGTAATGGATGTAGCGGCCCTTGGGGTTCTTGGCCGAGAAGGCGACCGCCGACTTCGCCTTGGTGTTGTTCGAGCCGGTGAGGTCGGCCGAGCCGGCGAGGAATTCCGGCATGGCCGGCACGATGGCCTCGATGGCAAGCTCCGACGACTTGCGGGTGGCGATGTGCTGGGGATTGGCGAGAAGCGCCTTCTTGTGGGCGGCGAGCGCCTTGGCGAGCTTGGCCGGCCGCTCGTGGGCGAGGCGGCGGTTGAACTCGGCCTGCTTCTTCGGCGGCAGGGTGCCGAACAGCGATTCCCAGGTCTTGCGCGCCGCGGCGCCGCGGGCGCCGATCTTGCGCCAGGCGTCGAGCACGTCGGGAGCGATGCTGAAGGGTTCGGGCGCGATGCCGAGCTTCTCCTTGGCGGCCTTGAGTTCGTCCACGCCGAGCGGCTCGCCGTGGGCCTTGGAGGTGCCGGCCTTCTTCGGAGCGCCGTAGCCGATCACGGTCTTGCAGGCGATGAGCGAGGGCTTGCCGGACTTCTGCGCCCGCTCGATGGCGGCGGCGATGGCGCCGGGATCATGGCCGTCGACGCGCTCGGCGCGCCAGCCGGCGGCCTGGAAGCGCTTCACCTGGTCGACCGAGTCGGCGATGGAGAGCGGGCCGTCGATGGAGATGTCGTTGTCGTCGAAGAGCACGATGAGCTTGTTCAGCTTCCAGTGCCCCGCCATGGCGATGGCTTCCTGGCTGATGCCTTCCATGAGATCGCCGTCGGAGGCGATGACATAGGTGTAGTGGTCGACCGCCTTCTTGCCGAACTCTGCGGCAAGCATCTTCTCCGCGAGCGCCATGCCCACGGCGGTGGCGATGCCCTGGCCGAGAGGACCGGTGGTGGTCTCGACGCCCTTGGTGATGAAGTTCTCGGGGTGGCCCGGGGTCTTCGAGCCGAGCTGGCGGAAGTTCTTGATCTCGTCGAGCGTCATCTCCGGCGCGCCGGTCAGATAGAGCAGCGCGTAGACGAGCATGGAGCCGTGGCCGGCGGAGAGCACGAAACGGTCGCGATCGGGCCAGGCCGGATTCGCCGCGTCGAACTTGAGGAATCGCGAGAACAGCACGGTGGCGATGTCGGCAGTGCCCATGGGCATGCCGGGATGGCCGGACTTCGCCTTCTCCACCGCATCCATGGCGAGGGTGCGGATGGCATTGGCGAGCTTGTCGTGCTGGGCGCGCGGCAGGGCGTCGGTGGGCATCGGAGCGGCTCCTTGCGGCGCCGCCTCGGCGGAAAACGGCGCGCATGCGATGGAAACTCGCCCGGAGTCGTGGCACCGGGCCGTCGGGCCGGTGTCCTACCAGCGACGGCCCCCGAGTCAATGGCCCCGTCGGCAGGATCGGCCTGCCGAAGCGTCCCCGAGGGCCGAAGCGGACGGGCGACGGCGGCGTTGACGCTGTTCGACCGGCTCGCGTAGGTTCCCTGCCGGCCCGCCGGCGCCGCAGGGCGCGAGGGGCAGGCCCCCTCAGACGAAGCAGGACCGAGCTTGGGACCCACGACAGGCCCATCACGCCTCGAAACGGCGGCCTCCCGTTTGAAGACGGCGCTCGCCGCGCTGGAGACGGCAGTCGCCCGCAAGCTGGAGAACGACCGCCAGCAGGCCGTCGTCCACAAGCAGGTGGAGGCGCTGCAGGCGGACCGGTCGCGCCTCGCGGAGGACCTCGACCGTTCGGCCGACCGCGTGGCGGGGCTGGAATCGGTCAACCGCGAGGTGGCGCGCCGGCTCGACCTGACCATGGACGCCATCCGCGGCGTCCTCGCCCGCTACGAGAGCTAGGGTCCGCCATGGCGCATGTGTCGGTGACGATCAACGGCCGGTCTTTCCGCATGGCCTGCGACGACGGGCAGGAGGACCATCTCCTGAGACTCGCGGCGGAGGTGAACGGCAAGGTCGACCAGTTGAAGGGAGCCTTTGGCGAGATCGGCGACACCCGCCTGACCGTGATGGCGGCCATCATGGTGGCCGACGAACTCGCCGACACGCGCCGAAGGCTGAAGGCGGCGGAGACCGAGCTCACCGCCCTCCGCGAGGCGCGCGCCGTGATCGTTGAGCGCGCCGACCAGCGCGAGGCGCTGCTGGCCCACACGCTGGACGACGCAGCCGCCTCGATCGAGCGGCTCACCTCCCAGCTCACCGGCCTCAGCAAGCCGGTAGCTTGACACCGCGGATGGCGATCGGATGTCCCCGGGCGCGCCCGGAACACGTTCCGCACGCCCCGGCATGTTGCGCGGACCTTGCCGGGTGTCTAAACCGGTCGCTGTCTCCGTCCTCATCCGGCCAAGGCCATGACCCGTCCGCCGTCCTCCGACCAGCCGGTGCCCGCCCAGCCCGATCCCGAGCTGGGACTGGACCTGGTCGCAGCCCCTCCAGAACAGCGCAGGGTGAGGTGGGGCGACGTCATCGCCCTCCCCGAACCGGGGACGGGCGCCGAGCCGCGGCTCGAGGCGCGCGTGCTGATGTATCCGGACAAGTCGCGCTTCTTCGTCTCCTATCCCTCGGGCAAGGAGGAGATCCTGTCGGCGCAGCAGTTCGTCGCCCTGGTGCTGGAACTGAAGCGATCGCACCGCTTCACCTTCGACCGCAAGCGCGGCTGAGACGCCACGCCGCTTGTCGCGCGGTGCCATTTCCTGTATTGCCCCCACATTCGGCAGATCGGCTACCGGTCGGACCTGCCGGCATCGCGTGGCGGATGACCTCCGCCCGGGCCGGGCGCCAGGCGTCCTCGCCCGCCTCGCGTCCTCGCCGTGGCCCCCGACGGGCCGCCGCCTCAGGACGGGGTCCGCTGCCGGCTCCGGCGCGATCCGCCCAATAGACATCCAAGCCGCCTTCCGCCTGGGTTGCGCCCGCGAGCCGTCTTCGGCCGCGTCCGGACGCGATTTCAGCCCCTCGTCCGGCCCGTGCGGAGCCGGCGGCCTCTTCCACCCCCGGCGCATCAACGGGCCGACCTAAGGACGATCAACGTATGGCAAGCGCCAACAGCATGAACCCCTCCCGCGACGATTTCGCCGCGCTCCTCGCCGAGAGCTTCGGCAAGACCGAGATGAACGAAGGCTCGGTGGTCAAGGGCATCGTCGTCGGGATCGAGAAGGATCTCGCCATCATCGACGTCGGCCTGAAGACCGAGGGCCGCGTGGCCCTGAAGGAATTCACCGGCCCCGGCCGTGAAGGCGAGATCAAGATCGGCGACGAGGTCGAGGTCTATCTCGAGCGCGTCGAGAACGCCCTCGGCGAGGCCGTCATCACGCGCGACAAGGCGCGCCGCGAGGAAAGCTGGGTCAAGCTCGAGAAGGCGTTCAACGCCAACGAGAAGGTCACCGGCACGATCTTCAACACCGTCAAGGGCGGCTACACGGTCGATCTCGACGGCGCCGTGGCCTTCCTGCCGCGCAGCCAGGTCGACATCCGCCCGATCCGCGACGTCGGCCCGCTGATGAACTCGCCGCAGCCGTTCCAGATCCTGAAGATGGACCGCCGCCGCGGCAACATCGTCGTGTCGCGCCGCACGGTTCTCGAAGAGACCCGCGCCGAGCAGCGTCACGAGCTCGTCCAGAACCTAGAAGAGGGTCAGGTCATCGACGGCGTGGTGAAGAACATCACCGACTACGGCGCCTTCGTGGACCTCGGCGGCATCGACGGCCTGCTGCATGTCACCGACATCGCCTGGCGCCGCGTCAACCACCCGTCCGAGGTGCTGACGATCGGCCAGACCGTGAAGGTGAAGATCGTCAAGATCAACCACGAGACGCACCGCATCTCGCTGGGCATGAAGCAGCTGCTGGACGATCCGTGGCAGGGAATCGAGGCCAAGTACCCGATCAACGCCAAGTTCAAGGGCCGCGTCACCAACATCACCGACTACGGCGCCTTCGTGGAGCTGGAGCCGGGCATCGAGGGCCTCATCCACGTCTCCGAGATGAGCTGGACCAAGAAGAACGTCCATCCGGGCAAGATCGTCTCCACCTCCCAGGAGGTCGAGGTGTCGGTGCTCGAGGTCGACAGCTCCAAGCGGCGCATCTCGCTGGGTCTCAAGCAGACCCTGCAGAATCCGTGGGAAGCCTTCATCGAGAAGTACCCGATCGGCGCCGTCGTCGAGGGCGAGGTCAAGAACAAGACCGAGTTCGGTCTGTTCCTGGGCCTGGAGGGCGACGTGGACGGCATGGTCCACCTGTCCGATCTCGACTGGAACCGTCCGGGCGAGCAGGTCATCGAGGAGTTCAAGAAGGGCGACATCGTGCGCGCCCAGGTCCTCGACGTCGACGTGGAGAAGGAGCGCATCTCGCTCGGCCTGAAGCAGGTCGGCGGCGATCCCTTCGCCGATGCCGGCGAGATCCGCAAGGGTCAGATCGTCACCTGCGAGGTGGTCGAGGTGAAGGAAGGCGGCATCGACGTGAAGCTCGTCGGCACCGACCTGACCGCCTTCGTGAAGCGCAACGAGCTGGCGCGCGATCGTGCCGACCAGCGTCCGGAGCGTTTCGCCCCCGGCGAGAAGCTCGACGCCCGCGTCACCATGTTCGACCGCAAGGCCCGCAAGGTCCAGGTGTCGATCAAGGCGCTGGAAGTGGCCGAGGAGAAGGAAGCCATGGCCCAGTTCGGCTCGGCCGACTCGGGTGCTTCGCTCGGCGACATCCTGGGCGCGGCCCTCAAGGCGCGCACCGGCGACAAGAAGTGAGCCTCTGCCGGCGGGGAGACCCGCCGGCGTCAGGGCCCTGATACGAGAACGGCCGCCCGGTGGGGCGGCCGTTTTCATTTGCATGGGCGGTCTGAGCGAGCCTCAGAGGCTCGCCATGAGCCGGGTGACGCGGTGGGAATAGGCGGTGCGCGAACAGGCGGCGGCGAGGCCCCGGTTGTGCAGGGCGGCCGCGCCCGCGGCCGAGCCGCAGCGCTTGTAGGCCACCGCCAGGTGCCGCATGCCCCATTCAAGGCCGGCGCCGCAGGAATTGAGCGCCGAGGCCGGGCCGCTGTAGCCGAGGCCCCGGGCCGTGGCCGGCTTGATCTGCAGCGGGCCGAGCTCGCCAGCCCGTCCTCGCGCCTGGCAGCGCATGTTGCTCTCCACCCGCGCAACCGCGAGGGCGAGGCCGGCCGGCACGCCGTGGCGCGCCGCGACCTCGGTGATGCGGCTGCGGATCGAACTCATTTCCGTGGCGACGGCCGAGGCTGCCGGGGCGGCCGGGGCGGCGGGACCCGCCGCTGCGGGGCCGGCCGACACGGGCGCCTGGCCGCTCGCATAGAGCGTCGCCCAGCTGGCATTGCCGCGGTCGGTGTCACTGGCGAGGGCGGGGGCCGACAGCATCAGCGACATCACGCCAGCAATGCCTGCATAGCGAATGGACATGCGATACGCTTTCGCGCGTGGATCAATCATGGTTTTTTGTTGTCCTAAGTAAGATCAGCCGCCCTGTTCGAACAGGAAGCGACTATCGGAACCTCATCCCGCACCGGATGCGTCACCTCGTGACGACTGACCGCGCATATTCATGGGAAGAGACTTGGCCCGGCGCTTATAGACAGTGAATTGCTGCGGCGCAATAAACTTCTATTTCAGAATCTGTCAGGGCCCTGGACGGGTTGCGGCTCCGCCCCGGCGCGGCTAAGCGAAACTGGACAGGAGGTCCTCATGGCCACGTTGAAGGTTGCGATCGTTCCGGTGACACCGTTCGAGCAGAACTGCTCCATCGTCTGGGACGCCGACACGATGAAGGCAGCCGTGGTCGACCCCGGCGGGGACCTGCCGCGGATCCAGGGCGCCATCGCCGATCTCAAGGTGACGCCGGAGAAGATCCTGCTGACCCACGGCCATATCGACCATGCCGGCGGCGCCGCCGAACTCGCCGAGCTGCTGTCGATCCCGATCGAGGGCTCGCACGAGGACGACGCGCCGCTGCTCGCCAACCTCACGGCACAGGCGCAGCGCTTCGGCCTTCCCGGCGTGCGGCCGGTGACGCCGACCCGCTGGCTGAAGGAGGGCGACACGGTGACCGTCGGCGGCCTCACCTTCGACGTCCTGCACGTGCCGGGCCACGCACCCGGCCACGTCGTCTTCGTCCACGCGCCGTCGGAATTCGCGCTGGTCGGCGACACGGTCTTCCAGGGCTCGGTCGGGCGCACCGACCTTCCCGGCGGCAACCACGACCTGCTGATCCGCGGCATCAAGGAGAAGATCCTGCCGCTCGGAGACGACTTCACCGTGCTGCCCGGCCACGGCCCGGCGACGACGCTGGAGCGCGAGCGGAAGACCAATCCTTTCCTGCAATAGGACAATCTGTCCGATGGACTTTGCGCGGCCCGCCACTACATCCGGGGCTGGCGGCGCGCCCGTGGAGGCCGTTAAGGGTTTCTCCCGATGTCCGGCGACATATTCCGGATACACGGCCTCTGCTAGGTGGCTGATGATGGGCGCGGAGACTTCGCGCCGGAACGCGTGGCGAGAGCGCTCTTGATCAAGACAATCGTGGAATTCCTGCGCGACCGGATCGGCCTGAAGAAGATCCTGCTCGTGGTCGCCCTCGCCATGCTCGCCACGGCCGGATACGTGCTCTTCACCAAGCTCCGCGTGATCGACTGGGCGAAAGTCTGGGAGGCTATCGGCCAGATCGGCCCCGCCACGCTGCTGCTGGCCGGCTTCTTCGCCGCCGCAGCCTATGCGACCCTGACCGTCTACGACTATTTCGCCACCCGCACGATCGGCCGCGAGGACATCCCCTACCCCGCCTGCGCCGTCGGCTCCTTCACCAGCTACTCCATCGCCCACAATCTCGGCGCCACCGTCTTCACGGCCGCCGTGGTGCGCTATCTCGTCTATTCACGCTACAAGATCACCGGCCCGCAGGTGGTGAAGATCTGCTTCATCGCCGGCCTGACCTTCTGGCTCGGCAATGCGACCGTGCTGGGCCTCGGCTTCGTGCTGGAGCCCTGGGTGGTGACACCGGTGGTCCAGCCCTTCGGCATCGGCGGCGGCACCGTGCGCATCGTCGGCGTGGTGGTGCTCGCCGCCCTCATCGGCTGGCTGATCTTCGTCTCGGTGCCGCGCCAGTTCGGCTCGGGCGCCTGGGTGGTCAAGCTGCCGAGCGCGAAGCTGACCGGCCTGCAGATGGTCATCGGCATCGTCGACCTCTCCTGCACCGCCATGATCCTCTACGTGCTCCTGATGGCCATGCCCAACGCGCCGCCGGCGCCCTTCGTCGCCGTGGCGGTCATCTTCTGCTCGGCCATGCTGCTCGGCTTCGCCACCCACGCGCCCGGCGCGGCGGGCGCCTTCGAGGCAACGCTGCTGGTCGCCCTGCCGCCGCTCGGCTTCACGGCGGAGGCGGTGGTCGCCGCCTTCATCCTGTTCCGCCTCTATTATTTCATCGTGCCCTTCGTCCTGGCGCTGCTGATCATCGCCGTCCGGGAACTGGCGAGCGGCCATACCTCGCTCGACCACCTGAAGGAGAGCATGGCCGTGATCCGCCAGGCGGAAGCGAGCCAGGAGGCGGCGAAGGCGGCCAAGGCGCGCCCGGCGGAATAGCCGTTTACGCCGCCGGCAGCGGCCGCTAGAAGCCGTGGCGACCCACATCGGGAGGCTCGCCATGGTCCGCATCCTCGTCTTCTCGGGCTCGATCCGGTCAGGGTCCTTCAACACCCGTCTCGCAGCGGCGGCGGCCTCCGAACTCGGCCGGCTCGACGTCGACGTGTCGCTGATCTCGCTCGCCGACTATCCGCTGCCGCTCTATGACGGCGACCTCGAAGCCTCCGAAGGCATTCCCGAGCCGGCGCTGAAGCTGAAGCGCCAGTTCTGCGCCCACCAGGGCATCTTCATCGCCGGGCCGGAATACAATGCCGGCGTCACCCCGCTGCTCAAGAACGCCATCGACTGGGTGAGCCGGGTGAAGGAGGCGGGCGAGAAACCGCTCGCTGCCTATCACGGCCGCGTCTTCGCCCTCGGCTCGGCCTCGCCGGGGGGCTATGGCGGCTTCCGCTCGCATATGGCGACGCGGCAGGTGCTGGAGATCGGCTGCGGCGCCCTGGTCATCCCGGAGAGCTGCGCGGTCGCCAGCGCGCACCAGGCCTTCGAGGAGGACGGCAGCCTCAAGGACGAGCGAACCCGCGGCATGCTGAAGGCCTGCTGTGAATCGCTCGTCGCCAAAGCCCGGAGCTTCGCCTGATGTCGCCCTTCTCCTCCGCCGATCCACGCGACAAGCTGTTCGTCGCGCTCGACCTTCCGAGCCTCGGGGAGGCGGAACGGCTCGTCTCGCTGCTCGGGGACACGGTGACGCATTACAAGATCGGCTATCGGCTAGGCTATTCCGACGGCATCGGCTTCGGGCGCGAACTCGCCGCGTCGGGCAAGACGATCTTCTTCGACCTCAAGCTGCACGACATCGACAACACGGTGCGCGAGGGCGTTGAGGCCATCGCGCGCACGGGCGCGCACTACCTCACCGTGCACGCCTATCCGCAGACCATGCGCGCGGCGGTGCAGGGGCGCGGCGGATCGGGCCTGAAGATCCTCGCCGTGACCATCCTGACCTCGTGGAACGACGCCGACTGCGCCGAGGCGGGCTATGCCGGAACGGTGGCGACTCTGGTGCCGCAGAAGGCGCAGCAGGCGGCGGCCATCGGCGTCGACGGCATCGTCTGCTCGGCGCAGGAGACGGCCCATCTCAGGGCCATCGGCATCCCGAAGAAGGTGGAGCTGGTGACGCCGGGCATCCGCCCCGCCGGGGCCGACGGCGGCGACCAGAAGCGCGTCGTCACCCCCGAGGATGCCATCCGCGGCGGCGCCGACCGGCTGGTGGTCGGCCGGCCCATCACGGCGGCCCCGGATCCGGCCGCCGCCGCACGCGAAATCGTGAATGCCATCGATGGGGCACTCCGGTCATTGCGTGTTAACGATTAGCATCGCATATAACATGGCTGTGCGCGTTCAACCGAGCCTCCCGTGTCCGTGCCCGGGAGCCAGATGAAAGGCGATGTCGATGAACCGGCCTGACGAAGCCCGTCGTCTCGGACCCCTCGCGACTCTCCTGACGGCGCTGTTCGGCGTCGTCGGCGGCATTGCTCTCGCCCTCTACAGCTTCGTGCAGCTCCGCACCGCCTGGCTCGACGGCGTCTTCGCCTTCGGCGGACGCCGCCGGCCGGCCATCGACTTCGACTATGACAGCGAGCCGCTGAGCTACATCGTCGCGATGTCGGCGCTCTATCCCACCGCCATCGTCTGCGGCGTCGGCCTGGCGATCGTCAGCGCCATCATGATCTACCGCCAGCGGCCGGGAAACCGGGCCCGGCAGCGCTCCCGCGCGCGCTGATCGCGCCCCGCCGCGGCGGGCTTCGCCGCGGCCTTCCCGTCTCTCCACGGCCATCTCTCGCTTGCGCTCCGGCATGGGCGAGGCTACCTGAACCTCGCCCACAGGGCTGACCGGTTGCCACAGGGAGCCTCGCGACATGCCGCTCGAGACCGACGCCGTGCTGGACCGCCGCCTCCTGCGCCGCAAGGTGACGTTCTGGCGCGCCCTCAGCGTCTTCGCGGTCATCGTCGCCGTCGCCGTGGCGGGACTGGCGGGAGCCCAGCGCTTCGGCTGGGTGGCGCCGCTCCAGCATGTCGCCCGCGTCGAGGTAAAGGGCGTCATCACCCAGAACGCCAATCTTGTCCGCACCATCGAGGCGCTCGGCCGAAACCGCAACGTGCGGGCGGTGATCGTGACCATCGATTCCCCCGGCGGCACGGTGGCGGGCTCGGAAGCGCTCTACACCGCCATCCGCCGCGTCGCCGCCGCCAAGCCGACAGTGGCGGTGGTCGAGGGCACCGCCGCCTCCGGCGGCTATATCGCCGCCATCGGCACGGACCATATCGTCACCCGCGAGACCTCGATCGCCGGCTCGATCGGAGTGGTGGCCCAGTTTCCCAACGTCGTCAGGCTGCTGGACACGCTCGGCGTGCGCGTCGAGGCGATCCGCTCCTCGCCGCTCAAGGCCATGCCGAGCGGCGTCGAGCCGACGAGCCCGGAGGCGCTCGCCGCCCTCAGGGAAATCATCACCGACAGCTACGACTGGTTCCAGCGCATCGTGAAGGAGCGCCGCGGGCTCAGCGACGAGCAGTTGCGGACGGTTGCCGACGGCCGCGTCTTCGTCGGCCGCCGGGCGCTCGACCTGCGCCTCACCGACCAGAGCGGCGGCGAGCCGGAGGCGCGCGCCTGGCTCGCCACGAAGGGGGTCCCGACGAGCATGCGGGTGCAACTGCATCGCCCGGCGAGCGAGACCAACCTGTCCTGGCTCCGCAGCGTCTCGGGCAGCCTGGCGGAGGCCGCGGGCCTCGCCGACTGGGCCGAGCGCATCCGCAGCTCGGCGCTGGCAACGCAGATCGAGCGCTCCTCGCTTGACGGCCTGCTGGCACTCTGGCAGCCTCCAACCCCATGACAGATTTCGCAAAATTCAAACGGGAGCGCTCCTCGGGGGTGCGGGCACCATGATCAAGTCCGAACTTGTGCAGAAGATCGCCGAGCAGAACCCCCAGCTCTACCAGCGCGACGTCGAGAACATCGTCAACGCGATCCTCGACGAGATCGTCGGGGCACTCGCCCGCGGCGACCGGGTCGAGCTGCGCGGCTTCGGCGCCTTCTCGGTGAAGGCGCGCAGCGCCCGCGTCGGCCGCAACCCGCGCACCGGAGAGCATGTCGAGGTCGAGGACAAGGTCGTGCCGTTCTTCAAGACCGGCAAGGAGATGCGCGAGCGTCTGAACAAGGGCGCCTGACCATGGTCCGGCGCATCGTCAACTGGCTCTTCCTCGTCCCCATCGCCCTGATCGCCGTGGTGCTGGCCGTCGCCAACCGGGCGCCGGTCACCCTGTCGCTCGACCCCTTCTCGCGGGGCACGTCCGCCCTCGCCTTCTCAGTGCCGCTCTTCGCCGTGGTCATCCTGTCGATGATCGTCGGGGTGGCCATCGGCGGTTTCGCCGTGTGGTGGAAGCAGGGGCGCTACCGCAAGCGCTGCCGCGCCGCCGAGAGCGAACTCGCCGCCACGCGCAGCGAGGCCGACAGGCTCCGGGCCGACCTCGCCCGCCGCGAGACGCCGCCCGGCGGCGCCGTCGCGTTCCTGAACCGCCCGGCTGCCTGACATCCTCCATGCGCATCATTTCCGCCGCCGAAATCGCCGCCGCCCTGTCCTATCCGGCGCTGGTGGACGCCCTGGCCGACGCCTTCCGCTCCGATGTCACCGTGCCGCTGCGCCATCACCACCCGATCCCGCAGGTGGCGGGCGTGCCGGAGGCCATGCTGCTGCTGATGCCAGCCTGGACGCCGCCCGGCGAAGGCGCCTACGTCGGCACCAAGCTCGTCTCGGTCTACCCCGGCAACGGCGCGAAGGGCCTGCCGTCGATCTACGGCAGCTATGTGCTGTGCAACGGCGAGACCGGCGCGCCGCTCGCCATTCTCGACGGCACCATGCTGACGGTCTGGCGCACCGCCTGCGCCAGCGCCCTTGCCTCGCGCTACCTGTCGCGGCCCGACGCCTCGCACATGGTGATGGTCGGGGCCGGCGCCCTCGCTCCCCACCTCATCCGCGCCCATGCGGCGATAAGGCCCATCCGCCACGTGACCCTGTGGAACCGTTCGCGCGAGAAGGCGAACGCCCTTGCCGAGGGGCTCGGCCGCACCGTGCCGGGGGTCAGCATCTCCGTCGCCGGCGACCTGCAAGCGGCGGTGGAGGAGGCTGACATCGTCACCTGCGCCACCATCTCCTCCAATCCCATCGTCTCCGGCGACTGGCTGAAGCCCGGCGCCCATCTCGACCTCGTGGGCGGCTACACGCCGGCCATGCGCGAGGCGGACGACGCCGCAGTGACACGCGCCAGCCTCTTCGTCGACACCCGCACGGGCGGCCTGAAGGAGGCGGGAGACATCGTCGATCCGATCCGCCGCGGCGTCATCGGCGAGGGCGACGTGAAGGCGGACCTGTTCGACCTCACCCGCGGGATCCATCAGGGCCGCTATTCGGCCGAGGAGATCACCCTGTTCAAGTCGGTGGGCACGGCACTGGAAGATCTCGCCGCCGCCATGCTGGTGTGGCGGTCCCTGCCCGTCTAAGACAGACCCATGTCCCTGCTGGTCAAGATCTGCGGCGTCACCACGCCGGACGCCATCGACGCCGCCGTCTCGGCCGGCGCCGACATGATCGGCCTCGTCTTCTTCCCGAAGAGCCCCCGCCACCTGTCCCTCGAGTCGGCACGGGCTCTCGCCGACCGGGTCGCCGGCCGGGCACGGGTGGTGGCGCTCACCGTCAATGCCCCGGACGAGGATCTTCAGGCGATCGTCGCGAGCGTCGCGCCGGACGTGCTCCAGCTCCACGGCGAGGAAAACCCCGAGCGGGTGGCGGCCGTGCGCACCGCCTTCGGCCGGCCCGTCATGAAGGCGTTGGGCGTCGCCGATGCCGACGATCTCGCGGATATCGGCTCCTATGCCGCGGTGAGCGACATCCTGCTGGTCGATGCCAAGCCGCCGAAGACGGCGGAGGCCCTGCCGGGCGGAAACGGACTGACATTCGACTGGCGCCTCGTGGCCGGCCTTGACCCCGGCCGCCCGGTCATGCTTTCCGGTGGCCTCCATCCCGGCAATGTGGCGGAGGCCGTGCGGCTGACCCGATTGTCCGGCGTCGACGTATCTTCGGGCGTGGAAAGCGCGCCGGGCCGCAAGGACCCGGACAGGATCAGGGCCTTCGTGGCCGCCGCCCGCTCTGCGCAGGGCGAAGGAGAACGGGTATGAACGCTCCGCTGAAGCCCAATTCGTTCCGGTCGGGACCGGACGAGAACGGCCGGTTCGGCATCTATGGCGGCCGCTTCGTCGCCGAGACGCTGATGCCGAACATCCTGGAGCTCGAACGCGCCTATCGCGAGGCGCGCAACGATCCCGCCTATGTGGCGGAGATGGCGAGCCACCGTACCCATTACATCGGCCGCCCCTCGCCGCTCTATTTCGCGGAGCGGCTGACCGAGCATTTCGGTGGCGCCAAGATCTACCTGAAGCGCGAGGAGCTGAACCACACCGGCTCCCACAAGGTGAACAACGTCCTCGGCCAGATCCTGCTCGCCCGCCGCATGGGCAAGAAGCGCATCATCGCCGAGACCGGCGCCGGCCAGCACGGCGTCGCCACCGCGACGCTCTGCGCCCGCTTCGGCCTCGAGTGCATCGTCTATATGGGCGCGGTCGACGTCGCGCGGCAGGCGCCGAACGTCTTCCGCATGAAGATGCTGGGCGCCACCGTCGTGCCCGTCCAGTCCGGCGCCAAGACGCTCAAGGACGCCATGAACGAGGCTCTGCGCGACTGGGTCACGAATGTGGAGACGACCTTCTACTGCATCGGCACGGTCGCGGGTCCCCATCCCTATCCGGCCATGGTGCGGGACTTCCAGTCTGTGATCGGCGAGGAGACGCGCCAGCAGATGCAGGAGGCCGAGGGCCGGCTTCCCGACAGCCTCATCGCCTGCGTCGGCGGCGGCTCCAACGCCATCGGCCTGTTCCACCCCTTCCTCGAAGATCCCTCCGTCGAGATCTACGGCGTGGAGGCGGCCGGCCACGGCCTGGACAAGCTGCACGCCGCCTCGATCTCAGGCGGCAAGCCGGGCGTCCTGCACGGCAACCGGACCTATCTCCTCATGGACGATGACGGGCAGATCCAGGAGGGCCAGTCGATCTCCGCCGGCCTCGACTATCCGGGCATCGGACCGGAGCATTCCTGGCTGAACGACATCGGCCGCGTCACCTATCTCTCGGCCACGGACGACGAGGCGCTGGAGGCCTTCCAGCTCATGTCGAAGGTCGAGGGCATCATTCCCGCGCTGGAATGCGCCCATGCCATGGCCAAGGTCGCCGAACTCGCCCCGACCAAGCCGAAGGATCACCTGATGGTGGTCAACCTCTCCGGACGCGGCGACAAGGACGTGCCCCAGGTCGCCGAAATGCTGGGAACCAAGCTGTGACCACCCGCCTCGACACCCGCTTCGCCGACCTCGCGCGCGAAGGCCGCGCCGGCCTCGTCACCTATGTCATGGCCGGCGACCCCGACCGCGAGACGGCGCGGGCCATCCTGAAGGGCCTGCCCGCGGCGGGCGCCGACGTCGTCGAATTCGGCATGCCCTTCACAGACCCCATGGCCGACGGCCCCGCCATCCAGGCGGCCGGGCTGCGCTCGCTGGCGGGCGGCCAGACGCTGAAGAAGACGCTGGAGGACATCGCCTGGTTCCGCGAGGGCGACCAGGCGACGCCGATCGTCCTGATGGGCTATTTCAACCCCATCTACATCTACGGCGTGGAGCGCTTCCTCACCGACGCCAGGGCAGCCGGCGTCGACGGGCTGATCGTGGTCGACCTGCCGCCGGAGGAGGATGCCGAGCTCTGCATTCCCGCGCTGAAGGCGGGCCTCAACTTCATCCGCCTGGCAACCCCGACCACCGACGACAAGCGCCTGCCGACGGTGCTCGGCAACACGTCGGGCTTCGTCTATTACGTCTCCATCACCGGCATTACCGGCGCGGCGACCCCGGATTTCGGCAAGACCGCCGAAGCGGTGGCGCGGATCAAGCGGCACACGGACCTGCCGGTGGCCGTCGGCTTCGGCGTGAAGAACGCCGACCATGCGAGCGCGGTGGCCCGCGGCGCGGATGCCGTCGTCGTCGGCTCGGCCCTGGTCGAGGCGCTGAAGGCCTCGCTGGATACTGAAGGCAAGGCGACAGCCGGAACCGTCAGCGCGGTCACCGGTCTCGTCGGCTCCATCGCATCCGGCGTGCGCCAGGCCCGCAAGGCGGCGGAGTGATGCATATCGCCTCGTGATCCCTTATATTGCCCGCGAGGAGGCTTGGGTCATGAGCGAGCCTGAGAACCTGATCCTGGCGCATCTGCGCGAGTTGCGGGCGGACATGACCGCCCGGTTCGATGCGGTCGATCGCCGCTTCGAGGCGGTCGAGGCGCGCCTCGACAAGCTGGATGCCAACGCAGTGAGATTCATGCGCTCCTTCTCGCCCATCGCAGCATGACCGATCGCACTTTCGCCAGTTTCGAGGTTCAGCTCGAACAGCTCGAGGCGCGCATCACCAAGCTGGAACGCGCCGGCGCCTGAGCGCCACCGTCTTTGCCACAGAGGCCCCATGAACTGGATCACCGACGTCCTGCCCCCGAAGATCCGCTCGTTCCTCAAGCGGGACACGCCGGAGAACCTGTGGATCAAATGCCCGGAAACCGGGCAGATGGTCTTCCACAAGGATCTGGAGAGCAATCTCTTCGTCATTCCCGGTTCGGGCGTGCACATGCGCATGGGCTCGACCGCCCGCCTCCGGTCGGTCTTCGACAACGGCACCTGGTTCGACGTGCAGCTGCCCGAAGCACCGCTCGACCCGCTGAAGTTCCGTGACGAGAAGCGTTATGTCGACCGGCTGAAGGACGCCCGCACCAAGACCGGCATGGCCGACGCGATCAAGGTCGGCTACGGCAAGCTGGAAGGCCTCGCCGTCACCGTCGCCGTGCAGGACATGGACTTCATGGCCGGCTCGCTCGGCACCGCCGCGGGCGAGGCCATCGTCAAGGGCATGATGACGGCGGTCGAGAAGAAGACACCCTTCATCATCTTCACCGCCTCGGGCGGCGCCCGCATGCAAGAGGGCATCCTCTCCCTCATGCAGATGCCGCGCACGACCGTGGCGGTGCAGGCGCTGCGCGACGCCAAGCTCCCCTATATCGTCGTGCTGACCAACCCGACGACGGGCGGCGTCACCGCGAGCTACGCCATGCTCGGCGACGTGCATATCGCCGAGCCGGGTGCGCTGATCGGCTTCGCCGGTCCGCGCGTCATCGAGCAGACCATCCGCGAGAAGCTCCCCGAGGGGTTCCAGCGCGCCGAATATCTGAAGGACCACGGCATGGTGGACATCGTCGTCCACCGCCACGACCTCCGGGCGACACTGGCGCGTCTCTGCCGGGTTCTGACCAAGGCGCCCGTCGAGGCCGCGCAGGTCCCTGCCCCCGGGCCGGCGCCGGCC
>JAEZGJ010000320.1 GCA_023416965.1 Pseudomonadota bacterium | reverse complement strand
GCGCGGGCGGCCCGCGTCTTGCAGACGGGTCAAGCGCATGCTGCTCAATCTCCTGCCGCATCTGGTGAACGGGCTGACGCTGGGTCTCCTGTTCGCTCTCATCGCCCTCGGCTTCATGCTGATCCTCGGGCTGATGGAGCAGATCAACCTCGCCCATGGCTCGCTGTTCGCGCTCGGTGCCTATTTCGCCTATGCCATCGCCACGCCGCGCCTGCCGATCCCGCCGGATATGCTTCAGGCCTGGGCCGCCATGCCGCTGGGGTGGCGCTACGGTGCCGCGCTCGTCCTCGCCCCCATCCTGGTCGCCCCCTTCGGCATGCTGATCGAGCGGCTGATGCGCCGCACCTACGGCAAGGACCCGCTCTATGGCCTGCTGCTGACCTTCGGCATCGCCATGGTGCTGGAGGATCTGATCCGCACCGTCTGGGGCACGCGCGACTACACGCTCCCGGTGCCGCGCGACCTCTCCGGCGGGTTCTTCTTCCTCGACCTCATCTGGTCCCGCTACCGCTTCTGGGCCGCGGCCTTCGCGGTGGCCGCCATCGCCGCGGTCTGGCTGATCGTCGAGCGCACCCGGTTCGGCGCCATGGTGAAGGCCGGCGCCCATGACACAGAGATCGTCCAGGCGCTCGGCATCGACATCGGCAGGCTGCGCACGGGTGTCTTCGTCTTCGGCACCATGCTGGCCGCCCTCGCCGGCGTCATCATGGCGCCGATCTGGGGGATCCGGCCGCATATGGGCGTGGACGCCGTGGTGCCGGCCTTCCTGGTGATCGTTCTCGGCGGTGTCGGCTCCTTCTGGGGCGCCGTCCTGGCCGGCCTTCTGGTCGGCATGGTGGTCGGCCTGTCGGGTGCCTACGCGTCGGAATGGTCGCTGCTGTCGATGTACCTGCTGCTGATCGCCGTCGTCACGTTCCGGGCCCGCGGCCTGTTCGGCAAGAAGAGCGCCCTGGAGGCCTGACATGACCGCGACGCCGCCCCCGACGATCGTCCGGACCTTCACCCCCACCATGCTCATCACCTGGGCCCTGCTGGCGAGCTTGCCCCTGTGGATCGAGAAGATCGGGCTCTACCAGTATCTCGGCGTCGAGATCCTGATCTGGGCGACCTATGCGCTCGCCTTCAACCTCGTCCTCGGCCATGCCGGCCTGCCGTCCTTCGGCCACGGCGCCTTCTTCGGCATCGGCGCCTACGCCTTCGGTCTCGCCCAGTTCAGCATCGCCGCCAACCTGTGGGTCTGCATGCTGGCGGCGCTCATGGCGGCGGCGCTCGCCGGCGCGCTGGTGGCGGCCTTCATTTCCCACCGGCGCGGCATCTACTTTTCCCTGATGACCATCGCCTTCGGCCAGGTCTTCTGGTTCATCGCCATGAAGGCCCACGCCATTACGGGTGGCGAGGACGGGCTTCTGAAGATCGCGCGCCTGCCGATGGACTTCGGCGTCGCCGCCTTCTCCACCGAGAGCAATGTGGCGCTCTACTATGCCGTCTTCGCGGTCTTCGTCGTCATCTCGCTCGGCCTGTGGCGCCTCGCCCACTCGCCGTTCGGCCGGGCGGTGAAGGCCATCAAGCAGAACGAGGAGCGCGCCCGCTTCGTCGGCTACGACGTCTGGACCGCCAAGTTCGCCACCATCGTCATCTCGGCGGCGCTCTCAGGCCTCGCCGGAGGGCTCTTCGCCATGGCCCAGCGCTCGGCATTTCCAGACGTGATGAGCCTGCACTATTCCGGCTACATCGTCATGATGACGCTGGTCGGCGGAGGCCTCGTCTCCTACTGGGGACCCGTCATCGGTGTCGTCGTCTTCCTGCTGGCGCGCGACCTGATCGGCGCCTGGACCACGGGCTGGATGCTCTGGTTCGGGCTTCTCTTCGTCATTCTGGTGATGTTCCGCCCGGACGGCATCGCCGGCTTCTTCGAGAGCCTGCGCCGGAAGGGGACGGCCGTTCCCGTGCCGGTGCCGGCATCGGAAGGGAAGGGGGCCTGAGCCATGGCGCTGTTCGAGGCCCGCAATCTTCACCTGCGCTTCGGCGACCGCGTCGTTCTGGAGAACATCTCGCTCGCCTTCGACAAGGGGCGGCTCTCCGGCATCATGGGGCCGAACGGCGCCGGCAAGACGACCTGCTTCAACGTCCTGACCGGCCGTTATCGCCCCGACCGCGGGCAGGTCATCTTCGATGGCGAGGACATTACCGGCCTCAAGCCCCACCTCATCGCCCGCCGCGGCATCGCCCGCTCCTTCCAGCTCATGAACCTGTTCGACGAGTTCTCCGTCTTCGAGAACGTCGCCGTCGCCCTCCCGGCGACGCGCGAGCGGTTCGCCGATCCCGTCGGACAGGCCTATGCCGATCCCCGTGTGGTCGACGAGGCCATGGCCATCCTCGAGCGGGTCGGCCTGCAACGGCGGGCGGCTGATCCCGCGAAGGCGCTGCCCTATGGCGCGCGGCGGGCGCTGGAGATCGCGGTGGCGCTCGCAGCGAGGCCGAAACTCCTGTTCCTCGACGAGCCGACCGCGGGCCTCGGCTCCGACGGCCGGGCTCGTCTTGCCGACCTTATCCGCGCGCTCAAGGGCGACGTGACCATGGTGATCATCGAGCATGACATGGACTTCCTGTTCTCGCTCGCCGACGAGATTTCGGTGATCCACTGGGGCCAGGTGATTGCGCAGGGAACACCGCAGGCGCTGATGGCCAACCCATGGGTCAAGGCCTCGAATCTGGGGGAGGCGGCCTGATGCTGGAGGTGCGCGGCATCGACACTTTCCACGGCGAAACGCAGGCCCTGTTCGGGGTCTCGCTCGCCGTCGCGGCGGGGGAGGTCGGCGCCCTGCTCGGGGCGAACGGGGCGGGAAAGACCACCCTGATCCGCTCCGTCCTCGGCCTGACGAAACCGCGGCGCGGCGAAATCCGTCTCCGGGACAAGGTCATCACCGCCCGGAACACCCACGACATCGCCCGCGCGGGGGTCGGATGGGTCCCCGACGACCGGCGGCTCTGCCCCACCCTCACGGTTGCCAAGACCCTGTCTCTCGGCGTGAAAACCACCGCCTACCGCAGCTGGTCGGTCGGCGAGATCACCGAGAGCTTCACGGCGCTGAAATACCTGATGGCGCGCGAGGCGGAGACACTGTCCGGCGGCGAGATGCAGATGGTGGCCATCGGCCGCGCCCTGCTCGGCTCCCCCGGCCTCGTCCTCTTCGACGAGCCGAGCCAGGGCCTGGCGCCGAAGATCGTCGCCGACGTGATGGCCGTGATCCGCCGCCTGAAGGCCGAAGGAATCGCGTCGGTGGTCGTCGAGCAGAACGCCGATATCGCCCTCTCGGTGGCGGATCGCGCCGTCGTCCTCTCCCGCGGGCAGGTCGTCTGGCAGGGTGAGGCCGGGGAGCTTGCGGCCGATCACGCCCTGAAACAGGCCCTGCTCGGAGGCCTGCAATGAGCGCTCCCATCCTGGTCCTCGACGGGGTCGCCAAGGAATATCGCGGCCTTTTCGCCCGCGAGGCGAGCTTCACGCTGAGTGTCGACAGGCGTTTCGATCGCCCCGAGATCATCGGCGTCATGGGGCCGAACGGCGCGGGCAAGACGACGCTGTTCGAGATGATCGCCGGCTCCAACACGCCGAGCGCCGGGCGCGTCCTCGTCGCCGGCCAGGACATTCATCAGGTGAGGCCACGCGAGCGCGACCGGCTCGCCATCCACTATCACCAGTCCTACCAGGTGCGCCGGTTCCGTCGCACCCGGCCTGCCTTCCTGCAGGAACGGGCCCGCAGCGCCTATCCGCTCGTCCACCTGTTCGACGAACCCCAGTTCAACACGCAGGACGGCTATATCGGCTTCATGCTGGACTTCTTCCGCCGCCTCAAAGACGAGGAGCACCTTGTCTTCGTCTGCCTGCATCCGACGGCGCCGTTCCAGCTCGACATCCTGAACGAGATCTGTGACCGGTTCCTCTTCGTCTCGGGTGGACAGGTACGGGCCTATGACGATTTCGGCAGCGTCGTGTACGCGCCCGACATTCGGCTGTATCATGGGGATGTCGCTCCAGCCATCGCGCCCAGTGGCTAGAAGTGCCCTTCGGGGTCCGACACCACTCCCAAAGCCGGAATATGCGCGCCGATCCTTACGTGAGCCCCGGCCGTTCGCCCAAGGGGTGGTTGTATGCAGGCGATGCCAACCGGATCGAAGGATGCCATTGGCACGGGCACTCCCGTTAAGCGCCGGCGTCGGATCAGCAGGGCCCGCAGAGCGGCCAATGGCGGCACGCTTCCGAAATGCGGTGATCGGGGAACTCTGTCTCATGTCGGAGCCCGGCGGGCTTTTGTCAGATCCCGACGCGCGGCGTCCTCTTCGCGCCTCGATTTCAGACACCGGTGAATGGTTTGGCCGCTGATGTTCTGAGGGGTCAGTTTGGGCGCTCACCTCGGCTCTTCCCGCAAGGGAGATTGAGCCCCGCGTCATGCTCGTCGCGCGGACGGCCTCCACGACGAATGCTCGCTGCAGGTAGGAGCACCTTGTCGACATAGGTCTCGAAGGCTCCGCGCTTTACGGCCCGTCGGGCAACAATGATGCGATGGAGTCGCGAGGCGTCAGTGCGCGGCAAAGGCTGTTCTTTTCCAGCGGCCAAGGGGAACGCCGGCACCGGCCGCTCGCCGCGGCGGCTAGCCGTGTTGATCCATGCCAGGTCTCGTCGATCAAGACAGGGCGATCTGGATGGAGATCGAGCTCACTCGCCAACCAAGCCTCGCGCCGCTTCAGGATGTCACTGCAGTCTCGCTCACCCGCATCTCAAGACGCGCGGAGGCAAGAAATTCCTCAGAGGAACATTGGCGGGGCATACCGGTTAGCTCCCGAACGGGAGATTTTCTCCATGCTGGCATCTACCACAGAGCGCGTTCCCGCACAGACGAGTGATAGGATCAACCGGCGGGTCAGGGAAGAGATCGAGGCCAGGGTCGCCTATTTCGCGGAACACGTTGAGGAGATTCCCGCCCGGCTTGATGAGCTCGATCGGGAATGGGACATAGATCGCACGCTTGAAGCGAATGCTTCGAGTCTGGCTTTCACCGGCGTTGTGCTTGGCGCCACAGTCGATCGCCGGTGGCTGGCGCTCCCCGTCTTGGTGACTGGATTCCTCTTCCAGCATGCGGTGCAGGGATGGTGTCCGCCGCTACCAATCCTGCGGCGGCTTGGCTTTCGCACAGCCAAAGAGATCGATCAGGAGCGCTACGCCCTGAAGGCGCTGCGTGGCGATTTCGATGCAATTGCGCATGCAGAGTGAACCGCCCCTAGATTCCTGGACGCCTTCTTCCCTAATTTTGAGGCAAGGAGGCCCCGATGGGCAAAGCGAACTTCACCGAGGACTTCAAGCGGGACGCGGTCCTTCAGATCACCGAACGGGGCTA
>JAEZGJ010000281.1 GCA_023416965.1 Pseudomonadota bacterium | reverse complement strand
CTGGATCGCCGCCGGCCGGGCAGCGGGCTGCGGCGCGCCGCGTCTCGCGGGGGTGGGCGGAGCGGGCGGCGGGTTGCAGGCGGCGAGGATGGCGATGTTCTGGTGCAGGTGGGCAACGGCGAGGCCGGTGGACGGCAGCCGGTAGTCGGCGCGGGCGATGGCGAGGTCGACATCGCCGGCATCGATGGCGGCGGAGGATTCGGCGAGGTTGGTCAGCGGCGCGAGGACGATGCGCACGCGCAGCTTCTCCGCCTCGCTGACCTTGGCGAAGGTGGCGAAGAAGTGGGCGATCTCGCTGCCGGCCGGGGCCACGGCGAGGCGGAGAGTGATCGGCGACAGATAGACGTACCAGTAGAGACCGCCGACACCGGCGAGGAAGGCCAGCACGGCTGCGACACCGAGGAGGCTGCGCCAGCCCTTCATGGCGAGATCCGCCCGTGCCGAGGCTCACTCATGGTCGAGCCACAGCATGCCGACCACACGCCCCTCATGGACGAGTTCGATCCGCCAGCCCGAGCCCGACTGCCAGCGGTCACCGACCTGGAGGAGACGGGGCTCGACATCCTCCCACAGCGTGCCCTGATGGCTGCCGCCGACGACGACCGGCCAGCGCCGAACCCCGCGACCCGTCGTCCAGGCCCTGCCCTTGCCGGCACCGGCCAGGAGGCGCCTCGCTCGCTCGGCCACCGCCGCCTCGGCTGCCGTCTCGGCCCTTGCAGGCGCGATGCGCACGGCCGTGCCCGCCACGAGGGCGCCCAGGAAGGCGCGGCGGACGGGAGAGCGAGCGGGCATGAACCGGTCTCGGGGCTATCCCGCGCAGACTAGGACCGCCGCCACCGCGGTTCATTGATGTGGCTCAGCACCCAAGGAGCTTGGGGAGCGGCCTCAGACGACGGTGCCGTCCGCCGGAACCACCTCGATGGCCACCTTGGTGCCGTCGAAGATGGCACAGCGGCCAAAGCGCGCGAGGTCGGGAGCGGGCTCGTCGAGGGTCCACATCACCGCATCCTCGGCCCGGCCGGCGGCGGAAACGCGCCACACACCCATCCGGCCACAGGCGGGGTGGTCGACCATGGCGTCGGTGCGTGCCAGATAGTCGAAATAGACGTCGTCGAAGGGGATCAGATAGAGGGCCCCCCGCTCGGCGTCCTCCATCACCGCCGCCCGGTTGGTCGAGGCGAGCATCGTGTCGAGGAAGCGGACATGGACCGAACCGTCGAAGGTCCGAACGCTGCCCTGTGTGCCTGTCGCTGCCATGTCCAGCCCTCCTGGGGAGAGCAACGCCGCGATGAGCCGGCCGTTCCCGCGGCGGGCGGCAGACGGGCCCGCCGAATGCGCCCTCCCCCGCTCCGCGCCGGGCTAGACCTCCAGCCACTGCTGGCGCACGGCCTCGTTGGCCTTCAGCTCGGCGGGCGTGCCCTCGAAGACGATCCGCCCGTGGCCCATCACATAGACGCGGTGGGAGATGTCGAGGGCGATGGAGAGCTTCTGCTCCACCAAGAGGATGGCGACGCCGCGGCGCGCGATCTCGGAGATGAGCTCGCCGACCTGGCGGACGATGAGCGGCGCGAGGCCCTCGGTCGGCTCGTCGATCATCACCAGGTCCGGGTCGCCCATCATGGTGCGGCACATGGTCAGCATCTGCTTCTCGCCCCCCGACAGCACGCCGGCCGGTGCGTCGGCACGGGCCGCGAGGTTGGGGAACATGTCGAGCGAGCCCTGGATCGTCCAGCGTCCCTCCCGGGCCGCATCCTTCATGCCGAGCATGAGGTTCTGCCGGACGGTCAGGTCGGGGAAAATGTCGCGGTGCTCGGGCACGTAGCCGATGCCGAGCCGGGCGATGCGGTGGCTCGGCAGGCCGGCAATGTCCTTCCCCTTGAAGCGGACCGTGCCCTGCGGGCGCACCTCGCCCATGATCGCCTTGACCGTGGTCGAGCGCCCGACGCCGTTGCGGCCGAGCAGGCTGACGACCTCGCCGGCACCGACCGCGAGGTCGACGCCTTGCAGGATGTGGCTCTTGCCGTAATAGGCATGCAGGTTGGAGACTTCCAGCATCAGGCCGCCTCCTCGCCGAGATAGGCCTCTTTCACCTTCCTGTCGGCACGGATCTCCGCGGGTGTTCCCGAGGCGATGATCGCCCCGTAGACCAGCACCGAGATGCGATCGGCGAGACCGAAGACGACGCTCATGTCGTGCTCCACGATGACCAGGGTCCGCCCCTCCGTGACCTTTCGGATGAGCGCCACCGCCCGCTCGGTCTCGTGGTGGCTCATGCCCGCGGTCGGTTCGTCCAGAAGGATGACCTTGGCATCGCCGGCAATGGTCACGCCAATCTCCAGGGCGCGCTGGTCGGCATAGGAGAGGAGGCCGGCGGGCGTGTCCCGCACCGCCCCGAGGCCGATCAGATCGAGGATCTCCTCGGTGCGCTCTTCCACGTCCCGCATGCCGGAGATGAAGCGCCAGAAGACGTAGCGGTGGCCGAGGGCCCAGAGCGTCGCGCAGCGCACGTTCTCGTAGACGCTCATGTTGTGGAAGATGTTGGTGACCTGGAAGGACCGCGACAGGCCGGTGCGGTTGATCTGGAAGGGTCGCAAGCCGTCGGCGCGGGTGCCGTTGACGTGGATGCTGCCGGACGAGGGCGCGAAGGCGCCGGAGATCAGGTTGAACAGGGTGGATTTGCCCGCCCCGTTCGGACCGATGATGGCGTGGCGCTCGCCGGCCGGAATGTCCAGCGAGACGTCGCGGATGATCTGCGCCGGGCCGAAGTTCTTGTGCACGTTGCGCAGGCTGAGGGCGATGGCAGGCTCGGTCACGGCGTCGCCTCCTTCAGGCTGAGGGCGGCGCTCAAGCTTCCGCGGCGGCGCCAGCGGACGGCGACGGCGAGGATGGCGAGGCCCATCGCGACGATGACGAGCGCGGCGATCCAGCTCAGCGCCGCCTGATGGTGGAATTGCTGGCCAAGAAGGAGCACCGGATCGCCGTCCTCGCGCACCCGGTAGGCCATCTCGACGAGCAGCACCGTTCCGGTGAAGGCGACGGCCGCGCCGGCGAGGCCGAGGAGCCAGCCCGGCGCCTTTTCCGCCAGTTCGCCGCGCCGGACCACCCCGAGGATGTGGTGCACGACGCCGCCGATGCCGTAGGGCGCGAACATGACGACGACGACGAACATCAGGCCGAGATAGAGCTGCCAGACCTTGGTGAAGTCGGAGAGCATGGACTGCATGATCGAGATCAGCACGGCGCCGATGATCGGGCCATAGAAGACGCCGATGCCGCCGATATAGGCCATGAGCAGGACCGCGCCGGAATTGATGGCGCCGAGCTTCTCCGGCGTGATGATCTCGAAATTGACGGCCGAGAGAGTACCGGCGAGACCGGCAAAGCCGCCGGAGATCAGGAACACCATGTAACGGACCCGCTGCGGGTCGTAGCCGATGAAGGACACGCGGTCGGGATTGTCGCGGACAGCATTGGCGAGGCGGCCGAGCGGCGTGCGCGTGAAGGCCCACATGGCAAGGACCGAGACGAACATCCAGAAGGCGATGAAATAGTAGACGTTGATCTGCGGCCCGAGGGAGAAGCCAAGGATTTCCGGGCCCGCCGCCCGATCGCCGGAGACGCCTTCCTCGCCGCCGAAGACCGAGACGAACATCAGGCCCGAGGCGGCGATGAGCTCGCCGACGCCGAGCGAGATCATGGCGAAGGCGGTGCCGGAACGCCGGCACGAGAACCAGCCGATGACGGCGCCCGCCGCCATGCCCGCCATGAATCCGACCAGCGGCAGCGCCGCGACCGGGATCGGCAGGCCCTGGGCCTTGATCGCCGCCATCATGTGGATGGAGGCATAGCCCCCGAGGCCGAAATAGACGGCGTGGCCGAAGGAGAGCATGCCGGCCTGGCCCAGCAGCATGTTGTAGGCGAGCGCGAAGACCACCCAGGAGCCGATGAGGTTCATCAGCGTGATGGAGGGGCGCGAGGAGAAGACCATCGGCAGCACGATGAGGATCACGGCGAAGCCGGCCCAGACGGCGAGGGTCCTGAGCGGTGATGTGCGGGTCATCCTTCGCGCGCTCCCATGAGGCCGCGGGGCCGGAAGATCAGAACCAGCACCAGAATGAGGAAGGGAAGCATCGGCGCGATCTGCGCCAGGGTGATGCGGCCGAGATCGGAGCGGTTGGAGACCGCGATGCCGATCCGGGCGAGGAAGTCGGAGAGCGAAGCGTCGACCGCCACCGCGAAAGTCTGGATCAGCCCGATCAGCAGCGAGGCGACGAAGGCACCGCCGAGGGAGCCCATGCCTCCCACCACCACCACGACGAAGACGATGGGGCCGAGGGTCAGGGCCATGGCGGGATCGGTGACCAGCAGCGCGCCGCCGACCACGCCGGCGAGGCCGGCCATGGCGCTGCCGACGGCGAAGACGCCCATGAAGACCAGCGGCACGTTGTGGCCGAGATGGCCGACCATGTGGGGATGGGTCAGGGAGGCCTGGACGATGAGGCCGACGCGGGTGCGCTTCAGCAGCAGCCAGAGCACCACGAACATGCCGATGGCGACCGCCATCATGAAGATGCGCAGCGCGGGGTAATGGGTGCTCCAGAGGGTGAAGAGCGGCTGCTGGAGCACGGCGGGAGGGGTATAGGGCAGCGGGTTCTTGCCCCAGACGAGCTTGACGATCTCCTCGATGAGATAGGCGAGCCCGAAGGTGAAGAGCAGTTCGGCGACATGGCCGTTGCGGTGGACGTGCCGGAGGCCGAAGCGCTCCACCGCCGCGCCGAACAGGCCGACCAGCAGCGGCGCCACGACGATGGCGATCCAGAAGCCCGTGACCGCCCCCACAGTATAGGCGAGATAGGCGCCGAGCATGTAGAAGCTCGCATGAGCGAAATTGAGAACGCCCATCATCGAGAAGATGAGCGTCAGGCCGCTCGCCAGCATGAACAGCAGCAGGCCATACAACAGCCCATTCAGCGTGGAGAAGACGATCGTCTCCATGCGCGGGACCCTCCGGAATGTGCGGAATGGACTGCGGCGGGCCCAGACAAGGACCCGCCGCAGCGGCTGGGCTCAGCTCGCCGGCCGGCGCATGCGGCAGGTGGTGGGCATGGCGGTGGCCGGGCCCTCGATCTTCACGTCCGTCTTGAAGCCGAGGCCGGTATTGTCCACGTCGAACTTCATGTTCTCGGCGAGGGTGGAGATGTAGAGCGGCTGGATGAGCTGGTGGTTGTCCTTGCGCATCGAGGCCATGCCGGTCTCGATCTTCATCTCGGCGCCCTCGAGCGCCATCGCCACCTCGCGGACGTCGACCGACTTGGTGTCGTTCATGGTCTTGGCGAGCATGTCGAACATCACCTTGACCCGATAGTAATAGTAGTCGAGGTCGCGGTGCTTGGCCTTGAAGGAGCGCACGATGTCGTCCATCCCGATGTCCGGGATGTTGGCGTGCCATTCCGTCACCTGCCGCACGAGCCCGACGGCGCCGCGGCCCATGCCCGCGACAGCGCCGAGGCCGCCGCCGTAGAAGGTGAAGTAGGGCACGTTGAAGCCGGCATCCGACGAGGCCTTGATCAGAAGCTGCATGTCGTTGCCCCAGTTGCCGGTGATGACGGCCTGGGCGCCGGAGGCACGGATCTTCGTGATGTAGGGCGAGAAGTCGCGGACGCGGGCCAGCGGGTGCAGCTCGTTGCCGACGATCTCGATGTCCGGCCGCTTCTCCTTCAGCATCTTCACCGAGGAATCCGCCACGGCCTTACCGAAGGAGTAGTCCTGTCCGATGATGTAGATCTTCTTGATGTCCGTCAGACCCTTGATGTAGTCGGTCATGGCGGAGAGCTTCATGTCGGCGTCGGCATCGAAGCGGAAGTGCCAGAACGAGCACTTGTCGTTGGTGAAGACCGGATCGACCGCCGCGTAGTTCAGGTACATCACGGTCTGCCGCGGATTGCGGGCATTGTGCTTCTCGATGGCGTCGATGAGGGCGGACGCCACCGAGGAGCCGTTGCCCTGGGCGATGTAGCGCACGCCCTGGTCGATCGCCTTTTCGAGCTGGACGATGGATTCCTGCGGGTTGAGCTTGTTGTCGAGCCCGATGATCTCCAGCTTGCGGCCGCCGGCCACGCCTCCGGCGGCATTGATCCGCTCCGCCTCGAACTGGAACTGCTTGAGGCCGCCGTCGCCGACGGGAGCCATGAAGCCCGACAGCGGGTCGATGAAGGCGATGCGGACGGGGCCGGACTGGGCGCGGACCGGCATGGTCGAAAGGGCGGCCGCGGCGATGCCGGAACCGACCACATGGCGACGGGTGAGATTCATCGTGTCGTCCTCCTGGGGTAGCGCCCGTCACGGGGCGCCGGTCGCGGCCGGAGCCGCAGCGTTTCCGATGGTCTGACGGCCGCTTGGCGCGGCTCTGGCAGGTTATGGAGGGGTGAAACCGTGCGACCCGCCAGCCAGCCCGGAATCGGGCCTGGCCCTGTTCCGACATTCTGGCAGATGACCGGTCGCCGCCTGGTCAGGCAGTCCGAGGCCAGTTCTCCCCATGGCGGCCAGGGCTCGAGCCCCGGCTCGTTGAGCGTCCGCCGGAGCGAACATTCTCAGCAGTATGTTCGGCAAGTCGGGGCTTGTCGAGCCGAATATCGGGGCCGAACGACGGACGCTCTCCGCCCGCGGGCGGGATTGCCGCCGTTTCGACGGCAATTCCGCTATCCCTCCCCCGCCATGATCTTGAAGCCGCCCGCGGACGGCGTGGTGAAATGCCACGTCGCGCGATTGTTCCAGGTCAAGCGCCGGCAGGCCGTCGTCCGGCACACTTGGCCAACGCTTCAGATGGAGGCTGGGATGGCGCGCGCGACAGCGGCGAGGGCGGCAAGGGCGACCGGCATTGCGCCGGTCCCGGCACGGAAGGCCGGGCTCGCGGCACCGGAGGTCTCACCAAACCTGCTCGACCGCAAGCTGTGGGCGCTCGCAGGACAACTGAACGGCGGTGTGTCGGTGCTGGCGCTGGCTGGCGCCTGGCTCGACTGGGCCTCGCATCTGGCCGTCTCCCCCGGCCGGCGCATGGACCTCGCCGCCCTCGCCGTCGAACAGGCGATGCGCCTCGCCGGGGACGGCGGCCCCTTCGGTCCCTGCGGGAGGGCCTGCGCGGAGGCCCGCGAGGGAGACCGCCGCTTCCGTGACCCCTCCTGGGACGCCTGGCCCTATCGGCAGTTCGCCCGCACCCATCTCGCAGCGGAGGCCTGGTGGGAGGCGGCGACGCGCGGCGTCCACGGCGTGTCGCCGCAGAGCGCCGCGATGGTGGATTTCGCCGCGCGGCAGGTCCTCGACTTCTGGTCCCCGTCCAACTTCATGGCAACCAATCCGGAAGTGCTGCAGAAGGCCGTCGCCACCGGCGGACAGTCGCTGGTCGAGGGTTTCAAGCATTGGCTCGAGGATGCGCGGATCGCGGCGACGGGGGCGAGCCCGGCCGGCGCAGAGGGCTTCCGGGTCGGGGAGACCGTGGCGGTGACGCCGGGCAAGGTGGTGGCCCGCACGCCTCTCGCCGAGATCATCCAGTATGCGCCGACGACGCCCGCCGTCCACGCGGAGCCGGTGGTGATCGTGCCGGCCTGGATCATGAAGTACTACATCCTCGACCTGAGGCCCGAGAACTCGCTGGTGCGCCATCTGGTCGCCCAGGGCTTCACCGTCTTCGTCGTGTCCTGGAAGAACCCGACCGAGGCGGACCGGGACGTCACCTTCGACCAGTACCGCACCGAGGGGGCGATGGCGGCCATCACGGCGGCGACGCGGATCACCGGCTCACCCCGCGTCCATGCCGTCGGCTATTGCCTCGGCGGCACGCTGATGGCGATCACCGCCGCCGCCATGGCGCGGGACGGCGACACCCGGCTCGCCAGCCTCACGCTGCTCGCCGCGCTTACCGATTTCCACGAAGCCGGCGAGCTGCGCCTGTTCATCAGCGACAGCCAGCTCGCCCTGCTCGAGGACATGATGGAGGAGCGCGGCTATCTCGAGGGGCCGCGCATGATGGGCACGTTCAACCTGCTGCGTGCCAACGACCTCATCTGGTCGCGCATGGTGCGCGAATACATGATGGGCGAGCGTCGGCGGCTGTTCGACATCAGGGCCTGGTCGCAGGACGGCACGCGCATGCCCGCCCGGATGCACGCGCACTACCTGCGCTCGCTCTATCTCGCCAACGACCTCGCCGAGGGGCGCTTCACGGTTGAGGGCCGCACCATCGCGCTTCAGGACATCCGCGTGCCGGTCTTCGTGCTGGGCGCCGAATGGGATCACATCGCGCCGTGGCGCGCCGTCTACAAGCTGCACCTGTCGCTCGACACGTCCATCACCTTCGCCCTCACCAATGGCGGCCACAACCAGGGAGTCGTCTCGCCGCCGGGGACGCCGGGCCGGGTCCACCGCATCGGCAGGCGCGAGGACGGTGATCCGCATCTCGATGCGGATGCCTGGCTCGCCGCCCATGCCCCCGTGGAGGGGAGCTGGTGGACCTCCTGGGGCGACTGGCTGAAGCGAACGTCTCCGGCGCCGATGCGCCCACCTCCCGCGCTGGGCGATGCGGCGGCCGGCTACCCGGTCCTCGGCGACGCTCCCGGCACCTATGTGAGGGGATGAGGAGAACGCCATGCCGCTGCCGCCCTGGCTCGCGCTGATCGACGCCTCGCTGGCGGCGGCGCGCCGGGCGCTGGAGGCGGTGGCTTCCCCCTCACCTCACCGTCCAGGGGCCGATGGGGCCGACTGGGACTGGACGACGCCGAACAAGGTCATCCGGGAACTGCCGACCATGCGCCTCAGGGAGTTCGGAACCGGGCAAGGCCCGGCCGTGGTCCTCGTCGCGCCCTACGCCCTGCACCGGGCGACCATCGCCGACCTCGCTCCCGGCCACAGCGTGATCGAAGCCCTGCTGGGCGCCGGCGTCGGGCGGATCTGGCTCACCGACTGGCGCAGCGCCGACGGTACGCGGCGCCACCAGTCCATCGACAACCAGCTGGAGGACCTCACGGTCGCGGTGGACGATGCCGGTCCGCCAGCCGCCGTGGTGGGGCTCTGCCAGGGCGGCACGCTCGCCGCCATCCATGCGGCGCGGTTCCCGGCCAAGACGGCTCGGCTCGCCGTGGTCGGCGCGCCTGTCGACGTGGCGGCGGCCCCGAGTTTGCTTACCGACCTGATCGAGCGGACACCTCCCGCAGCGGTGGAGCTGATGCTCGACCAGGGGGGCGGTCTCGTGCTCGGGCAAACCATGCGAGAGGCCTGGCCGAAGGCCGCCGCCGACGAGGCCCTGATGGCGAGGGTGCTGCAGCGGCGGCGCGTGCCGGCCGCGCTCGCCGCGCGCTTCCGTGCCTGGGACGATGACGTGGTCGATCTTCCCGGCGTCTTCTATCGCCAGACGGTGGAATGGCTCTTCCGGGAAAACCGGCTGGCGCGGGGCACCTTCCCGGCGCTGGGGCGGGAGACCGGCCTCGACGGCGTCGCCTGTCCGCTGGTCCTGGTGGCGGCGCGCGAGGACGAGATCGTCAGCCCGCCGCAGGTCCTCGCCGCGGCCCGGCACGTTGCGACCCCGCGGGACCGGATCACCACGTGCCTCGTCCCCGGCCGACACCTTAGTCTGTTCATGGGCCGCGACGTCCTCGGCTCCACATGGAGGGAGATCGCTGCCTTCCTCGCAACCGCGCCGCCCTCCGCGGCCCGGAGGAGCAGGTCACGGCCCAAGCAGGCATAGGGACGGCGCAGCCTGCCCGGCGTCGCCGGAGACGGAAACGGCGCGGAGGGACGATGCGCCGCCGCAGCCTAGCCCGCCGGCCGAGAGGCCGCCGTCTGGCCGTCCCAAGAGTTCATCTGGATCGCGACGATCTCGGGCCAGACCGACATCATCGCATCCACACAGGCGGGATCGAAATGGCGCCCGCGCTCGCCGAGGATGTAGGACCGCGCCTCGTCCGGGCTCCAGGCCTCCTTGTAGGGCCGGGCGGAGGTCAGCGCGTCGAACACGTCGGCAAGTGAGGTGATCCGTCCGGCGAGCGGGATCGCCTCGCCCGACAGGCCGAACGGATAGCCCGTCCCGTCGAAACGCTCATGGTGCGAAATGGCGATCTCCCCGGCGAGACGGATCAGCTCGGACGTCGACCGCTCCAGGATTTCCCCGCCCTGCTGGGCGTGCTTCTGCATCTGCAGACGCTCGGAAGGGGTGAGCGGCCCCGGCTTCAGCAGGATCGAGTCGGGAATGCCGATCTTGCCAATGTCGTGCATGGGGGCGGCGATCCGCAGCCGCTCGCAGAAGTCGTCGTCGAGCCCCATCGCCCTCGCGATCTTCTCGGCGTAGCGTGACATGCGGTCGAGATGCTGGCCTGTCTCGGGGTCGCGCAGTTCGGCGGCGCGGGCGAGGCGCGTGACGATTTCGGCCTCGCGCCCGCGGGCGATGTCCAGCGCCTTCTGGACCTCGGCCGAAAGCCAGGCTGCCTGGTCCTTCAGCTTCGCCTGGGCCTCGGCCAGCTGCATGAGGTTGCGGAAGCGGGCCTTGAACTCGGCGGGGTCGATCGGCTTGAGGATGAAGTCCGTCGCTCCGGCCTGGAGCGCTTCGAGGCGGACGGAGCGCTGGTCGGTGGTGGTCACCATGACGATGGGCGTATCGGCGAAGCGGGGCTTCGACCGAACGGCCCGGATGAAGCCGATGCCGTCGAGGTCCGGCATCATGTAGTCGACAAGGATCAGGGTCGGCGCAATGTCGTCGAGCCTGGCGACCGCCTCGGTGGGGCTCCTGAACGTCGTGGCCCCCGGTACTCCGCAGGCGTCCACCAGTGACTTGATGACGAGAAGATTGGTCTCCGCGTCGTCGACGATCATCACGGGCATCGGTCGTCCCACTCCTTCATCGACCGGGTTGCGGCGGCCGGCGAGCACCACCGGCATAATGCAAGGAGGTAAACGACGTCATCACAGGATTGCCGCACAGCACCCACCCATGGGGAAAGCGATTGTTAGCATGACTGCGAAGATCTGGGGCCGGAGACCCGATGTTTACCCCTGCGGAACCCGGGACGTGAAAGTTTGCGAGGATTGACCGGCCGAGGACCCTTCCATGGCGTATTCGCAAGCCAGCGCCCAGAAACCCGTCCGCCACATCATCGGACTGGCGACCGCTCTCGGCTTCGCCGTGATCGCAATGATCTGGGCTGCGGTCGAAATGGACATCCGCCAGGAGCGGGCCTTCGCCAAGCGGACAGCCAGCCAGACCGCCCAGAATTACGCGCGGCTCTTCGACGAACACATACGCCAGGCCATCAACGAGACCGACAACACGATCAAGTTCATCCGCCAGGACTACCTCCGGGCCGGAGGCGCCTTCGATTTGCAGGCCTGGGTGAACAACCAGTACAACTTCAAGGAACTGGCCCTGCAGTTCACCATCATCGGGGCCGACGGCCGCATGGAGACCACGACGACGGCGGGGGCCACGCCGAGGGTCGATCTGAGCGACCGCGAGCATTTCCGCGTTCATGTCGATTCCCCGCAGGACACCCTGTTCATCAGCAAGCCGGTCCTCGGCAGGGCATCGGGGCGCTGGTCGATCCAGTTGACGCGGCGGATCGCCGAGCCGGACGGGACGTTCCGCGGGGTCATCGTCGCTTCGCTAGATCCCTATTTCCTGTCCCGGTTCTACGAATCCATCGACCTCGGCAAGGGTGGCGGCATCGCGGTCGTGGGGCGCGACGGGATCGTGCGGGCCATGGCGGGCCTGACTCGCCAGACGTTCGGCAGCCGCTACAGAGGCGAGGCTGGCCTGGCCAGGGTCCTGGTCGACAGCCTGTTCGTGGAGATGGGAGAGGGCGAGGAGATCGGCCGGGCCACGGCCTACCGCGCCATCAACGACTGGCCCCTCATCGTCGCGGTCCGCGTCGACGCTTCCGACGCGAGGCGGCTCCGGATCGCGACCGCGGGCCGGCTGCGGCTGATCGCCGCCGGCCGCCCGGTGGGCGTTCTCGGCGGCCTCCTGCTCGGGATCGCCTACTGGCGGCGCTTCGGAGCGGCCCTTTCGGAACTCACCAGGAGCCGGGCCGCAGCCAAGGCGGCGAGCCACGAGCTCGACCTGACGCTGAACAACATGGCGCAGGGTATCCTGATGGTCGACGGCAACGGTGAGGTTGCCGTGGTCAACCAGAACGCCCTGGACCTGCTGGGTCTGCCGGACAGCTTCACCCGGGCCGGTTTCCCCCTCGCCGATCTGCTTGTCCACGAGCGCGCCGTGGGCGAGAGCATCGTCGGCGATGTCCAGGGCGGCGGGTCTCCCGACCCGGACCGGCCCTCGGTGCGTGAGCACGAGCGCGGCCGGATGGTGCTCGAGATCTGCACGCGCCCCCTCCCCGGCGGCGGCTTCGTCCAGACCTACACGGACATCACCGAACGCAAGCGGTTCGAGACGGCCCTGCGCGATGCCCGCGACCTGGCGGAGAAGGCCTCCAAGGTCCGCACCGCCTTCCTCGCCACCATGAGCCACGAGATCCGCACGCCGCTCAACGGCATCATCGGCATGTCGTCCATCCTGGAGACGACCGAACTGACGGCAGAGCAGCGCGGCCACCTGAAGACCATCCACGAATGCGGCGAGGCTCTCCTCGATATCGTCAACGACGTGCTCGACTATGCCAAGCTCGATTCCGGAGCCATCCAGCTGGAGCCGACGGCGGTGGACGTCCGCGCCCTGACGAGCTCCGTGAAGGAGATCCTGGGACCGCGGGCCCAGGAGAAGAACCTGACGTTCGACCTGATCGTCGCCGACGACGTGCCGGCCCTGATCGAGGCCGACGGCACGCGGATCCGGCAGGTGCTGATCAACCTGGTCGCCAACGCCCTGAAATTCACCCTCAAGGGCGGCATCGTCGTGTCGGTGGGGGCTCGCACCCTCGCTGCTGGCCGGCCGGGGCTGCGCTTCTCCATCATCGACTCGGGGATCGGCATCGCCGAGGAATCCCACGCCCAACTCTTCAGGGAGTTCTCGCAGGTCGATGCCTCCATCACCCGCCGGTTCGGCGGCACGGGGCTCGGCCTCGCCATCTGCAAGCGGATCGTCGATGCGCTGGGCGGCGAAATCGGCGTGGAGAGCACGCTCGGCAAGGGCTCGGTCTTCTGGTTCGTCGTGCCGGCGCCCGAAGCGGCCGCGGCCCTGCCACCGGCGGAACGGGCCCCGCGAGCGAAACTCCCGACGCAACTCTCCGTCCTCCTCGTCGAGGACAATGCCGTCAACCAGCAGGTCGCGACCCTGCTCCTGACCGCGATGGGCCACACCGTGACGGTCGCGGACCATGGGGCGGCCGCCCTGGACATCGCTGCGCGCCAGGGTTTCGACGTGATCCTGATGGACATGCACATGCCCGTCATGGACGGCACCCGGACGGCGCGGGCCCTGCGCGCGGGGGGCGGCCTCAACGCCCAGACCGCCATCATCGGGCTGACCGCCAATGCCTTTGCCTCCGACAGGCAGGCCTGCCTCGACGCGGGCATGGACGACTTCCTCGCCAAGCCTGTCACCCGGGCCAAGCTGGAAGCGGCCCTGGCGCGGTGCTCCTCGCCGCCGTCTCCCGCCGCGTCCGGGGAGGATGCCGGCGTCGATGTCTCGGTCCGCAGCTCCCTCTTCGACGAGATCGGGCCCGAGGTCGGCCGCAAGCTCATCGAAACCTTCGTCGACGAAGCACGCCGCCTGCTCGCCGCCATCCGCGCCGCTGCAGGTCAGGGAGATCTCGCCGCCCTGGAAGGGCTTCTCCACCAGTTGAAGGGCGCCGCGGCCAATCTGGGGCAGGTGGGGATCGTCAGGCTGACCCTCGTGCCCCCCGCCCAACTCACCGAGCCGCCAGCTCTCGGTGAGTTCGAGGGCAAGGTCGACGCCTATCTGGCCGCCGAGGAACGGGCCCTGCGCAAGGCCGCGTGAGGGCCGACGCCGGACGATCGGCCAGCGTGGCGCGGCCACCTGCCGGGCCAGAGCAGCGCCTGCTCCGCCTGACGCCGCGGATTCGCGGACGTCCTGCCGAAAGGGCAGATCGCCCGCAGGATCGAGGTCGCATGCGAGGCCCCGCCAGGAGCGGACCCGTTGCGTCGGCAGTCGTTTGGGTGCGATCGGAAGATGCGGCCGGCTGGCTGGGGGACCTGGATTCGAACCAAGATTCTCGGAGTCAGAGTCCGATGTTCTACCGTTGAACTATCCCCCAGCAGTGCTCCCCGGAAGGGCGCGTTGCCGTGCGAGGCGCGGTCATAGTCGATTGCGCCGGGCTGTTCAAGCCCCGGGCGGCGGCTTTTGTCAGCCGGTACCGGAAGGCTTGCAGCAGCCCCGCGCCCTGATACACTTGGGGCCAACTGAACAGATCAGCCGGTCGTCCGTCGAGCGCTCCGCGTTCCGGATCCGGCGGGAAAGGTCGCCATGACCCACGAGCCGCCCCGCGGTTCGCCGGGAGATTCGGGCGTGCGTCCGGCGGAGGAGGGTCAGGCGGGCGCGTCCCGTGCTCCCCAGCCGCACCGGCCGCGCAGGCTCTATGCCGCGCTGGATCTCGGAACGAACAATTGCCGCCTGCTGGTGGCGAAGCCCGAGGGCGCGAGCTTCCGCGTCGTCGACGCCTTTTCGCGAATCGTGCGTCTCGGCGAAGGCCTGGCGCAGACCGGCCGCCTCAGCGAGGCGGCGATGGACCGGGCCGTCGAGGCCCTGAAGGTCTGCCGCATGAAGCTGCGCGACCGGCAGGTGGCCCGCGCCCGCCTGATCGCCACCGAGGCCTGCCGGCAGGCCACCAACGGCGACAGCTTCATCCAGCGCGTCAAGGCGGAGACCGGGCTGGCGCTGGAGGTGGTCGACCGCCGCACCGAGGCGCAGCTCGCCGCCCAGGGCTGCGTCCCGCTCGCCGACCCGCGCTCCCGCGGCGTCATCCTGTTCGACATCGGCGGCGGCTCCTCCGAGATCGTCTGGCTGCTGCCGCGCGGCCCCGGCCGCCAGGGCGGCCCGCCGACGGCGGAGATCCTCGGCTGGACCTCGCTTCCCGTCGGCGTGGTGACGCTGGCCGAGCGCCACGACGGCAAGCACGTGACGCGCGAGAGTTTCGAGCGCATGGTCGACGAGGTCGCCGCCATGGTCGAGCCCTTCGCGCACCGCAAGGCGATCCAGTCGCAGATCGAGCACCTGCACATGCTCGGCACGTCGGGCACGGTGACGACGCTGGCGGGCGTCCACCTCGGCCTGCCGAAATATGACCGGCGCCGGGTCGACGGGGCCTGGCTCGGGGCCGGTGAGGTGGACGTGATCCTCGACCAGCTCCTCGACATGACCTACGAGGACCGCATCGCCCATCCCTGCATCGGGGCGGAGCGGGCGGACCTCGTCCTCGCCGGCTGCGCCATCCTCGAGGGCATGCGCCGGCACTTCCCCTGCCAGCGGCTGCGCGTCGCCGACAGGGGCCTGCGCGAGGGCATCCTCGTCAGCCTGATGCGGCAGGACGGCGTCTGGCGGCGGCCCTTCCACCACCGCCAGGAGCCGGGGCCCGGCGGGCCGGGAGGCGGCAGATGACGACGAAGACCGGGGGCGGCCGCCAGTTGGCGGTGCGCCTGAAGACCGCGAAGAAGCGCACCACCAGCCAGCAGAAATGGCTGGAGCGCCAGCTCAACGATCCCTATGTCGCCCGCGCCAAGCGCGAGGGCTGGCGTTCGCGCGCCGCCTTCAAGCTGATCGAGATCGACGACAAGGCGAAGATCCTGAAGCCCGGCCAGCGCATCGTCGACCTTGGGGCCGCGCCCGGCGGATGGCTGCAGGTGGCGGCCAAGCGCATCGGCCTCGACCAGGGCCGCGGCAGGATCGTCGGCATCGACCTTCTCGACATCGACCCCGTGCCCGGCGTCGCCTTCCTGAAGGGCGACTTCACCGCCGATGACGCGCCGGACCGGCTGAAGGAGATGCTCGGCGGCGAGGCGGACGTGGTGCTCTCCGACATGGCGGCGAACGCCACCGGGCACCGCAAGACCGACCAGATCAAGATCATCTATCTCGCCGAACTCGCCATCCAGTTCGCCCGGGAGGTGCTGGCCCCCGGCGGCCATTTCCTCTGCAAGGTGCTGCAGGGCGGCACAGAGGGCGACCTCCTCGCCGACCTCAAGCGCGATTTCGCCACGGTGAAACACATCAAGCCGCAGGCGAGCCGCGCCGACTCCAAGGAGCTCTACGTGCTCGCCATGGGGTTCCGGGGCCGCGGCGCGGTACCGAGCGAAGGCGACCCGACAGACCACTGACCGCCCACCGAGTCAGTCCGCAGCGATGACCTGGAACGGCTCCGGGATCGGGCGCCCCTGCGCCCTGAGATAGTCAAGCATGGGGCCGATCACGGCGCGAACGGCGGGCCGACGGGCCATGCGCTGGCGCCAGGCCATGAGGCGCGGTGTGTCGCCGGCAAGCCTCGCCCCCATCCGCTCGCCGAACAGCTGCGCCATGAAGAAAGCGATGTCGGCATAGGAATAGGCGCCGGCAAGATAGTCATGGGCACCGATCATATCCTCGAAGCGTCGGCAGACGGCGGCGGCGGCCTCCCGCGCAGCCACTGCGGCGGGGTCGTGCTGCCGGTCCTGCAGGCCCATCAGGCGGATCACGGGCGGAAAATAGACCTCGTCCGAGAGATGCTCGATCAGCCGCGTCCGGGCACGATCCGCGGGAGATTCCGGCCAGAGCGGCGGTTCAGGGTGCAGATGCTCCAGATATTCGAAGATCTGGGTCGAATCGAAGATCTCGACCGGCCCATCGACGAGGACGGGCACCTGCCGTTTCGGATTGATCCGGGCCACCTCGGGATGTTTGGGCTCGTAGAGGCGCTGCATATCGAAGGGCACCATGACGAGATCGACGGGGATCGCCTTCTCACGCGCGGCAATCTCCGCCTTGGCCCCGAACATGCTGAGGGGGCCGGAATAGAGCGTCATCGTCATGGGAAGGCCCTTCGCAGCGTGAAGCGCAAAGGGGATCATGCGACGCGCCGAAACAGGTCAGCAGGTTGCCGGATCGGCCGGAACGTCGAGGGCCGGATTGCCCAGCGCCGCCGCCACGCAGGCTTCGAAGTCCAGCACGTCTCCAGCCCGATGGGCCATGACCATCACCAGCTTGGTCAGGAACAGCGCCTCGTTGGCCTCCCCGGCCCTGTCGATGGCGGCGGCGAGCTGGTCATAGACCCGCTCCAGAGCCTCGAAGGGAAGCGGGGTCGGCATGTTTTGCGCGGTCATTGCGGCCTCCCGAGACCGGCATCGAGGGTGGCGAGCACTTCAGCGGGAACCGCCCGGCGCCAGCGCCCGGCGACGTGCAGGTCCGGCCGGACGAGGTAGAGCGTGCCGGGCACGACGCCATAGGCGCTCGCGAGCCGGCCGCCGGGATCGGCGAGGCTGCGGGCACAGGGGTGGTCCAGCGTGCCGCCGACGACGAGGGCGCGCAGGCGCGGCTCTCGCTCCGCCATGGCCGCGACGAGCGCCCCGATCTCGACGGGCGCAGCGCCATCCGCGAAAATCAGCGCGGTGAAGCCGTCGCCGAGAAAGTCGGAGAGGAAGCCGTCGGCGAGCCGGACATTGACGAGGGCGGCGCCCGAGACGGGACCTGCGGCAAACTCCGCGTCACGGCCTGCGAAGGGCGTCAGCGGGCTCCGGGCATAGGTATAAGGCTGCATCTGCCGGGGATTGGCGAAGCCCTTCGCAAAGTCTTCGGTGACGGCGAGGGAGAGCACCGCCTCGCGCACCAGCCGGTGGCCCCGGGTCGGCGGCGTCATGAACCGCGTGCTCTTGGCGGCGTTGGCGAAGACGTCGAGGGTCGCGCCGCGCCGCTCCGGCGAATAGCTGTCGAGCAGCTTTTCGCCCGCGTTGCCGTTCAGCACATAGGCCAGCTTCCATCCGACATTGTGGGCGTCGGCGAGGCCGTTGTTGAGGCCGCGCACGCCGAAGATCGGCACGATATGGGCGCTGTCGCCGATGAAGATCACGCGGCCGTGGCGATAGTCGTCGAGGGCGAGGGTGTTGGCGGTGTAGATCGACCACCATTCCAGCTCCCAGGGGCCGGCATGACCAATATCGGCGAGGATGGCGCCGACGCGGGCGCGGATCGTCGCCTCGCGCACCGCCTCTTCCGGGCTCTCGCCCTCGCGCAACTGGTAGTCGATGCGCCAGATGTCGTCCGGCTGCCTGTGCATCAGCACGGTGCCGCCGGGATTGGAGGCGGGGTCGAAGAAGGCGCGCCGCTCGGTCGGATGGTCGAAGGCCATCTTCACGTCGGCGATGACATAGCGGCCCTCGTAATTGTCGCCCTTGAGCCGCAGGCCGAGGTGGCCGCGAAGCGCGCTTCGCGCACCATCGGCGGCGAGGACCCAGGCGGCGCGCAGCGGGTAGGAGCCGTTCGGGCTCGCCACCGTCAGCGTCGCGCCATCGGCGCGGTTGTCGGTGGCGGTCACCTCGCTCTGCCAGCGGAAGGCGACACGGCCGCTGGCGACGCAGGCGTCGTAGAGGAACTGCTCGGTATATTGCTGCTGCAGATTGTACATGGGCCGGAACTTCTCCTCGTCCGAGTCCGGCATGGTGAGGCGGTAGATCTCGCGCCCGCGATAGGAGCTGCGGCCCGTGGTCCAGCCGAGCGACTTGGCGAGGAAAGCCTCGACCGCGCCCACACGTTCAAAGATGTGGAAGCTCGACCGCGCGATGCAGGTGGCGCGGCTGCCGTCGTTGAAGGTCGGCTTGGCGTCGAGGACGAGGGAGCGGACACCGTAGCGCGCCAGGGTCAGGGCGGCGGTCATGCCGATCGGGCCCGCGCCGACGATGACGACGGGGTATTCCGGCCCCTCCCCGTCGAGTTCGGGCGCGCGTTCGGCGGCAAAATGCGGATAGGTGAAATAGAGGGAGTCCAGCGGCCCCCTGCCCTCGGGTCTCACGGCTGCGTTTCCTTCCCGCCGCTTTGGCCGCGGCTTCTGCCGAAAGGGGACCGGGCCGTGCCACGGGTGTCAAGCCGGCGCTTGAACCCGCCGCGGCGATGGCTCAGGCTCCGTCCATGGACACGATCGCCAAGCCCGCCGGCCCGGCCAGGGACTGGCTCGACCGGATCGCCGCCTTCGCCGGCCTCGACGCCGGGGCGCGGGAGCAGGTCGCCCGGCGCGCCCGTGTCGTCCAATTGCCGAAGGATGCCCACCCTTTCGTGCCGGGCGCGCCCTGCGAGGCCTATCTCATCGTGCTGGACGGCTGCGTGCGCGTGCAGATCGTCGCCGAGTCCGGCCGCGAGATCGTCCTCTACCGCGTCGCGAGCGGCGAGAGCTGCGTGCTGACGACGTCGTGCCTGCTGAAGCACGAGCCCTATTCGGCGGAGGCCCTGTGCGAGAGCGCGGTCACTGCGGCGGCAATTCCCGCTCCCCTCTTCCACGACCTCCTCGGTGCCTCGCCGGCCTTCAGGAATGCCGTGCTGGAGAGCTATGCGAGCCGCGTGACCGACCTCATCCTGACCTTCGAGGAACTCGCCTTCCGCCGCCTCGACCGGCGGCTCGCGCAGGCGCTGGTGGAGCGTGCAAGGGAGGGCGTCGTCGGCGCCACCCACCACGACCTCGCGGTCGAGATCGGCTCGGCGCGCGAAGTGGTCAGCCGGGCGCTGAAGGCGCTGGAACAGGAGGGCACGGTGGAGCTGGGCCGCGGCACCATCCGCATCACCGCGCCGGACCGGCTCGCAAGGCTCGCCCGCTCGGTGTGACGAGGTCACCGACAGGAGGACGAAAAAGGTGTCCCCTGCCGCCATCGCCGCCGTGTCACGGGGCGGACGGAACGGAGGACATCATGTTCAGCACCAATGTCGGCGGCATCGACCGCATCCTGCGCATCGTCGCGGGCATCGCCCTCCTGCTCTTCGCCATCACCGGCGTTCCCGCCACCGGCTACAACTGGCTCGGCTGGATCGGCATCGTGCCGCTCGCCACCGCGGCGCTCGGCTGGTGCCCGGCCTATACGCTGCTCGGCATGAACACCTGCCCGGTGTCGAACCGCCAGGGCTGATCAGGCGGCGGCCTCAAAGCCCCCCAGCACGGAGGTCAGGTTCGGCCCGAGCTGGTCGGAGAGATAGCCGCCTTCCTGCACGAAGAGCGTCGGCAGGCCCATCCGCGCGATGGCCTCGCCGGCGCGGCGGAAGCCTGCCGCCGTCACCTTGGCGCCGCCGAAGGGATCATCGGCCGAGGCGTCGAGGCCGAGGGCGACGACCAGCATGCCCGGCGTGAAGGCGGCGATGGTCCTCGCCGAGGCCTCGACCGCCGCGACATAGGCGTCGTCGCCGGAACCGACGGGGATCGGCAGGTTGAGATTGGCGCCCTCGCCGGCGCCGGTGCCGCGCTCGTGCGCATAGCCCCAGAAGAAGGGGTAGAAGCGCGAGGGATCGGCATGGACCGAGACGGTGAGCACGTCGCCGCGGTCGTAGAAGATGTCCTGCGTGCCGTTGCCGTGGTGGATGTCGATGTCGAGAATCGCCACCCGGTCATGGACGGAGCGCAGGTATTGCGCCGCGATGGCGGTGTTGTTGAGGAAGCAATGGCCGCCGGCGGCGTCGCGATAGGCGTGGTGGCCGGGCGGACGGCAGAGGGCATAGGCGGCGCGCTCTCCCTCGATGACGAGCTCGGCTGCGGTGACCGCCACGTCGGTGGCGGAGGACGCCGCCAGCCAGGTGTCGGGACCGATGCCGCAGGCCATGTCCTGCATGTACCAGCCTGCGCGACCCGTGATCGAGGCGGGCATGGTGCCGCCGCGGCGGACTGGGTGGACGTTCCCCAGCACCTCGTCCGAGGCATCGGCGAGTGTCTTCCACTCGGCGGCGGCCTCCTCCATGAAGCGCAGGTAGTCGACGGAATGGACGCCAAGCCGCGGACCCTGGCCGAAGACCTCGCTCGGCACGAGCTCGTGGTTCCCAGCCTTCAGGCCGGCCATCAGCCGCTCGGCGCGCTCGGGGCGCTCCTCGCCCTGAGCGAACTTGCCGCGCAGGATGAAGCGCTTGGGGTCGTGGCCTTTGTGCAGGTCGGTGAAGACGGCTTTCATGACGAGATTCGACCGGGCTGGAGAGGTTTGCGCCATGTTCCCCGGATGGCGGGCCGAGGCAAGGCCGGGGCGCGGCGGGGTGGTTTGCGCGATGGACGGGCGCTGCTCCCCAATGCAGGCCCTACCCGCTCCGCGATACGCCGCCTGGCGCGCAGCACGGCTGCACGGGCGGCGGTTGATCGGCGGGCGGGCACGGCTAGGCTCGCCGCGCCTCACCGGAGCCGCCATGCCTCTCGATCCTGCCCTTGCCGCCAAGATCGTCGCCGCCGTCGATGCCGGCTTTGACCGCCAGATGGCGCTGACCGCCGACCTCGTGCGCTTCGCCTCGACGCGCGGGCGCGAGCATGCCTGCCAGGATTTCGTGCTGTCACAGATGAAGGCGCGCGGCTGGGCGACGGAGCGATTCGCCATGGAGCCGGAGGCGCTCGCACGCCATCCGGGCGGCTCCCCCGTGACGGAGGACCATTCCGACGCGCCCATCGTCGTCGGCATCCACCGCCCGCGCGCCGAGACCGGCCGCACGCTGATCCTGCAGAGCCATGTCGACGTGGTGCCGGCCGGCCCGCGCGAGCTCTGGTCCCGGGACGCCTTCGAGCCGCACATGGAGGGCGACTGGTTCTACGGGCGCGGCGGCGCCGACATGAAGGCCGGCCACGCCGCCATGTTCGCCGTCTTCGACGCGCTCGCCAGCATCGGATTGCAGCCGGCCGCCACCGTCACCGTGCAGTCGGTGGTGGAGGAAGAATCGACCGGCAACGGCGCCCTGCAGTGCCACCTGCGCGGCTACAAGGCCGATGCCGTGCTCATTCCCGAGCCGGAGGACGAGAAGATCATCCGCGCCAATACCGGCGTCGTCTGGTTCCGCGTCGAGGTGGCCGGCCTGCCCGTCCATGTCAGCCAGGCGGGAACCGGCCAGAACGCCATCGAGGCGACGCACGGCGTCATCCGGGCGCTGCGCGAGCTGGAAGCCCGCTGGAACGCCAAGAAGGGCGACTTCCGCCATTTCGAGGACGTCGACCATCCGATCAACCTGAATATCGGCATGATCGAGGGCGGCGACTGGGCCTCCTCGGTGCCCGCCTGGTGCGCCATCGACTGCCGCATCGCCATCTATCCGGGCGAGCGCGCGGAGACGATGATGCGCGCCGTCGAGGAGGCGGTGATGGGCGCTGCGCGGTCCGACCGGTTCCTCGCCAACAACCCGCCGCGGGTCACCTTCACCGGCTTCACCACCGAGGGCTACACGCTGGAGCCGGGGTCGGAGGCCGAGGCCGTGCTCGCCCGCGCTCACGAGCGCGCCACGGGCGCCAAGCTCCAGGACCTCGTCACCCCCGGCTATCTCGATACCCGCGTCTACGCGCTCTACGACAGGATTCCGGCGCTCTGCTACGGGCCGATCTCCGAGAACATCCACGGCTTCGACGAGCGCTTTTCCATCGCCAGCATGCGCCGCGTCACCCGGACCATGGCGCTCTTCGTCGCCGAATGGTGCGGGACCGAGCCGGTCCAGCCCTGATCCCTTTCCTTCCCGCCTCGCCGGAGCATAGATCCATGGCCCTCGACCCCGCTCTCGCCGACCGCATCGTCAAGGCCGTCGACGACGGCTTCGACGCCCAGCTCGACTACCTCAAGACGCTGGTGCGCTTTCCCTCCCAGCGCGGCGACGAGCATGCGGTGCAGGACTTCGTGTTCCAGGAGCTGAGGAAGCGCGGCTTCGCGATGGAGCGCTTCGCCATGGACGAGGAGGCGATCAAGCGCCATCCCGGCGGCTCGCCCTTCTCCGACACCCATTCCACCGCGCCGATCGTCGTCGGCATCCACCGCCCGAAGGCGGAGACCGGCCGCAGCCTGATCATGCAGGGCCATATCGACATCGTGCCGCCGGGACCGCTGGAGATGTGGACCTCGCCGCCCTACGAGCCGCGCATTGACGGCGACTGGTTCTACGGCCGCGGCGCCGGCGACATGAAGGCCGGCCACGGCGCCATGGTGGCGGTGTTCGACGCGCTGAAGCGCGCGGGCGTGCAGCCGGCCGCCACCGTCTACGTCCAGTCGGTGGTGGAGGAGGAGTCCACCGGCAACGGCGCGCTGCAGTGCCACCTGCGCGGCTACAAGGCGGAAGCCGCCCTGATCCCCGAGCCGAGCCAGGGCAAGATCACCCGCGGCAACGTCGGCGTGGTCTGGTTCCAGTTCACCGTGCAGGGCCACCCGGTCCACGTCCGCGAGGCAGGGTCGGGTCAGAACGCCATCGAGGCGGCCTATGGCGTCATGCGAAAACTGCGCGAGCTCGAAGCCTTCTGGAACACCAAGACCAAGGATCATCCGCTGTTCAAGGACGAGGCGCATCCGATCAACCTGAACTTCGGCAAGATCAAGGGAGGCGACTGGGCCTCCTCCGTGCCGGCCTGGTGCACTGTCGACTGCCGCATCTCGATCTTCCCCGGCGAGAAGCCGCAGGACATGATGCGCGCCATCGAGGAGACCATCGCCAGGGCCGCGCGCGAGGACCGCTTCCTCGCCAACAATCCGCCGAGGGTGGTGTTCAACGGCTTCACCACGGAAGGCTATATCCTCGCCCCCGGCTCCGAGGCCGAGGCGGTGCTGGCAAGGGCCCATGAGCGGGCCTGGGGCGAGCCGCTGAAGGAGAGCGTCACGCCCGCCTATCTCGACGGGCGCGTCTATGCGCTGTTCGACGAGATCCCGACGCTGAACTACGGCCCGTCGGCCGAGCGGGTCCATGGCTTCGACGAGCGCTTCTCCATCGAATCCTTGCGCAAGGCGACGAAGTCCATGGCGCTGTTCGTGGCGGAGTGGTGCGGAACCGAGCCGGTGTGAGCAAGCCGGCGGGGGACGCATTCCCCGCCAGCTGCCCATGCGGCAGAGCCGCCTTGACCCACCCCCCGCCATTGCCGACAGTCGCGCCCTGACCCTTGCCGGAGTGCCTCCCATGTCCACCGCCGTCCGCGATGCGCTCGAAGCCTCGCTCGCCCGCATCAATGACCCGAATTCCGACGGGCGGGTGACCTACACCAAGGTCTATGCGGAACGGGCGAGGGCCGAGGCGGATGCCGCCGACGCGCGCGCGAAGGCCGGCGTGAAGCTCTCGCCGCTGGACGGCTGGGTCATCTCCATCAAGGACCTGTTCGACGTCGCCGGCGAGGTGACCACCGCCGGCTCGGTGATCCTGAAGTCGCAGCCGCCGGCGGCGGCCGACGCGCCCACCGTCGCCCGCCTGCGACAGGCTGGCGTCGTCATCGTCGGCAAGACCAACATGAGCGAATTCGCCTTCTCCGGCATCGGCATCAACCCGCATTTCGGCACGCCCGGCAATGCCGCCGACAAAAGCCGCGTGCCCGGCGGTTCCTCCTCCGGCGCCGGCGTCTCGGCGGCAGAGGGCACCGCCCGCATGGGCCTCGGCTCGGATACCGGCGGCTCCATCCGCATTCCGGCGGCGCTCAACGGCTGCGTCGGCTTCAAGCCGACCTATGGCCGCATCCCGCTGGAGGGCGCCTTCCCCCTCTCCTATGCGCTGGACACGATCGGGCCGCTGGCGAAGACGGTGGCGGACTGCGCGGCAACCGATGCGGTGCTCGCCGCAGAGCAGCCCTGGACGCTGACGCCCGCCCCGCTGGCGGGTCTCAGGCTCGCCATTCCCCGCGGCCGCCTCTTCGGCCAGATCGAGCCTGAGGTGGAGCAGGCCTTCGAGGCCGCCGCCTCCCGCCTCGGAAAGGCCGGGGCGCGCATCACCGACATCTCTCTCGAAGACCTGCTGCAGGAGCTCGCCGATGCCATGGCGCGGGCGCCTTTCGTGGCGATGGAGGCCGCGGCCATCCACGCCGAGTGGATGGAAGAGCGGGCGCGCGACTTCGACCCGCGGGTGCTGGCGCGGATCCGCATCGGCGCCAAGGCCTCGGCTCCCGACTATATCCGCCTGGTCAACAAGCGGGCCGAACTGGTGGCGCGCATGCGCGATCGCCTGGCGGACGTCGACGCGCTGATCCTGCCGACGACGCCGATCCGGGCGCCGAAGATCTCCGACCTCATCGCCTCGGACGAGCAGTTCTGGACCGCCAACGGCCTCATGCTCCGGAACACCACGGTCGGCAATATCTTCACCTTCACCGGCATCTCGCTCCCGTGCCCGAAGGCGAAGGGCCTGCCGGTGGGCTTCATGATGACGGCCCTCGCTGGCCAGGACCGCCGCCTGCTGCGCATGGCTGCCGCGGTGGAACAGGCTTTCGCGCACTGAGCCACCCCCTGAAACGGCAATGGCCGGGCGGAGCCCGGCCATTCAGTGCGTTCCGGAACGGGTCCGATATCAGGCTGCCTTGACCTCGGCGAGGAAGGCGCCGACCGCTTGGCGCAGGCCGGCAATGTCGGTTTCCAGGCCCCTGGCGACGTCATTGAGGGCGCCGACGGCAGAACCGGTCGCCTTGAGGCGTTCGGAGACGGTGGCGATGGACGTGCCGGCGGTCTGGGCGACCGCGGCCGTGCCCTCGACGCTGACGCCGATTTCCTGGGTCGCCTGGGCCTGCTGGTCGATGGCGGTGGAGATCGCATCGCTGGCGCGCCGCATGCGGACCACGGTCTCGGTGATGCCGCCCATGGAGGAGACGCTGCGGCCGGTCGCCTGCTGGATGGAGGCGACCTGCGCGGCAATGTCCTCGGTGGCGCGGGCGGTCTGCGAGGCGAGCTGCTTGACCTCCTGGGCAACCACGGCGAAGCCCTTGCCGGCCTCGCCGGCGCGGGCCGCCTCGATGGTGGCGTTCAGGGCGAGCAGATTGGTCTGCTCGGCGATGGCTCGGATCAGTTCCACCACGGCACCGATCTTCTCGCCCATGGCGGCGAGGCCGGAAACGTCGGCGGCGGCCGATTCCACCGCCTGGGTCGCCTCGGTGGAGACCCTCATGGCCTCCTCCGTCTGGCGCCGGATCTCGACGATGGCGGCGTTGAGCTCCTCGGTGGCGCCGGCAATGCCGGTGACGCGGTGGAGCGTCTCCTCGGTGGCCTGGACCGTCTCGCGGACGCCAGCCTCTGCCGCCTCGCCGGCGGCATTGACCGTCCCGGTGGCTCCGGTGACCGCAACGGCGCGGGAGGCCACGCGATCGATGACAGAGCCGATGGCGGAGTCGAACTGCGCGACCGCCTGTTCCATCGCGGTGCGGCGCGCGCTCTCGGCCGCGCCGCGCTGCTCTTCCGTCGCCCGCATCTGGGCCCTCTCGGCGAGGCTGCGGGCGAGCCCGTCGACGGCACGCGCGATGAGGCCGATCTCGTCCTGGCGGCCGGCATGGCGGGTCATGTCCACCGGACGCTCCTCCGCGAGGCCGTTGATGGCGTCGGCGGCCTCGCGAACGGGCTTCAGGAAATAGGTCAGCATGGCGAAGACGCCGACGGTCGCGAGCACCGCCAGCAGCGCCAGCGAGATGATCACGCCCTGGCGCATGCTCGCCGCGGAGGCGTCGGCATTGGCCTTGGAGATGCCCGCGCCGATGGCGCCGAGCACCTTGTTGTCGTGGGTGACGATGGGGACGTAACGGGCGATGCGGGGGATGCCGCCGACGGTGATGTAGTCGGTGAGGACCTCGCCGCGGCCGACGGCCTGGGCGATGGGCGAGGAGGCGGGAATGCGCGAGCCGATGACCCGGTTGCCCTGCTGGTCCTTGACGGAGGAAGACATGCGGATGAGGTCGCCGGTGGCGGGGTCGCGGCGGAACAGGGAGGAGCCGTCGGCGGCGTGATCGACGATGCTGTGGTCACCCTCGGCCGGCAGCGCCTTGGCACGGATCCGCAGCACAGGGCCGGAGTCGCCGGCCCGGTCCATCTTGCCATCGGGCAGGGCGAGCTCGGCGGCGCGGCTCATGTGGATGCTGCGATCCATCACCTGGCCCTCGACGATCTCGGCCATCCGGATGTCGATCTGCGAGAGCGCGTAGAAGCCGGCGCCCAGCGCGACGGCGGCGATCATGAAGGCCGACAGGGCCGCGACCCTGGCAGCGAGAGGAAGGCGGGATAAAAATCGCATGGCAGCCCCGGCGTGTTGCATCGGCCAAAACCATTGGGGAGATGCGATTAACAAAAGGTACCCGATCACCGCCCATTTGCATAAAATGCCGCAGAAATTCGCCATTCCCCAACGTCATCCGGGCCTTCCGCCGCCATTATCGGGGAAGCGGCGCGGTCATCCGCTTCAGCCAGGCACGGTCCGCTCCGCTTACGCGCGGCTGCAGCAGCCGCCAGGTTCGCGCGTGATACCGGTCGAGCCAGTCGCGCTCCGCGGCCGTCAGCAGGCTCGTCACGATGGCACGGCGGTCGAAGGGGCAGAAGGTGATGGTCTCGAATTCGAGGAAGCCCGGCATGGCGCTTTCGGTGACCACGACGAGGTTCTCCAGCCGGATCCCGTGCGACCCGGTTTCGTAATAGCCCGGCTCGTTGGACAGGATCATGCCCGGCTCCAGCGGTACCTGTGACAGGGGGGAAATGCGCGCCGGCCCCTCGTGCACGCCAAGATAGACGCCGACGCCGTGGCCGGTGCCGTGGTCGAAGTCGAGGCCGGCCTGCCAGAGGGCGCGGCGGGCGAAGCCGTCGAGGGCGATGCCGCCCGTCCCCTTGGGGAAGCGGGCGGTGGCGACCGCGATGTGACCCTTGAGCACCAGGGTGTAGTGCTCCCTCAGCCGCTTCGGCATCCTGCCGACAGCGATGGTGCGGGTGATGTCGGTGGTGCCGTCGACATACTGGGCGCCGGAATCGACCAGCAGGAACGTGCCCTTCTCCACCGTCCGCTCCGTCGCCGGCGAGGACCGGTAGTGGACGATGGCGCCGTTGGAGCCGGCCCCGGCGATGGTTGTGAAGCTCGCACCCCGGTGCAGCGGGTCGGCGCCGCGGATTTCCTCGAGCTTGGCCATGACGGCGAGTTCCCCCTGCCCTGCCGCCTCGCGATCGATCCAGTGGAGGAAGCGGGCCATGGCGGCACCGTCGCGCAGGTGGGCCTTGCGCGTGCCGGCGAGCTCGACCGGGTTCTTGCGCGCCTTGGGCAGGACGGAGGGATCGGCGCCGTGAACCAGGGTGGCGCCCGCCGCCGTCAGCCGGTCGGCGATCCAGGCGGTGGCCGTTTCCGGCTCGATGGTGACGGGCTTGCCCGCCAGTTCCTTCAGGCCGTCGCCGAAGGCTTCGATGGGCCTGACGGTGACGCCATTGCCGAGATGGGCGGCGAGGCCGGCCGTGAACTTCGCCTGATCGACGAACCATGTGGCGTGGCCGTCGTCGGCGAGGATGAGGAAGCTCTGGACGAGCGGCGTCGCCGGGGTATCGCCGCCGCGGACATTGAGCAGCCAGGCGATGGAATCGAGCTGGTTCAGCACCGCCGCCTTCGCGCCGCGGGCGGAGATCTCCTGGCCGAGCCGCACACGTTTGTCGGCGCTCGCCTCGCCAGCATATTTCAGCGGCTGGGCGTGCACGGCGGAGAAGGGATCGCCGGGCTGGTCGGTCCAGATGGCGTCGATCGGGTTCCGGTCGACGCCGACGAGCTCGGCCCCGGCCTTGGCGAGAGCGTCGCGCCAGCGCTCGGCCTCCTTCACCGGCGTCACGCGCGGGTCGAAGCCGACGCGGTCGCCCGCCTTCACCTTGCCCGTCAGCCATTCAATGGCCGGCGGCTTCTTGAAGTGGCGGCACTCGATGACCGAGGCGTCGGTCTCGGCAGGCGCCTGCAGCGTGTAGCGGCCGTCGACGAAGAGCGCGGCCTCCTTCTGCAGGACGATGACGAAGCCGGCCGAGCCGGTGAAACCGGTGAGCCAGCGCAGCCGCTCGGCGCGGGCCACCAGATATTCGCCCTGGTGCTCGTCGGCCCGCGGCACGAGAAAGGCGGCGAGCTTCTCCTTCCGCAGGATCTTCTGCAGCGCGGGAATGCGGGAGGCGTCGGGCAAGAAGGAGGGTTCGGGCACCGCAGCGAGGGCGGCCGCAATACGCTCCCTGTCTGCGGCGGAGGCGCCGGGACAGGCGGCTTCCATCCAGCCGTCGGCGATCTTGGCCGGAGGCGTCGCGCGCACGCGGGCGAGAAGGGGCTTCAGGGCCTCGAGGTCGACGGGCATGAGGGCTCTCAGGGTTCGGCAGACGCGAGACGGGCCGCCTCCCCCCCGGCGATGCGTCCCAGCACCACCGCGGTCAGAAGCCCGTTGCCGGAAAGATAGCCGGAGGCTTCGGGCCCCGACACCCCCACGGCGGCGCCACCAGCCGCGAGAAGATTGGGGAGCGCCTCGCCCCCCGGCCGCAGCACCCGGGCGTGCCCGTCCACGGCGAGGCCACCCTGGGTGTGGAACAGCGCGCCGGTGACCTTCACGGCGCGGTAGGGCGGGGCAAGATCGGTGACGCCGGCCCAGTCGCGCCCGAAGGCGTCGGTGGCTCGACGGCGCTTGAACTCGGAGACCGATTCGAGAGTCGCGCGAATCACTTGTGGCGGAATGCTGAGGCGGTGCGCCAGTTCATCCATCGATTCAGCTTGAAGAACGGCACCGGCGGCCTCTGCCCGGCGGAAGTCCTCGAACTGACGGGCGATGGCGGCGATGCGTTCGTCGAAAATGTCGAAGGCGATGCCTCCGGGCCGGCCGAGCACGGCGAGGGCCGCCTCCGAATATCCGGAGGCCTCGTTCCAGAAGCGTCCGCCCGCCGCGTCGATCTGGAACCCGCCCTCCATGATCACCGCCCAGGTGACGAGGAGGCCGTGGGGGTGGGCGACGGAGCCGTGGCCCTGGTGGCCACCCACGTGGCGCAACTCGGCGCCGAGTGCCCGCCCCCACAGGACGGCGTCGCCCTGGTTGCCCGGATGGCCGAAATAGAGCGCGTCCTTCAGGACCGGAATGTGCTCGGCGACGAGGGCGCGGTTGCCGCCATAGCCGTTGCAGGCAAGGACGAGGGCGTCGCAGCCGATGCGCTCCTGCGCGCCGTCCGGGCGGCTGACGACGAGCCCGCGAATGCGCCCGCCCTCGCCGACGACGAGCGCCGTGACATGGGCCCCGGTGACGATGTCGATGCCGGCGGCCTCTGCGGCGGTACGCAGCCGGTCGATGAGTTCAGCCCCGGAGCGGGAGGCGAGCCCGTGCATGCGCCGGGCGGAATGGCCGGGATAGGAGAAGTCGGCGACGACTGTGAAGGCGAGGCCGTGGCGCTCGGTCAGCCAGTCGATGGCGGGGCCGGCTCCTTCGGTGACGGCGCACAGCACGACCGGGTCGGCGGCGCCATGCGCCGTGGCCTGGATGTCGGCGGCGAAGGACGCGACGCTGTCGGCGATGCCGGCGGCACGTTGGGCGGCCGTGCCCGGCGCCGGGATCAGCCCGGCCGAGAGGGCGGTCGATCCCTGCGGCAGGGCATCGCGCTCGAAGACGACCGGATCGGCGCCGGCCTCCTTCGCGGCCAGCGCCGCGCAGAGACCGGCCGCGCCGCCTCCGACGATGGCGACGGGAACGGCCAGGTCGAAGGGAAGGTCGTCGGTCAGGATGCGGGACATGAGACCCTCACCCGCCGATCTCCGCCATCAGCTCCGCCACCGTGGCGATCCGCGCCACCGGCCTCAATCCCGCCAGCGCCTCCTCGTGCACCTGCGGGGAGAAGGCGGCGCAGCCGTCAGCGATCACCGTGACGTGGAATTCGCGCACATGAGCGTCGCGCACGGTGGAGGCGACGCCGCCATTGGTGACGATGCCGCAGGCGAGCAGCGTCTCGATCCCCGCCTTCCTCAGCACCCATTCGAGGCGCGACATGTAGAAGGCGGAATAGGCGACCTTCTCCACCCTGATGTCGACCGGCTGCAGCGCGTCGACCGTGTCGTGGCCCCAGGAGCCCGGCACGAAGTCGCCTTTCTTCAGGAAGGGGCGCAATGTCCTGAGGTGGTCGGAGATGAAGGGCTCGCCTCCCTTCCCCGGCACCAGCGTGAAATGTGTCGAGACGATCCAGCCGCCCTTCGTCCGGATCAACTGCGCCAGCGGCTTCAGGCGCTCGGGCAGCACCGCGATCTCGGGGGCCGACTGGCCGGCCCGGCCATAGGCGCCGTCCGGATGGAGGAAGTCGTTCTGCAGGTCGCAGACGAGCAGCGCGGTGCGGGTGAGGTATATCACAGGCGCTCCATGACGAGGTTGCCGAAACGGTCGACGCGCGCCCGCTGGCCCGGCGGCACGAGGATGGTCGCGTCGGGCTGTTCCAGCACGGCGGGGCCTTCCACCATCGCATCCACCGGCAGGTCGAGGCGAGAGAAGACCGCCGCCTCACGCCAGCCGCCGAACCAGACCGGCCGCGTTCCCGTGCGGGCGCCCGCGACCGTGGCGGAGGCCGGCGGCGCCAGCGCCATGAGGTCGATGGCGGGTCGCCGGCCGATGGCGGCGGTGCGCAGGTTGACGATGCGGATGCCAAGGCCGGGGAGGAGCCGGGAGAAGGCGCGCGAATAGGCGGCCTCGAAGGCCGTCCGGACGATGGCCGCGGTGACGCCGGTGCGTCCCTCCGCCAGTCTCACCGGCAGCGGCACCGCCACCGTATGCGTCTGCCCGAGATAGTGCATGTCGAGTTCGAAGGCGACGTCGATGCGCCCGACGGTTAAGCCCGCACCGGCGACGACGGCATGCGCCGCCGCCCCCTCCTCCGCCATGCGGCGGTCGAGGGCTTCGGCGTCGAGGCCGTCGAGGGCGAGGTTCAGCGTCTGCACCTGGTCGTGGCGGATGTCTGCCATCACGCAGCCCATGGCCGAGGTGACGCCGGGAAAGCGCGGCACCAGCGCCGCCTTCAGGCCGATATCGGCGATGAGCGCGCCGGCATGGAGCGCGCCGCCGCCGCCGAAGGGGACGAAGGCGAAGGTCGCGGGGTCGTGGCCGCGCTCCACCGAGACGAGGCGGATGGCGCCGGCCATGCGGGCGTCGGCGACGCGCACCACGGCCTCCGCCGCCGCCTCGGGCGTGAGGCCGAGCGGCTCGCCGACGTGGATCGCCAGCGCCCGCCGCGCCGCCTCCACGTCGAGGCGTGCCAGCTTCCCGCCGATGGGGCGCTCGGCATTGATGCGGCCGAGGACGATGTTGGCGTCGGTGAGGGTCGGCCGGTCGTTGCCCTGGCCGTAGGCGACGGGACCGGGGCGCGAGCCGGCGCTCTCGGGCCCGACCTCCAGGAAGCCGCCGCGGTCGACCCGGGCGATGGAGCCGCCACCGGCGCCGATCGTGGTGATCTCGATCATCGGCGAGCGGATGACGAGACCGAAATCGATGGTGGTCTGCGCCGCCAGCGCCGCCTCCCCGCCGGCGATCAGCGAGACGTCGAAGGAGGTGCCGCCGAGATCGCCGGTGATGATGTCGGGATAGCCGGCGGCGGTGGAGATGGCGGCCGCGGCGATGACGCCTGCCGCAGGCCCCGACAGGGCGGTGCGGACGGGAAGGCGGCGGGCGGTCGCGGTCGACATGACGCCGCCGTTCGACTGGACGATGTGGAAGGCACCGGAGAAGGCCTCGCCCGCCAGAGCCTGTTCCAGCTTGGCGAGATAGGAGCCGACCACCGGTTGCAGGTAGGCGTTGAGCGCCGTGGTGGAGGCGCGCTCGAACTCGCGGATCTCGGGCAGGATCTCCGAGGAGACGGAGACATGTTCATTCGGCCAGACGGCACGGGCCGCGGCGGCGGCAGCGCGCTCGTTGGCGGGATTGGCATAGGCGTTGACGAAGATGATCGCGAGCGCCGTCGCGCCGGCTTGGGCGAGACGTGCGGCGGCGGCCGCCACCTCCGCCGGATCGACGGCCCGGCGCACCGTGCCGTCGGCGAGGGTGCGCTCTGCGACCTCCACCCGCAGGTCGCGGTCGGCAATGGGGGTGAAGTCGCCCCACAGGCCCCAGGTGTTGCGGCGGTCGCGGCGTCGCATCTCCAGAACGTCGCGGAAGCCGGCGGTGGTGATGACGCCGATGCGGGCGCCCTTGCGCTCCAGGAGGGCGTTGGTGCCGACCGTCGTGCCGTGGACGATGGAGCCGAGGGCGGAGAGCGCGCCGAAGGTCCTCAGGCCCTCGAGGAACCCGACCGCCTCGTCGCCGCGGTTCGACGGCACCTTCGCCGTGCGGAAGGTCCCGGAGGCCTCGTCGAGGAAGAACAGGTCGGTGAAGGTGCCACCGACATCGACGCCGACGAGGGTGGTCATGGGCATGCCCTGCTGTGTGTCCGCATGACCGCGGAGGAATCGATATGGGTGGGGACCACTCCCCCCACCCCTGACCCCTCCCCGCCGCAAGCGGGGGGAGGGGAATGGTGCCGAGTCCTGAACCGAAGCGGCCTCGATCGCGCGACCGCGGAGGTTACCCGCGTCCCCTCCCCCCGCGTGCGGCGGGGAGGGGTCAGGGGTGGGGGGTTTGAAAACAACGCGACGGCAGCCATTCTCATGCCTTCGCTCCGGTCACATATCCGAGCCGGAGGTCGCGTTCGCGCGCGGCGGGATCGCGCAGGGCCGGATCGCCGAAGCCGCCGCCGCCGGGCGTCTCCAGCCTCACGCGGCCGCCCTGCGGCAGCCTCACGCCGGTGACCTTGGAGGCCATGGGCGGCGTGCCGGTGGCTTTCCCGTCATCCCACGAGAACCGGTTGAGCGCCCCCTCCCCGCCGCCATTGACGCCGAAGGGCGCGTAGCGGCCGCGCTCGCCGAGCAGGAAGACCTCGGCGCCGCGTTCATCCAGCACCTCGATCTCGTAGACGGCGCCGAGGCCGCCGCGCCGGGCGCCCTCACCGCCGGAATCCGGCCTGAGCGCCCATTGGGTGAACATGACGGGATAGGCCGCCTCGAGAATTTCCACCGGTGGCATGGTGGCGGTGGAGATGGGGTTGTTGGCGTGGTTGAGCCCGTCACTCTCGGGA
>JAEZGJ010000274.1 GCA_023416965.1 Pseudomonadota bacterium | reverse complement strand
GCCCGACGGGGGGCGCCGGGGCGCCTCCGCCCCGGGCGGCGCCGGCCGCGCGCAGCCCCCAGGGCTGAGGAGAGAGCGATGCTGTCCGAACTGTGCATCCGCCGTCCGGTGATGACCATCCTGCTGATGGTCTCGTTCCTTGCCGCCGGCATGTTCGGCTATCGCCAGCTGCCGGTGGCGGCGGTGCCGCGGGTCGACTTCCCGACGATCCAGGTCAGCGCGCAGCTGCCCGGCGCCAGCCCGGAGACCATGGCCTCGTCGGTGGCGCTGGTGCTGGAGAAGCAGTTCTCGACCATTGCCGGCGTGACGACCATGTCGTCGACCTCGACCTACGGCAACACCTCCATCGTCCTGCAGTTCGACCTCAACCGGAACATCGACGGCGCGGCGCTCGACGTGCAGTCGCAGATCTCCGCGGCCATGCGCCGCCTGCCGCCGGACCTCACCACGCCTCCCAGCTTCCGCAAGGTCAATCCGGCCGATTTCGCCATCCTGTTCATCACCATCTCGTCGGAGACGGCGCGGCTGTCGGATATCGACCGGTTCGCCAACTCCTCCATCCTGCCGCGCATCTCCACCCTGCCGGGCATCGCCCAGGTGCAGGTCTGGGGCTCTCAGAAATATGCCGTGCGGGTGAAGGCGGACCTCGAACAGCTCGCCGCCCGGGGCCTGACCCTGACCGACCTGCAGAACGCGCTCAATGCCGCCAACTCGAACCGGCCTGTGGGCTCGGTCAACGAGGGCGGCCGTGCCGCCATCCTCGACGCGACTGGTCCGATCACCCGCGCCGTCGACTATGCCAACGTCATCGTCGCCTGGCAGAACGGCGCGCCAGTGCGCGTCTCCGACGTGGCAAGCCCGGTGGACGGGGTCGAGAACGACCGCGTGGCCGCCTGGCTCGACGGCAAGCGAGCCATCGTTCTCGGCGTCCAGCGCCAGCCCGACGCCAACACGGTGGAGGTGGTGGACCGTGTCAGGGCCATGCTGCCGCAGATCCAGCGCGAGGCGCCTGCCGCCTACAACATCTCCATCATGATGGACCGCTCGAAGTCGATCCGCGAATCCATCGAGGATGTGCAGTTCACGCTGGCGCTGGCGGGCGTCCTCGTCATCGTCGTCATCTGGTTCTTCCTCAAGAGCTGGCGCGCGACCCTGATCCCTGCCGCGGCCCTGCCGATCTCCATCGTCGGCACTTTCGCTGTGATGCACCTGCTCGGCTATTCGATCGACAACATCTCGCTGCTCGCCCTCACCCTGGCGGTCGGCTTCGTGGTCGACGACGCCATCGTCATGCTCGAGAACATCATGCGCCACATCGAGGAGGGCATGGACCCCTTCCAGGCAGCGCTCGTGGGCTCGCGCGAGGTGGGCTTCACCATCATCTCCATGACCATCTCGCTGGTCGCCGTCTTCATTCCCGTCCTGTTCATGGGCGGCGTGGTCGGCCGCATGTTCGCGCAGTTCGGCGTGGTCATCTCCACCGCCATCCTCATCTCCGGCATCGTCTCGCTGACGCTGACGCCCATGCTCTGCTCGCGCATGCTGAAGCCGATCGACCACCATCACCGGCCGATGTTCCTGCTGCGCTGGTTCGAGGCCTTCTTCTCCGCCATGACGCGCGGCTACGGCTGGTCCGTGCGCAAGGTGGTCGGCATGCCGGTCATCATGCTGGCCATCACGCTCGGCACATTCGGGCTGACCTATGTCCTGTTCCGCGACATTCCCAAGGGCTTCTTTCCCAACGAGGACAACGGCCTGATCCGCGCGGCGACGCTCGGCCCCGACGACGTCTCGTTCGAGGCGATGGTGGAGCGGTCGCGGCGCCTCGCCGACGTGGTGCGGCGGGACCCCGACGTCGTCTCCGTCATGGCCAATATCGGCGGCGGCGGCGGCAACTCGACGCAGAATGCCGGCTTCCTCTTCATCACCCTGCGCGACAAGCCCGAGCGCAAGGCCTCGGCCATCGAGGTGATCGCAAGGCTGCGGCGGGCCACCGCCGATGTGCCGGGCATCCAGGCCTTCTTCTCGCCGATCCAGTCGATCCAGGTCGGCACCGTCCAGAGCCGGTCGCAGTACCAGTACATGCTGCAATCGGCCGAACTCGACGAGCTGCGCCGCTATGCGCCGCTGCTGGAGGCGCGCATCCGCCAGTTGCCGGGCATCCTCGACGTCAATTCCGACCTCCAGATGCGGGCGCGCTCGACGATCGTCGACGTCAACCGCGACGCGGCCTCGCGCCTCGGTGTCACAGCCGACCAGGTCCGTTCGACGCTCTATTCGGCTTTCGGCTCGCGGCAGGTTTCGACCATCTACGCGCCCGAGGACACCTACCAGGTCATTCTCGAGGCCGACGCCAGATATTCCGACACCGCCAACATGCTGCGGCGGCTATCGGTGCGGTCGACCACGGGGGCGGTCATCCCGCTCGACGCCGTGGCGACCATCCGCGAGCAGCCGACCGCGCTCACCGTCGGCCATCTCGCCCAGCTGCCGGCGGTGACAATCTCCTTCAACCTGCCGCAGGGCGTCGCCCTGTCGCAGGCGGTGAGCCGCATCGAGGCGGCGGCGCGCGAGATCGGCCTGCCCGACACGATCATGACCAGCTTCCAGGGCACGGCGCAGGTGTTCCAGCAGGCGGTGGCCAACCAGGGCCTCCTGCTCTTCGCCGCCGTGCTGGTGATCTACATCATCCTTGGCATCCTCTACGAGAGCTTCATCCACCCGCTGACCATCCTGTCGGGCCTGCCCTCGGCCGGCATCGGCGCGCTGCTGACGCTGCAGCTCACCGGCTTCGACCTCTCGGTCATCGCCATGATCGGCCTCGTCATGCTCATCGGCATCGTCAAGAAGAACGCCATCATGATGGTCGACTTCGCCATCGAGCGGCGCAATGCGGGGGCCTCCGCCAAGGAGGCCATCATCGAGGCGGCGGTGCTGCGCTTCCGCCCGATCATGATGACGACGCTCTGCGCCATTCTCGGCGCAGTGCCCATCGCCATCGGTCACGGTGCCGGCGCGGAGCTGCGCATGCCGCTCGGCGTCGCCGTGGTCGGCGGCCTCGCCGTCTCCCAGCTCCTGACGCTCTACATCACCCCGGTCGTCTATCTCATGTTCGACGGCCTGTCGGGCCTCATC
>JAEZGJ010000250.1 GCA_023416965.1 Pseudomonadota bacterium | reverse complement strand
GGCATAGGCCCCCGCCGCCAGCGCCAGGTCATGCGCCTCCGCGACCGGCCTCACGCCGCGACCCCGGTGCCGATCGGGCAGGAGACGCCGGTGCCGCCGAGCCCGCAATAGCCGTGCGGGTTCTTCGCGAGGTACTGCTGGTGGTAGTCCTCGGCGAAGTAGAAGGCCGGCGCCGGCACGATCTCGGTAGTGATCGGCCCGTAGCCCTTGGCCGCGAGCGCCCGCCCATAGACGGCCTTCGACGCCTCCGCCGCGGCGCGCTGCGCCTCGGTCGTCGTGTAGATGCCGGACCGGTACTGGGTGCCGACGTCGTTGCCCTGGCGCATGCCCTGGGTCGGGTCGTGGCTCTCCCAGAAGGTGGCGAGCACCTGCTCGGTGGAGACCTGCGCCGGGTCATAGACCACCAGCACCACCTCGTTGTGGCCGGTGAGGCCGGAGCAGACCTCCTCGTAGGTCGGGTTGGGCGTCACGCCGCCGGCATAGCCGACCGCCGTCACGAAGACGCCGGGCAGCTGCCAGAACTTGCGCTCGGCGCCCCAGAAACAGCCGAGGCCGACGACGAGCGTCTCCATGCCCTCGGGATAGGGCCCTTTCAGCGGGCGGCCGTTGACGAAATGCCGCTCGGCCGTCGGCAGCGGGGTGGCGCGGCCAGGCAGCGCCTCGGCGGCGGTGGGCAGTGAGAGCTTCTTTCTGAATCCGAACATGGAAACCTCCTCGATGCCCCCTCATTCGCATGCTGGCCGGCCGACGTTACCCGGCAGAGCATGCCCGGCCAACATGGGACCTCTGCCGGCGATCCACAACACACCTGCGTGAGGAATGCACGGCTCACCGCTTCGTGCCTTGTCCGCGCCGGCCCGGGGTGGCGAGGGTTCGGCCGGACGCATGAGGAGACCTCGCCATGCACGCCCGCCTTCGCCCGCCCGACGCCCTGCGCAGGAGCCTCCTGGCCGCTCCGGCGCTGATCGCTCTGGGGCCCGCAGCCTTCGCAGCGGCCATGGCGACCCCCGCCCAGACCCGGGGACCCTACTATCCCGTGGCGAAGCCTGCGGATTTCGATCTCGACCTCACCCGGGTTGCGGGCAGGAGCCAGCGGGCCGAGGGCGAGGTCATCGAGATCACCGGGCGGGTCCTGTCGGCGCGGTCAGGTCCGGTGGCCGGCGCAGAAGTGGAGATCTGGCAGGCGGACCACCAGGGGCGCTACCACCATCCGCGCGAGAGATCCGGCACCGCGGACCCGAACTTCCAGGGGTTCGGCGCGGTCCGCACGGGCGCCGCGGGCGATTTTCTCTTCCGCACCATCCGACCGCGCTTCTACGGCAGCGGTGCCTTCATCCGCACCCCGCACGTCCATTTCCGCATCGCCGCCGCGGGCCGCCCGGAACTCGTCACGCAGATGTATTTTCCCGGCGAGGCTATGAATGCCCGCGACGCCCTGTTCCGGTCCTTGCCGGGGGAGGCGGCCCGCGATGCCCTCACCGCCGCCCTCGAGCGTGCCGACCTGCCGCGCTATCGCTTCGACATCGTCGTGGCCTGACGCTCACCGCCGGCCGATGACGCCGATCTGCGGCGCGCGGCTCCGGCCAAGCCACATCATCAGGGCCCCGAGGCCCAGACCGACCGCAGCGGCTGGCAGGCTGATGAGGGTCAGGACCAGCGGATCCCAGACCCAGTCCGGCGCCCCGCCGCGCAGCCAGGCCTCGGATTGCGCCAGGCTGGCCGCATGGATGGCGCGCCAGACCTCCGACACGTCGGTGGTGATAAGCCTCTGCCCGGCGATGGACCGCGTGCCGTCGATGACCAGCGCCACGAAGCCGGCGGCGATCACGAGGAAACCGGTGATGCGCAGCGGAAGGCGGATCATGGGAGTCAGGATCTCCTGAAGATGCGGCGCCCTACCAGCCGGCGAGCGGCGCCGCGCGGATGAAGAACAGCAGGGTGACCAGGATGAAGATGGGAATGAGGATCGCCACCGACCAGGCCATGTAGCCGAAGAAGGAGGGCATCTTCACGCCCATGTCCTTGGCGATGGCATAGACCATGAAATTGGGCGCGTTGCCGATATAGCTGTTGGCGCCCATGAACACCGCGCCCGTGGAGATGGCTGCGAGCGTGGTGGCGAGGGGCCCCATCAGCCTCTGCGGGTCACCGCCGGCGAGTTCGAAGAAGACGAGATAGGTCGGCGCGTTGTCGAGGAAGGAGGAGAGCGCTCCGGTCAGCCAGAAATACATGACATTGTTCGGGCTGCCGTCCGGATTGGAGACGAGGGCCACCAGCGGCGCCAACGCGCCGTTCCGGCCCGCCGCGAGGATGGCGATGACCGGGATGATGCAGATGAAGATGCCGGCGAAGAGCTTGGCCACCTCCTTCACCGGCCCCCAGGAGAAGCCGTTCTGCTCGCGGAAGATCGGATTGGCGAGCTTCAGCGAGGCGAGGCCGCCGGCGAGCATGACCACGTTGGAGACGATGTCCTGCAGCGGGAAGGCGACACCGGCGAGCTTGAACTCGACGCCAGGCTTCCAGTAGCCGCGGAGCAGGATGGCCGCGACGACGACGCCGATCAGGCCGAGCATTCCCAAGCCCCTCACGCCCACACGCGAGTCCGGCGTCGGATCGGGCTTCACCCGCCCCTCCTTCGCGTAGAGGCGGGCGTCGAGCACGAAGAAGAGGGCGAGGAGGGCGCCAACCACCACCATCGTCTCGACGAACAGTGCCCGCGTCGTCCAGAAGAAGTCGACGCCCTTCAGGAAGCCGACGAAGAGGGGCGGATCGCCGAGCGGGGTGAGCGCGCCGCCGCAGTTCGAGACGATGAAGATGAAGAAGATGACGACATGCACATTGTGCACCCGGTCGTCGTTGGCGCGGATGATCGGGCGGATCATGATCATCGAGGCCCCCGTCGTGCCGACGAGGCTCGCCAGCACCGCGCCGATGGCGAGGATCGCCGTGTTGGTGGCCGGCGCCCCGTGGATGTTGCCCGTGACCAGAATGCCGCCCGCGATGGTGTAGAGCGAGAAGATCAGGATGATGAAGGGCAGGTACTCGGCGAGCAGGGTGAAGGTGAGTGCGCCCAGCGCTTGGTCCGCCGGGACGGCGGCGAGGAGCGGCACCACCACCAGGGCGGCCCAGAAGGCGGCGATCTTGCCGTAATGGTGCTCCCAGACATGGGGATAGAAGACCGGCCCGGTGGCGATGCACAGCAGCAGTCCGGCGAAGGGCAGGCACCAGGCGAGGCTCATCCCGCGCCCGTCGAGGGCCGCCGCCGCAACCGCCGGCTCCGTCGTCGCGCCGAGCGCGAGTCCGGCCAGCGCAGCCGCCAGGGCTGCTTTCGCCACACGCTTCATGCCATGCCCCCCGGCGCGCCCGTTTCGGGCCCCCGTGCCCGACCCAGAGCTTCTATCGGTGTGCCCGCCGCCCGACAATGGGGGCCCTCGCGGAGGGCGACGGCAGCCAGGCGGTCCGGGCCGCCGCAGCGGATGGATCCGTAGCGGGCCGGCGGATAGCGGCCGGTGACCGGTGGCCGGAACGGGGCACCCGGGTGAGGCCCGGCGGAATGGACTCTCCGGCGCGTACCCCCGATCAGGCGATAGCGGCGCGGCGGATGGCGGCCAATGCCGGACCGGAGCCGACCTGCCTGGAACATGGGACGCGATCAGGCGATTGCGGCGCGGCGGATGACGGCCAGTGCCGGACCGGAGCCGACCAGCCCGGGAGCCGGCGAACAGAGCTGGTGACGCGCGTGCCTGCGATCTGGCGATTGCGGCGCGGCCGATGGCGGCCAGAGTGCCTGATCGGGGCCGACCTGCCCGGGAACCGGCGAATAGAGCTGGCGACGCGCGTGCCTGCGATCTGGCGATTGCGGGGCGGCGGACGATCCGCTAAACACGTCCTGCGCGCCGCGCGGCATGCACCCGTAGCTCAGCTGGATAGAGCGTTGCCCTCCGAAGGCAAAGGTCGCACGTTCGAATCGTGCCGGGTGCGCCAGTAGTCTCCGCGATCGGCCTGCCGCCATAGCCGGGCATGCCTGCGCCTTCTCATGGTCTTGCCGCCAGGGCCGCCGCGCGACATTCGCGTCGATACCGCTCCGGTTTGCCGGCGGTGGCGACGGTGCGGCAGGACGAGGTACACGGTGCCGGGCCCGCCGCCGGGACAAGCCGCCGGCGGACAGGTGCCGGCCGCCGCGCACCGGGTCAGTCGGGACCGGGCGGTGATTGCCGACCCGCCGCAGGGGGCCGCCCGCCGGATGCCGCTCCCCCCGGTCCGCCGGTTGCGGCGGCGCGGGGCCATGATGTATCCAGCGCCGGGATGGCGACGCCGCGTCCACCCGGTGCGACGCCGCTCCGGTCCATGAGGCGCAGCCTCGCAGCAAGCCCGGGCCCGGCATGAGGCATGACGACATGATCCTGGTCACCGCGCACACAGCCTCGTTGCGGACCTGGCGGCCGTGACCGGGCCCGCCACGCCGGCCGATGCTCCCGCTGCCGCGCTGCGGCTCTTCGACGACAGCCGGGCCGCGGATGCGGCTGCCTTCGCCGAGGCGCTCGACCTGAATCGGCAAGGCGCGCCCGTGGCCCCCGGGCTGGAAGCGGCGGCGTCGCGCCACATGCTGCGCGAGACCCCCGACGACGGGCCGCGCTGGCTGCGGCTGTGGCAACTCACCCGGGATCAGGCGACGCCGGAGGTCGGGCGCGCCCTGCTGCGC
>JAEZGJ010000182.1 GCA_023416965.1 Pseudomonadota bacterium | reverse complement strand
CTGCGAGGACGGCGAGCGCCGCGAGCAGCCTGCGGCCGGTCGCGCGGAAGGTCTGCCGCGAGGGGAGGGACGGGACGGAAGCAGGGGACATGGCGACTCAGGCAGGCTTGGGGCAGCGGAGCTTGGCACAGCTCCACGCCGCGGTGGAGCCGGCCGGCGTCAGTTCCGCGGCTGCAGCGGCGGGTAGGGGACGTAGGAGGAGCTGGACGGCACCGGCGCCGGCTCGCCGTCGAAGCCGGCCTGGCGGTTGATGGCGTCGAGCACGGCGCGCAGCGCGTCGCGGTCGCGGGTGATGTCGCGCAGGGGCGCGGCGGCACCGGAGCGGCGGATCAGGATCTGCGGATCCGGCAGGATGAAGGGGTCGTCCCAGGAGCCCTGCACGACGAAGGGCAGTTCGAAATCGCCCTCGCCCGGGCGCGGCGTGGCGCTCGCGGTGCGCTTCAGCGTGGCGATGCCGCGCATCTCGAGCTCGCGCGTCGGCAGCTGCGCCGAGCCCTCCACGTTCACCCGCACCATCTGTCCGTCGAGCGTCATGTCGGTGGTCGTGGCGACGCCGCCCACCACCCGCACGGTGGCGGCGATGCGCTCGTAGGGCGTGCGCCCCGACCGCGCGTCGGCGCCGACGATCGACAGCGGCCGCCGCTCGAGGCGGCGCAGGATCGCCTCGGCGTTGAAGCCGTGGACGGCGCCCTCCACCGCGGTGAGGGTGATCTGGCCGTTGGCGGTGCGGGCGAGCTCGGCCATGCTGCCGCCGCGCGCCTCGAGGCCGAGCTGGATATTGGCCGTGCCGTCGAGCCGGCGGAAGCCGAACCATTCGCCGAGGCCGAGGCCGAGCTGGCCCTTCTGCACCGTCAGCGAGGCCCTGACGTCCATGTCGTCGCCGGCGGGGGAGACGACGAGCGCGCCGCTCAGCAGCCCGCCATAGGCCTGGGCCTCGCCGAGGGTGATGGCGAGGCGCCCGTTGCGCGCCGTCAGCGCCGCGGCGGATCGGCCGAACTGGGCGGCGCCGATCACGAGTTCGCGGGCCGAGACCCTGAGGTCGATGTCGATGGTGGAGACCGCCGCAAGGTCGATCGGCCGGCGGCTCCAGCCGCGGCCGTCCTCCGGCGCCAGGTTGAGGTCGCGGAAATAGGTGGTGGCGACGAAGCGGCCGGTGTCCAGCGTGCCGCGCACTTGCGGCCGGCTGCCCTCGAAACTCACCGAGAGCGCGCCGTCGGCGACGTTGCCGTCGAGCTCCGCATTGACCTTGGTGAAGGCGAGCGAGTTCGGCAGCACCTCCACCTGGCCCTTCAGCGCGAAGGCGCCGAGCGAGGGGCCGATGCCCGGGTTCTGGCCGATCCAGCGCAGGAAGCCGCGCAGCGACGGGCCCTCCAGTGTGAGGGCGCCTGAAGCGGTGACGGTGTCGCCGTTGGTCAGCGATCCCTCGAAGCCGCCGCGAAGCGGCGCCGAGGCGAAGCGCATCTTCAGGCCCGTCGGCTCGGCGACGAAGAGGGCCTGCGGCCGCGCCACGATGGCGTTCACCTCCATCGTCTCGCCGTTGACGGTGAGCTTGCCGGAGACGTTGGCCTGCCGGTCGATGCCGGGCCAGGACACCGCGAATTCGATGCCGGAAACGTCGAAGCGCTGGCCGCTCTTGCCATCGCTGACCGTGGCGGTGCCGTCGGCAATGCGGAAGTCGGTCACGCCGCTGCGCCGCAGCCGCGTCGCCTCGCGCAGCCGCTCGAAGGCCTTGTCCCAGTTCGACGCCCCGTCGGACGAGACCCGGATGGCGATTCTGGGGCGGATCAGCGTGTAGTCGGACACCGCGACGCTGCCGAACAGCAGCGGCAACAGGCGCAGCGCGCCCACCACCGCCTCGGCCCGGGCCGGAGGCTCGCCCGTGCCGGCATCGCCCTCGCCGAAGCGCACGTCGCCGAGGCGGATGGAGAGCTGCGGAATGACGGAGACGGCGATGTCGCCGTGGATGGCGACAGGCATGCCGAGCCGCTCGCTCAGCTCCGTGACGACCGTCCGCCGCACCGTCTCCACCGGCAGCAGAACCGGCACGAGGGCCAGCGTTCCCGCAAGTGCGAGCATGGTCGCGCCGAGGGCGATCGCGATCCGGCGAATGGGTGGAGCAAGGCTCAAGGGCAGCGGTCCCGGTCCCGGCCTGGCCGCCCCCGATCGGGCGGACCATGAGGTGTCATAATCCTGCAGATGCCGGGACCATGAACAGGCGACATGGCATTTCGATGGCCGCAAACCGGCCCGACATCATGCATGACGCGGCGCGGCAATGGCAATGGCGGACGGGGCGACGGAAGGCCGCTGCGGCCTCCCGTCCAGGTACGATGTCAGGCTGCCGCGGCGAGGCCGGGGGCGACCTTGAAGCTCGCCTCGGTATTGGCCTTGATCTCGTCGAGCGTCACCCCCTCGGCGATCTCGACCAGCGTCATGCCGGTCCCGCCCTTCTTGTCGATGGAGAAGACCCCGAGATCGGTGATGACGAGGTCGACCACTCCGGCCCCCGTCAGCGGCAGGTTGCAGCGCTTCAGGAGCTTCGGGCCGTCCTTGGCCGAATGCTCCATGACGACCACCACCTTCTTGACGCCGGCGACGAGGTCCATGGCGCCGCCCATGCCCTTCACCATCTTGCCGGGGATCATCCAGTTGGCGAGGTCGCCGTTCTCCGCCACCTGCATGGCGCCGAGGATCGACAGGTCGATATGGCCGCCGCGGATCATGGCGAAGCTGTCGGAGGAGGAGAAGAAGCTCGTCGTCGGCAGTTCGGTGATCGTCTGCTTGCCGGCATTGATGAGGTCGGGATCCTCCTCGCCCTCGAAGGGGAAGGGCCCCATGCCGAGCATGCCGTTCTCCGACTGGAGCTGCACGCTCATGCCGGCGGGGATATGGTTTGAGACGAGCGTCGGAATGCCGATGCCGAGGTTCACGTAGAAGCCGTCGCGCAGTTCCTTGGCGGCGCGGGCGGCCATCTGGTCACGGGTCCAGGCCATGGTCGGGGTTCCTCTCAGGCCGCCTTCGGGCGGGTGGTGCGCTGCTCGATGCGCTTCGTCGCGTTCGGCACGTGGACGATGCGCTTGACGAAGATGCCGGGCGTGTGGATCGCGTCGCCGTCGATCTCGCCGGCCTCCACCAGGTGCTCGCACTGGACGATGGTCATGCGCGAGGCGGTGGCCATCATCGGGTTGAAGTTGCGGGCGGTCTTGCGGAAGACGAGGTTGCCCTCCTTGTCCGCCTTCCAGGCACGGACGAGCGAGATGTCGGCGAAGAGGCCGCGCTCCATCACATAGTTCTCGCCGTCGAACTCGCGGACCTCCTTGCCCTCGGCGATCACCGTGCCGACGCCGGTCTTGGTGAAGAAGGCCGGGATGCCGGCGCCCCCCGCCCGGATGCGCTCGGCCAGCGTGCCCTGCGGGTTGAACTCGAGCTGCAGCTCGCCGGAGAGGAACTGCTGGGCGAAGAGCTTGTTCTCGCCGACATAGGACGAGATCATCTTGGCGATCTGCTTGGTCTCCAGGAGGATGCCGAGCCCGGCCCCGTCGACGCCGGCATTGTTCGAGATGACGGTGAGGTTCTTGGCGCCCGAATCGCGCACCGCCTCGATCAGCACGTCGGGAATGCCGCAGAGGCCGAAGCCGCCCGACATGATCGTCATGCCGTCCTTGATCTGGCCCGCCAGGGCCTCCCTGGCGGAGGAATAGACCTTTGAACTCATCGCGTATTCGCCTCTCAGCGGGCCTCGACGGCCTCTGGTGAACCTGTGCCGCAGCCGGTTGCGGCCGGCTGGCGGACAATGGTGGATTTTCCGCGGTGCATCAAGGATGAACCGCTCGTCAGGTTGGCCCGGACGTCACCTCAGAGGCCCATGGCGCGCGGCAGCCAGAGGGCGAGGTCCGGCACCGCCGCCACCATGGCCATGGCCAGCGTCATGGCGGCCACCATCCAGACGACCCAGGGGATCGTCGCCTCCATCGGCACCCGCGCGATCTTGCAGGAGACCATGAGGTTGACCGCCACCGGCGGCGTGAACTGGCCGATGGCGATCATCATGGTGAGGATGACGCCGAACCAGACGAGGTCCCAGGAGAAGGAATTGGCGATGGGAATGAGGATCGGCAGCAGGATCAGGTAGATCGAGATGCCGTCGAGAAACATGCCGACGACGACGAGGAGGATGACCAGCAGGGCGAGCGTCCCCGCGCCGCCGAGGCCGAGCCCGACGATGGCGTCGGCGATGGGCTGGACGATGCCGAGCGTCGAGATCGACCAGGCGAAGACCGAGGCGAGCGCAACGACGATGAGGATGACGGCGGAGAGCTCGCCCGCCTCCACCAGCATCTCGTAGACGTCGCGCAGCGTCAGGGTGCGGTAGACGACGAAGCCGATGAACAGGCCGTAGGCCACCGCGATCACGGCCGCTTCCGTCGGGGTGAAGGCGCCGATGCGCATGCCGCCGAGGATGATGACCGGTGCCATCAGCCCCCAGATCGCCTCCTTGAACGTGCCCCAGACGGTCAGCGCGTCCTCGCTCTGGCGCGTCTTGCCGCCGAAATCCTTGAGCCAGGAGATGATGAGGATCGGCACGATGATGGCGAGGCCGGCAAGGATGCCGGGGATCATGCCGGCGGCGAAGATGGCCGGCACCGAGACGCCCGGCACCATCACCGCATAGATGATGAAGGCGATGGAGGGCGGGATGAGGATGTCGGTGGCCGCCGCAGCCCCCACGGTCGATGCGATGAAGGCGCGGGGATAGCCGTCCTTCACCATGGAATCCGTCACCACCTGGCCGACCGCCGCGGAGGTCGCCGGGCCGGAGCCCGAAATGCCGCCGATGACCATGGCGACCAGCACCGAGACGGTGGCGAGCGCCCCGCGTCCGGCGCCGACGAGGGCGGTGGCGAAACGGACGAGCCGCAGCGCCACGCCGGTGCGGTCGAAGACGGCGCCGACCAGCACGAACATGGGGATGGCGATCAGCGGGTACTTGGCGATGCCGGCATAGACGTTGGTCGGCATGGCCATGATGCTCTGCCCGGCGAGCCAGATGGCGAGCGCGCCGGCGAGGCCGAGCGAGACGCCGACCGGAACGGCGGCGACGAGCATGAGGGTGAAGGCGGCGAAGAGGACGAAGGCGGTCATGCGTCCTCGCCCCGGGCGAGACGCACGATGCGGCCGGCGGCCCGCGCGATCACCGCGATGGAGAGAAGCGGCAGCATGCCCGTATAGAGCCATTGCGGGTTGCCGAGGCCGGGGGAGAGGACCTCGAAGCGATATTCGTCCCAGGCCAGCCGCCCGCCATGGATCAGCAGGATGCCGAAACAGGCGATCACCAGGACGAGAGCGGCGATCTCGCAGGCCCGCCACCGCGCCGGCGACATGGCGTCGACCAGCACCCCGATGCGGATGTGCCGCCCCGTGGCGATGGCCAGCGACGAGCCCACCATGGTCACAACCACCATCAGCACCACCGAATATTCCTCGGTGAAGGCGAAGGAGACGTTGGTGAGATAGCGCACCACCACGTTGCCGAAGGTGATCAGCGCCATGGCCGCCATGGCGGCGGCGACCAGGATCTCCTCGAGCCGCAGCGGCACGCGGGTCTTCGGGGACGGCGGAGGGGCCGTGGGGTCGCGATCGACGGGCAAGGCAATGAGGCTTTCGGCAGAACAACGCAGCCGGCGGGGGACCGGCTGCGTCGCGTGTGGAGGGTGGAAGGTCAGCTCGCGGCGTTGGCCGCGGCCTCGGCCTTCTTGACGAGGTCGGCGCCGACCTGCGCCGCCCACTTGTCGAAGACGGGGCGGGTCGCGCGGGCGAAGGCGCGCTTCTCCTCGGCGGTCAGCGTCACCGTGGCGACACCGCGCCTGGCGAGTTCCTCGAGCGACGACTTGTCGTTGGGGTCGAGCACGCCGAGGCCCTTGCGGGTCGCGCCGATCTGCACCTTGGCGGCGTCCCGCGCGCTCTCGCGCACGATCTCCTTGTCGGCGGCCGAGAACGTGTCCCAGACGGGCTTGGCGACATGGAAGAGGCCGGCGTCGACGCAGTAGTTCCAGATGGTCATGTGCTTCTGGGCGAGCGCATCCATCTTGAGACCCAGGAACAGGTTGACCGGGTTCTCCTGGCCGTCCACCGCACCCGTCGAGAGCGCCGGCTGCAGGTCGGCGAAGGACATCTGCACCGGGTTGGCGCCGAGCCCGTTATAGATGTCGGCGAAGATGGCGCCGGCGGCGAAGCGGATCTTGAGGCCTTTCAGGTCCTCCGGCTTCTGGATCGGCCGCTTGGAATTGGACAGTTCGCGGAAGCCGTTCTCGCCCCAGGCGAGTGGCACCACGTCGCGGCTCTCCATCACCTTGAACAGCATCTGGCCGACCTCGCCGTTGACGACGGCGTCGAAGGCCTTGTGGTTCGGCATCAGGAAGGGCAGCGAGAACAGGTTCATCTCGCGCACCTGCGGCGAGATGTTGATGGTCGAGGACACCGTGAAGTCGATGATGCCCTGGCGCATGGCCACGAGCTCGCGGGTCTGGTCGCCGCCGACGAGCTGCGAGCCCGGATAGACCTTCACGTTGATGCGGCCGTTGGTGCGCTGGGTCACCATCTCGGCCCACTGGAACGCGCCTTCCGACAGCGCGATGGGCCGGTTGCCGACGACCGAGAGCTTGTACTCGGTCTTCAGCGTCTGGGCCTTCGACACCCAGGGTGTCATGACGGCGGCGCCGATGCCGGCGACCGCGATGCGGCGCGAGACGGCGAAATCTTTCCTGCGCTCCGACATGGTGCGCCTCCTTCCCTGTGTGCGTTTCTCTCGGCGGTCCGGACGTCTGCGGTCCGGTATGGTGCGGGATCATGGGACGAGGGCAGGGGCGCTGGCAAGAGCCGCCGGGCGGCCTTTCGTCCGATGGACGCGGCGAAAGCACCGCTCGTTCTTCTCCCGAACGGGAGAATGAATCGGCCGTTTCGGGGCCGCTGCGACGCTTCGCCATCCTCCGAAGGGCTGAATCCGGCCGATTTCCCCGCCGATCACATTGACCTCGCCGTACTCATGCGTAGGTTCACTGCCGGTACGGGACCCGCTCCCGTCAAGGAACGCATCGGTGCCCGAAGACGGCTGAAGCCGCGCGGCACCCCAGGGGAGGAATTGGCGGTGTCGCCACTGCATCCGGCCGCGCCCGTGCGGCCTCCGGCCGCTCGTCTCGACGTGGAGAACCTGTCGCTGCAGTTCGGCGGCGTGAAGGCGCTCGACGGCATCGACCTCCATGTCGCGCCCGGCTCCATCACCGCGCTGATCGGCCCGAACGGGGCGGGGAAGACCTCCGCCTTCAACTCCATCTCCGGCTTCTACACGCCGAAGACCGGCACGGTGAAGCTCGACGGCGAGGACGTCACCGCCGTTCCCGCCCGCGACCGCGCCAGGCTCGGCCTTGCCCGCACCTTCCAGAACATCGCGCTGTTCCGCGGCATGACCGTGCTCGACAACATCAAGCTCGGCCGCCACGCGCACCTGACCACCGGCGTGTTCGACGCCTTCCTCTACTGGGGCAAGGCGCGGCGCGAGGAGATGGAACTGCGCGCCGAGGTGGAGCGCGACGTCATCGATTTCCTCGAACTCGACCACATCCGCAACGTACCCGTCGCCATCCTGCCCTACGGCCTGCAGAAGAAGGTCGAGCTCGCCCGCGCGCTCGCCATGCGCCCGCGCATCCTCATGCTCGACGAGCCGGTCGCCGGCATGAACCGCGAGGAGACAGAGGACATGGCCCGCGCCATCCTCGACGTGCGCGAGGAATGGGGCGTCACCGTGCTCCTCGTCGAACACGACATGGGCATGGTCATGGACATTTCCGACCATGTCTGCGTGCTGAATTTCGGCCGCCGCATCGCCGCCGGCACGCCGGAGGAGGTGCGCAACAACCCCGATGTCATCAAGGCCTATCTCGGCTCCTCCGGCGACCCGCGCCGGGCGGCCGGGGGCAGCGCCCCGATCGGCGAGGTGGCGTGATGGCCGTGGAATTCCTCGATATCGTCGAGACGAGCCTCGCCGGCCTCGGCACCGGCTCGCTCATGGCGCTCACCGGCGTCGCCTTCGTCATCATCTACAAGGCCACCAAGGTGATCAATCTCGCCATCGGCGAGATGCTGATGATCGGCGCCTTCGTCTTCTACGGCTTCTCGGCGGGGCTCGCCCTGCCGATCTGGGCCTCGGTGCCGCTGACGCTCGCGGTCTCTGCCGCCATCGGCGGGCTCATCGAGCGGACCATGATCCGCCCGCTCCTGAAGGATAATCCGGTCTCCGTCTTCATGGTGACGATCGGCCTCACCTCGGTGCTCATCGGCGTGGTCGAACTCATCTGGTCGGCCGAGCCGCGCCGCCTGCCGGAGTTCCTGCCCTCGCAGCCGATCATCATCGCCGACGCCTTCATCCCCTCGAAGACGGCCTATTCCTTCCTCATCGCCGCCGCCGCCATGGCGGTGCTGATCACCGTCTTCTCCTTCTGGCGCGGCGGCATCGCGCTGCGCGCCACCGCCACCGACCGTGCGGCGGCTTCTTCAGTCGGCATCGACGTGCCCGGCGTCTTCTCCTTCTCCTGGATGCTGGCGGCCACCGTCGCGGCGCTCGCCGGCATCCTCGTCGGCTCGGTCGGCGGCATCTCCTCGGCCATGGGCCTGTTCGGCCTCTCGGTCTTCGTCGTCGTCATCGTCGGCGGCCTCGACTCGATCCTCGGGGCCCTCATCGCCGGCCTCTTCATCGGCTGGCTCGAGGCCATGGTGGGCCGCTTCCTCGGCGGCGAGTTCAAGCTCCTCGCCACCTTCTCCATCCTGCTCGTCGTGCTCGTCGTCAGGCCCTACGGCCTCTTCGGCACGCACGAGATCGAGAGGCTCTGAGCATGCCGCGGAAAAGTGGGAAACGGTTTTCCGGCAACGGCATGCGGCAAACTGAGACTCTTGGCATGCCGCGGAAAAGTGGGAACCGGTTTTCCGGCAACGGCATGCGGGGGACTTTCTGATGCGCGTCGGGACCGCCAAGGAGAGCTACGCGGCCGACGAGGGCCTGTTCAAGACCGATACCCAGAAGGTCTGGTTCGGCCTGCTCCTCGCCGCCCTCGTCCTCTATCCGCTGCACGGCTCCAACTACTGGATGTTCCTCGCCGTGCTGGTGATGATCAACGTCATCTCCACCACCGGCCTCAACATCCTCACCGGCTATACCGGCCAGGTCAGCCTCGGCCATGCCGCCTTCATGGCGGTGGGCGCCTATACGGTCGCCTTCTTCGACGGCCGCTTCGGCACGCCGGTGCTGCTCAACCTGGTCCTCGCGGGGGCGGTCGCCGCCGGCATCGGCTATCTCGTCGGCCTCCCCTCGCTGCGCATCAAGGGCCTCTACCTCGCCATCGCGACCCTGGCGGCCTCCGTCATCCTCGGCTTCGTCTTCCTCAACTGGACGCCGGTGACCGGCGGCCTGCGCGGCCTCAACGTGCCGACCGCCCGCATCGCCGGCATCGAGATGGCGACGCCCGACCGGCTCTACTGGCTGGTCATGCCGATCTGCGTCGTCATGGTGCTGGCGGCGAAGAACCTCTTCCGCACCCGCGTCGGCCGCGCCTTCATCGCCATCCGCGACCGCGACATCTCGGCGGAGATCATCGGCATCTCGCTGTTCAGGTACAAGCTGATGAGCTTCGCCATCTCGTCCTTCTACGCGGGCGTGGCGGGGGGACTGTGGGCCTATCTCTTCCGCGTCGTGACGCCGGAGAGTTTCCCGGCGCTCGCCTCCATCTTCTTCCTCGCCGCCGTCATCGTCGGCGGGGCCGGCACCATCGTCGGCGGCATTTTCGGCGCCGTCTTCATGACGCTGATCCCGGAATTCCTGAAGCTGTCGGCCACCGCCCTCGTGCCGTGGTTCCCCGACGCCTCCATCTATCTCGCGCCGGTCCGCAACATCATCTTCGGCCTGCTCATCATCGGCTTCCTCATCTTCGAACCCATGGGGCTCGCGGAGATGTGGCGCAGGACGCGCCGCTACTTCGCCCTTTGGCCGTTCAGGACGTGAGCCCAACACGAAAAGAACCGCCGCCAAGGCGGGATCGAAACCCTTCTGAGGAGACACCCATGACCCGTCTTTCCCGCCGTGCATTCCACCAGCTCGGCCTCGGCGCCGCCCTCGTCTCGACGGCCTCCGGCCGCGCCTTCGCCCAGGCCCCCGAACTCGTCATCGGCGCCGCCAACCCGATGTCCGGCGTCTTCGCCTTCGCCGGCGTCGAGGGCTTCGAGGGTGGCCGCGACCACTTCGAGTTCGTCAACAGGAACGGCGGCGTCGCAGGCCGTCGCATCCGCTACGTCAACGAGGATTCCGGCTACCGCGTCGACAACGCCGTGGCCATCTTCACCCGCATCACCTCGCAGCATCAGACGCCGGTCTTCTTCGGCGACTCCACCGGCTTCCAGAAGGCGATCAATCCGGAGCTGAACCGCCGCGGCACCACCGTCATGGCCGGCGCCTCCTTCGCCTCCGAGATCGACAACCCGCAGGCCTTCCCGAACCAGTGGATCCCCGGTCCGAACTATTCCGACCAGATGCGCGTGCTGCTGCGCTACATTGCCAGCCAGAAGAAGGGCGCCTCGGTCGTCTTCGTCCATTCCGACACCGAGTTCGGCCGTGACCCGATCGCCGCCGGCGAGGCCGAGGCCAAGCGCCTCGAGCTCAACCTCGTGGAGAAGATCGTCACCCAGCCGGGTTCGGTCGACGTCTCCGGCGACGTCCTGAAGATCCGCCGCCGCAATCCCGACTACGTCATCTTCCACGGCTACGTGCTGCAGCCGATTCCGGAATTCATGGCCCAGGCCCGCCAGGCCGGCATGACCTCCAAGTTCATGGGCACGTTCTACTCCACCGACACCGTGCTGATGAACCGGGCCGGCGCCGCCGCCGACGGCTATATGGGCGTCTCGGCCTACAACTTCGATCCCGCGGCCACCGGTGCGCAGATCGAGGCGATCCGCGCCGCCAATGCCGGCAAGACGCGTACCCACGCCTATTACCAGGGCTGGACCAACGCCATGCTCGCCATCGAGGTGCTGAAGCGCACGCTGGCGGCGAACGAGGAGCTCAACGCCGTCAACATGATGAAGCACGCCCGCTCCATCAAGAACTACGACACCGGCGGCGTCGTCGGCGTGCCGATCACCATGACCGGCAACTCCTTCCCGCACGGCCGCGTCTACCAGTACAGCGCCGCCGACAAGATGCTGAAGCCGGCGTCCGACTGGATCACCATCTCCGCCAGCTCCTGACCTCGGCCGGGGCGGCCGCGCCGCGGTCGCCCCGCCATTTCCGCATCCGCAAGCGCCCGAGGGCTCCATGGCGACGACCGGCGACCTCATTCTCGAGGTGAACAACATCGAGGTGGTCTATTCGAAGGCCATCCAGGCCCTGCGCGGTCTCTCGCTCGCCGTGCCGAAGGGCAAGATCGTCGCCCTGCTCGGCTCCAACGGCGCGGGCAAGTCGACCGTGCTCAAGGCCGTCTCGGCGCTGCTGCCCATGGAGAACGGCCTCGTCACCGAGGGGCGCATCAGCTTCGACGGCGAGCCCGTCGAGCAGAGCGCGCCGCACAAGCTGGTGCGCCGCGGCCTGTTCCACGTCATGGAGGGCCGCCGCATCTTCGGCGACCTCACCGTGGAGGAGAACCTCACCGCCGCCACCTATGCCCTCACCGGCCGCGACGTCGCGCCGGATTTCGACATCGTCTACCGCTACTTCCCGCGCCTCGCCGAGCGGCGCAAATCCATTGCCGGCTATCTGTCGGGTGGCGAGCAGCAGATGCTGGCCATCGGCCGGGCGCTGGTGGCCAAGCCCCGCGTCATCCTCCTTGACGAGCCCTCCCTCGGCCTCGCGCCGCTTCTGGTGGAGGAGATCTTCGCCATCATCGCCCGCATCAATGCGGAGGAGGGCGTCTCCATGCTGCTCGTCGAGCAGAACGCCTCCGTCGCCCTCTCCATCGCCCATTACGGCTACATCATGGAGACCGGCCGCATCGTCATCGACGGGCCGACCGAGAAGCTGATCGCCGACCGCGACGTGCAGGAATTCTATCTCGGCCTCGCCCACAAGAGCTATCGCGACATCAAGCACTACAAGAGGCGCAAGAGGTGGCTGTCATGACCGCGACCGTCCTTCCGCTCGACATGGCCCGCGAAGCCGCGAGCCCCGCCGCGGCCGATCCCGCCGCCGCCCTGCCGCCGCTCTCCGTCGTGCAGATGCTGAGGAAGCACGCGGCGGAGCGCGGCAACGAGATCGCGCTGCGCCAGAAGCGCTTCGGCATCTGGCGGCCGACCACCTATGCCGAATACTGGCTGCGCTCCTGCCACGTCGCCCTCGGATTCCGCGCGCTCGGCCTCGAACCGAAGGGCCATGTCGGCGTCATCTCCGAGAACCGCATCGAATGGGTGCTGTCGCAGATGGGCGCCGGCGTCCTCGGTGCCGTCACCGTCGGCGTCTATCCCACCAGCCCCTCCAACGAGGTGGCCTATGTGCTCGACCATGCCGACTGCGCCATCGTGGTCTGCGAGGACCAGGAGCAGATCGACAAGGTGGTGGAGGCCCGCGCCGACCTGCCGAAGGTGAAGAAGATCATCGCCCTCGAGGATCGCGGCCTCGCCGGCTACGAGCCGGGCCTCGTCATGACCTTCGACGAGGTCGAGGCGCTCGGCCGCGCGGAATGCGAGAAGAACCCCGCCATCGTCGACCAGTTGATGGGGGGCCACTCCCTCTCCGACATTGCTCTGCTCATCTATACCTCTGGATCAACCGGCAAGCCGAAGGGCGCCATGTTGTCCTTCCGCAACATCCGCGCCGGGGCCAACGGCCTCCTCGACCGCTACGGCATCGGCACCGGCTGGACGGCGCTGTCCTACCTGCCGCTCTGCCACGTGGCGGAACAGGCGACCACCGTCTTCGCGCCGCTCTATGCCGGCAGCCGCGTCGATTTCGGCGAGAGCCTGCGCACCGTTCAGGAGGACCTGCGCGAGGTCGCCCCCACCAGCTTCCTCGGCGTGCCGCGCATCTGGGAGAAGATGCATTCGGGCATCCGCGTGAAGATGTACGAGGCGCGCCCCCTGCAGAAATGGCTCTATAAGACCGCCTTCGACCTCTGCGAGCCCTTCGCCGACAAGCCGCGCTCGCAGTGGACGCTCGCCGAGAAGGCGAAATATGCCCTCGCCTATGTCACGGTGTTCCGGGCGCTGAAGAACGCCATCGGCCTCACCCGCTGCCGCATCGCCTTCACCGGCGCGGCGCCCATCTCGCCGGAGGTCATCCGCTTCTTCCGCACCATCGGCGTGCCGCTGGTCGAGATCTACGGCATGACCGAGACCTCCGGCGGCATTCTCGGCCAGACTCCCGACGACGTCGTCGTCGGCACGGTCGGCAAGCCGATGAAGGGTACCCAGGTCCAGCTCGCCGAGGACGGCGAGATCATGGCCCGCGGCGCCACCATCTTCGAGGGGTACTACAAGAACGAGGAGGCGACCCGCCAGGCCATCGTCGATGGCTGGCTGCGCACCGGCGACGTCGCGGAGATGCAGGGCGGCCACTTCAAGATCATCGACCGCAAGAAGGACATCATGATCACCGCCGGCGGCAAGAACCTGTCGCCGACCGAGATCGAGCACGCGGTGAAGACGAGCCCCTTCATCAAGGAGTGCATCGTCTTCGGCGACCGGCAGAAATATGTCGCGGCCCTCATCCAGATCGACATGGAGACGGTCGGCAAATGGGCCGAGATGAAGGGCATCGCCTTCACCAACTACAAGAACCTGTCGCAGGCCCCGCAGGTGGTGGCGCTGGTGCAGGAGGCGGTGGACAGGGCCAACGAGACCCTGGCCCAGGTCGCCAACATCCGCCGCTTCGAGATCCTCGACAAGGAGCTCGACCACGACGACGGCGAGGTCACCGCGACGATGAAGGTGCGCCGCAAGGCCATCGAGGCCAAATACGCCGACGCCATCAGACGCCTCTATGCGTGAGGGGCGCGCCACCGGGCGCCCGGTGCAGACGCCGACTCGGGGCGAGCCGCCTTCGTAGCAGGGCCCCACCCTTACCCTCCCCGCTGCGCGGGGAAGGGGGACTTCCACGGGGTGCCCATCCCTTCAGCCCTCGCGCCAGGCTCAGCGGATAGAATGGAAGCGTGACGTCATAGTCCCCCTCCCCGCGC
>JAEZGJ010000109.1 GCA_023416965.1 Pseudomonadota bacterium | reverse complement strand
GCGCGGGGCCGCGCCTGCGCCCACCGCGCCGGAGCCGTCGGCGAGCATGCGCAGGGCCTCGTCGGGGGTCGGCAGGTCGGCTGCATAGGCGATGCGGACGAGGACCATGTCGGCGGAAGCGAGGGGCTTGGGCGAGCGCGCCACCTCCTCGATGCCCTTCATCAGCATCTGCCAGGCGCGGGCGAGGACGCGGTGCGACAGGCGGGCGGCGAAGTCGCGGCCGCGGCTGCGCTCGGTCTCGGAGAAAGCGACGTCGTCGGCGGCGGCGGGAGCCACCTTCACGCGGGTGACGAAATGGACGAATTCGGCGAGCTCGCCGAGGACGATCTCCGGGTCGGCGCCGTCGTCGTACTGGCTCTTGAACTCGGCCATGGCGGCCGCGACGTCGCCCTTCATGACGTGCTCGAAGAGGTCGATGATGCGGGCGCGGTCGGCAAGGCCCAGCATGCGGCGCACGTTCTCCGCGCTGACCTCGCCGGCGCCGTGGGCGATGGCCTGGTCGAGGATGGAGAGGCTGTCGCGCACCGAGCCCTCGCCGGCGCGGGCGATGAGGCCGAGGGCGTCCGGATCGATGGCGACGCCCTCCTTCTCGCAGATGCCGGCGAGATGCTTCACCAGCACGTCGGCCTCGACGCGGCGCAGGTCGAAGCGCTGGCAGCGCGACAGCACCGTCACCGGAACCTTGCGGATCTCGGTGGTGGCGAACATGAACTTCACATGGGCCGGCGGCTCCTCCAGCGTCTTCAGGAAGGCGTTCCACGCCTTCTCCGAGAGCATGTGGACCTCGTCGACGATGTAGACCTTGTAGCGGGCCGAGACGGGGGCGTAGCGCGCGCCATCGGTGATCTGGCGGACGTCGTCGATGCCGGTATGGGAGGCGGCGTCGATCTCCATGACGTCGACGTGGCGGCCCTCCATGATTGCCTGGCAGTGGGTGCCGGGACGGTCGAGATGGATGGAGGGGCGGTCGACCTCGCCGGGCAGTTCGTAGTTGAGCGCGCGGGCGAGGATGCGGGCGGTGGTGGTCTTGCCGACGCCGCGCACGCCGGTGAACAGATAGGCCTGGGCGATGCGCCCCGTGTCGAAGGCGTTCGACAGGGTGCGGACCATGGCCTCCTGGCCGATGAGGTCGGAGAAGTGCTGCGGCCGGTACTTGCGGGCGAGGACGCGGTAGGGCGCGGCCCTGGGCGGCTCCGGCGTCCCGAGAGCGAACCCGGGTTCGGTCTCGGGCGAGGAATCCATGGCAGTCCTGCTCGGGGTCTGGCGAAGGGCTCATGCCAGTGTCGCGCGTCGCGCGCGCGAGGGCAACCATCCGCCGGGGATGAAGTGGGAGGCTGACACGCGACCCGAAACGGGCTCGTTACGGCTGCTTCCTTCCGGACCTGACCGGGTTGGCGAGAGTCTCGTCCACCGCCAACCTCCCACCGGCTATATGGCGGGAAGCGCCGCCGGGCGCAAGCGGCCTTCGCGCCGGGACCGGACAGGATTCCGCCGAGGGGCTAGAGTGGCGCGCGCCTCCACGGGACCTGCCCATGACACCCACCTTCAGCCTCGATTCCCGCCTCGCCGCCGACACGCTCGCCGTCGCCGACCTGCCGCTCTCGGCGGTGCGCCTCATGAACGACGCCACCTATCCCTGGCTGATCCTCGTTCCCCGCCGCGAGGGAGCGGTGGAGATCGTCGACCTCTCGCCGGCAGACCGCGGCCAGCTGATGGAGGAGATCGCCACGGTCTCCGGCGTGCTGCGCGCCATGACCGCCTGCGACAAGCTCAACGTGGCAGCGCTCGGCAACATGGTGCCGCAGCTCCATGTCCACGTCATCGGGCGCTTCGCCGGCGATCCCGCCTGGCCGGGCCCGGTCTGGGGGAAGGCCCCGGCGCAGCCCTATGCCGATGCGCCGCGGGAAGGGTTCATCGCCGCGCTGAGGGCAAGGCTCTCCGCCGGTTGAACGCGTTGCTCGGGCGCGCGGGTCGTGCGAGCGTCGCGGCCCTCGTTCCGGAAAGCCCCCTCGCCATGTCCGATGCCCTGCCGCCGCTCCCCCCCATCACGCTCGGCTATACCGAGAACGAGCTCGACAGGATGAGCGCCAAGCGCGGCGACGAGGCGTGGCTTGCTGCCACCTTCGCCGACCCGCGTACCCGGCTCTACGTCTTCGCCGGGGAGACGCCAATCTTGAGGCGCAACGGCGAGCGCGGCGACCCGCTGTTCACCGCCCAGGAGGCGGAGGCCTTCGGCGAGCCGCTCGAGACCGCCTTCCTCGGCCTTGCCAACGGCGCGCCGCGCTTCGCCCGCCTCGTGCCGGAACTCGCCAAGGCCGATCCCAACGCCTACCGGATCGCCGAGATCAAGGTGGACGACCCCACCTTGCTCGTCACCGATATGCGCACCATCGCCATGAACGGCATCGTCGAGCCGCATCACCTCGGCCCGATGGCGCAGGGCAAGTCCGTGATGCACTGGCATGCCACGCATCGTTTCTGCGGCAAGTGCGGGGCCCAGTCGAAGCTCGCCCAGGCCGGCTGGCGCCGCGACTGCCCGTCCTGCGGCGCGCAGCATTTCCCCCGCACCGACCCCGTGGTGATCATGCTGGCTGTGGACGGCGACCGCTGCCTGCTCGGCCGCCAGCGCCGCTTCCCGCCGGGGATGTATTCGGCGCTCGCCGGCTTCCTGGAATCGGGCGAGACCATCGCCGACGCGGTGCGCCGCGAGATCATGGAGGAGGCCGGCGTCAGGATCGGCCGCGTCACCTATCTCTGCGACCAGCCCTGGCCCTTCCCCGCCTCGCTGATGATCGGCTGCCTCGCCGAGGCGACCAGCCGCGACATCGAGATCGATACCGAGGAACTCGAGGACGCCCGCTGGTTCACCCGCGAGGAGTGCTGGATGATGCTGGCCAGGCAGCATCCCGGCCGGCTCTCCTGCCCGCCGCCTCTCGCCATCGCGCACCACCTGATCCGGGCTTTCGTGGACGGGCCGAAGCGCTGAGGTTTCGGCCGGGGCTGTGCTCGCCGGCCCGAGCCCGGCCGGGACGAGGTGCGACGATGCCGCTGCCTCACCTCTCCCCGCCGGGGAGAATGAGCAACGTCTCGGCCGCAGCTTCCGGTTCACCCCAGCCGCGCCTTCACCAGCGCGATGGCCTCGGCCGCAGCGGTGCCCGCCGGCGGCGGCAGCCACAGGCAGGAGATAGTCCAAGGCGGCAGGCCGTCGGCCTCGACCAGCGGCAGCACCGTCGCACCCGTCACCGTGAGGCGCTTGGCCACGACCGATGGTACCAGGGCGGAGCCGAGGCCCAGACTGACCATGGCGGCGACGCCGGCCCAGCTGTCGGCCGCCTGCGCCACATGGGGCACTGTCCCCGTCGCCTGGAGGGCCGCCAGCACGCCGTCATGGGCGAGGGCCGCCCTGTCGCGCGTCAGCATGACGAGGGGCTTGCGGGCCAGATTCGACAGGCTCGCCGTCTTCCTGAGGCGCGCCTCGGCGTCCGGAACGAGCGCCGACCATTTCGACGCCGCCACCTCACGGTGCTGGATGCGTGGATGAGGCGGCAGGGGCGGGGCGGCGAATACCATGGCAAGGCGGCCCTCGGCGAGCGCCGCCATCTGGTCCGGAAGCGGTCCGTGATGCAGGGCGGGCACGAAGCCGGCCTCGATCCAGGCCGGGTCGTCGAAAAGGTCGCGCAGGGGGCCGAGCATGGCCTCGTCGGTGACGCCGATGCCGATGGTCTCCGCACGCTCGGCCACGGCGCGCGCCAGGCGCGCCGCCCGTTCGGCCGCGGCGAGCGAGAGCCTGACCTCGGCGACGAAGGCGTCTCCCGCCGCCGTCAGCCGGACCGACTTGCCGGCATGGTCGAAGAGCACGACCCCAATGCGGCGCTCGAGCTGGGCGATGCGCGCGGCAGCGGTGCGCTTGCCGACGCCGAGTTGGGCGCCTGCCGCCGCGAGATCGCCCGTATCGGCGAGCGCGATGGCGATCCGCAGCGTGTCCATGTCGGGAAGGGCAGGGTCCATGAACCCGAGGGTGCCGCGATTCGCAGCCGCGGCGCGAGGCTCACTCCGCCACGGTCTTCTCGACCTCGTTCCGCCAGGGATGCTGCGGATAGACGCCGAGGATGGTCAGCTCCTTGGCGAAGAAGGCGAGTTCCTCCAGCGCCAGCTTGACGTTGCGGTCGTCGGGATGGCCCTCGATCTCGGCGTAGAACCTGGTCGCGACGAAGCGGCCGCCGATCATGTGGCTCTCCAGCTTCGTCATGTTGACGCCGTTGGTGGCAAAGCCCCCCATGGCCTTATAGAGCGCCGCCGGCACGTTGCGCACCTGGAAGACGAAGCTCGTCAGGCAGTTCTGGCCCGGCGCCGCCCAGATCTTCTGGCGCGACAGGATAACGAAGCGGGTGGTGTTGTTGGCGGCGTCCTCGATGTCCTCGGCGAGGATCTCGAGGCCGTAGACCTCGGCTGCGAGCCGCGGGGCGATGGCCGCCTGGCTCGGGTCGTTCATCTCGGCGACCTCGCGGGCCGAGCCGGCGGTGTCCGCCGCGACGATGGGCTTCAGGCCGAGCTTGCGGATGATCTGCCGGCACTGGCCGAGACCCATGATGTGGCTGCGCGCGGTCTTCACCGTGGCGAGCGAGGAGCCCTTCACGCCCATGAGCTGGAAGCGGATGGGCAGGAAGAACTCGCCGATGATGTTGAGGCCTGCAGTGGGGAGCAGGTGGTGCACGTCGCCGACGCGGCCGGCGATCGAATTCTCGATCGGGATCATGCCGAGATCGGCATCGCCGTTCTGGATGGCGGCAAAGGCGTCCTCGAAGCTCGGGCAGGGGAGAACCTCGGCCTGCGGGAAGACCGCATTGGCCGCCTGGTGCGAGAAGGCGCTGAGTTCGCCCTGGAAGGCGATGCGCTTGGGGGCGAGGATCATGGACGCGTCACTCCGGTGGGGCGGTCTGTTTAGCGAAAGGTTCAGGTTTTGGCGATGAGGGCGCGGGCGCGTTCGAGGTCGGCCGGCGTGTCGACGCCGAGCGGCACGGCGTCGACCACGGCGACGTCGATGCGCATGCCGTTTTCGAGGGCGCGGAGCTGTTCGAGGCGCTCGCGCTTCTCCAGCGGGGCGGGGGGGAGCGACACGAAGCGCTCCAGCGCCGCCCGGCGATAGGCGTAGAGGCCGATGTGGTGGTAGAGCGGCCCCTCGCCGGTGGGGGCGGTGGCGCGGGTGAAATAGAGCGCCCGCAGGCGGGTTTCCGACAGCGGCGTGCCGACAGCCTTCACCACGTTGGGATTGGTGATCTCCTCCTGCCGGGTGATGACGGCGGCAAGCGTGCCGATATCCACCGCAGGGTCGTCGAGGAGGTCGGCGGCGGCGCGCACCACCGAGGGTTCGATGGTCGGCAGGTCGCCCTGGACGTTGACGATGCGGTCGTAGCGGCGGCCGGGGTCGACGAGGTCGGCCGCCTCCTGGATCCGGTCGGAGCCGGTCGGGTGGTCGGCGCGGGTCATGACGGCTCGACCGCCCGCCGCTTCGACCGCCCCGAGGATCTCCGCCGAATCGGTCGCCACCACCACCGGACCGAGCCCGGCCGCCTCGGCCCGGCGCAGCACATGGACGATCATCGGGGCACCGGCGATGTCGGCGAGCGGCTTGCCGGGCAGCCGCGAGGCACTCATGCGGGCAGGAATGAGGACGAGCGATGCGGTCATGGCGGGCTGTTTGCGGGGCGTCGGGCCAGTTTGGAGGCGGCAAAAAGTAGCATGAGAGAGGCGTGCATATACGGGTTGCCTCACGGGGAGCAAATTGGATAGTGTCCGCGCCAAATCGGCAGGCCCAACCCGCGTGCCCCCGCGCATTTTCGCCAGGCGCCGCCGATCTCTGGAGCTTGTCCCGATGGACGGATTGGAAATCAACAAGGTCATGATGGCCGTGCTGCTCGTCGGCACGGGCACCCTCGGCGGCAGCCTTCTGGCCAATGAACTGTTCCGGCCGAAGACGCCGGCGAAGCCCGGCTACGAGGTGGCGGTTGCGCCTCCGGCCGGCCAGCAGACCGCAGCCGCCGCCGCAGCGCCGACCAAGTCGATGGCCGAGGTCTTCGCCTCCGCCAATGCCGCCAACGGCCCGGCCGTGTTCCGCCAGTGCGCGACCTGCCACACGATCAACAAGGGCGGCGCCAACGGCGCGGGTCCCAACCTCTATGGCGTCGTCGGGCGCAATCACGGCGCGGTTCCCGGCTTCAACTATTCCGCCGCCATGAAGGCCAAGGCGAGCCAGCCCTGGACGCTCGAGGAAATCTACGCCTTCATCACCAATCCACGGGCGGCCCTTCCCGGCACGTCCATGGCCTTCGCGGGCATCCGCTCCGAACAGCAGCGCGCCGATCTCATCGCCTATCTGCGCGAGCAGTCGGACAGCCCGGTCGACGTGCCGAAGTAAGCTCCGCCCCGCCAGGGATGGACGAGGCCGGGCCCGCGCCCGGCCTTTTTCGTTTCGGGCGGCGGAGACTGGCCGGCCGGCGCGGAATCGCCGGAATAAACTCTTCCGGGGCCCCTTATCTTCGGGGCGCCTTGCCGTTATCCTGCGTCAGTCCCATTTTTGCCACGCTTGGCGCGTTCGAACGGCAGGGGGCGCGTCTGCCACAATTGTCGCGCCCGACACTGCCCCGCCCAACAAGGGAAGCAAATGCCGACCATTGCCCTCGTCGACGACGACCGGAACATCCTCACCTCGGTCGCCATCGCGCTCGAAGCCGAAGGCTATCGCATCGTCACCTACAATGACGGTGCCTCCGCCCTCGACGGCTTCAAGCAGACGCCGCCCGACCTCGCCATCCTCGACATCAAGATGCCGCGGATGGATGGAATGGAGCTGCTGCGACGGCTCCGGCAGAAGACGGACATGCCGGTGATCTTCCTCACGTCGAAGGACGAGGAGATCGACGAACTCTTCGGCCTGAAGATGGGCGCCGACGACTTCATCCGGAAGCCGTTCTCCCAGCGCCTGCTGGTCGAGCGCGTCAAGGCGGTGCTGCGGCGCGCCGCGGCGAAGGACCCGGCCGCCGAGGCCAAGTCGGACGCCAAGGTTCTGGAGCGCGGCAAGCTGCGCATGGACCCCGAGCGCCACACCTGCACCTGGGACGGCGAGCCGGTGACGCTCACCGTGACCGAGTTCCTCATCCTGCAGGCGCTCGCCCAGCGCCCCGGCGTCGTCAAGAGCCGCAACGCGCTGATGGACGCGGCCTATGACGATCAGGTCTATGTCGACGACCGCACCATCGACAGCCACATCAAGCGGCTGCGCAAGAAGTTCAAGGTGGTCGACGACGACTTCGAGATGATCGAGACGTTGTACGGCGTCGGCTACCGCTTCAAGGAGTGAGGCCGCCCCGGCGCCTCACCGGCATCATGCTGGACCGGACCACAGACGAGAGCCAGGCGGCGCAGCCGTCCGCTTCCCCTCGGCCGCTGAGGCCCTGGGCGAGGCTGGTGCGGGTGTTCGCCCGCGCCGCGCGGGCCGTGGTGAACCGCTCCTTCTCGAGCCTGACGCGGCGCATCGTGCTCCTCAACCTCGTTGGGCTGGTGGCGCTGGTCTCGGGAATCCTGTGGCTGTCCCAGTTCCGCGAGGGGCTGATCGAATCCAGGGCGCAGAGCCTGCTGGTCCAGGGAGAGATCATCGCCGGCGCCATTGCCGCCTCCACCTCGGTGGAGGGACCGGTCATCCCGATCGATCCGGACAAGCTGTTCGAACTGCAGCTCGGGGGCGCCGCCTCCTCTGTCGACGATTTCGGCGCGCTGCTGGAATTCCCCATCAATCCCGAGCGGGTCGCGCCGGTGCTGCGGCGGCTGACGGGCCCCACCGCCACCCAGGCGCGGGTCTACGACCGCGAGGGCAACCTCATCCTCGACAACCGCAACCTCTATGGCCGCGGCGAGATCCAGACCCTCGACCTGCCGCCGATCGGTACCAAGCCGCCCTTCTATGAAAAGTGGTGGAACGAGATCCGCCGCTTCCTGCGCGGCGGTGGCAATTTCCCGCTCTACCGCGACCTCGGGCTGCGCAACGGGCGCAGCTATCCTGAGGTCGTGCAGGCGCTGAACGGGCAGAAGGTCAGCATGGTGCGCGTCAACGAGCGCGGCGAACTGATCGTCTCGGTTGCCATTCCCGTGCAGCGCTTCCGCGGCGTGCTCGGCGTGCTGCTGCTCAACACCCAGGGCGGCGAGATCGACGCTGTGCTCGACGCCGAGCGCTTCCAGGTGCTGCGCGTCTTCCTCGTCGCCGCCCTGGTCATGGTGGTGCTGTCGATCCTGATGGCGCGCACCATAGCCGGCCCCGTGCGCAAGCTCGCCGAGGGTGCCGAACAGGTGCGCCGGCGCCACCGGTCGCGCGAGGAGATCCCCGACTTCAGCCAGCGCCGCGACGAGATCGGCCACCTGTCACGGTCGCTGCGCGACATGACGGATGCGCTCTATGCCCGCATCGAGGCGATCGAGCGCTTCGCCGCCGACGTTGCGCACGAACTCAAGAACCCGCTGACCTCGCTCCGGTCCGCCGTGGAGACGCTGCCCCTCGCCAAGACCGATGCCTCGCGCGCGCGGCTCCTCGAGGTGATCCAGCACGACGTGCGCCGCCTTGACCGGCTCATCACCGACATTTCCGATGCCAGCCGCCTCGACGCCGAACTGCAGCGCCAGGAATCCACACGGGTCGACCTCGGCAAGCTGCTCGGCACCCTCGTCACCATCGCCAACGAGGTGCGCAAGGAGGGCCAGGTGCCGGTGCGGCTGCAGTTCGAGGGGGGCAGGCCGGGCGAGTTCGTCGTCCCCGGCCATGACGGCCGCATCAGCCAGGTCGTCACCAACCTGATCGACAATGCCCGCTCCTTCTCGCCCGCCGACGGGGAGGTGCGGGTGATCGCCCGCAAGCTGAAGGGCGCCATCGAGATCGTCGTCGAGGACGACGGGCCGGGCATCCGCGAGGACGCGCTGCAGCGGATCTTCGAGCGTTTCTATACCGACCGCCCGCATCAGGATTACGGGCAGAATTCCGGCCTCGGCCTGTCGATCTCCAAGCAGATCATCGAGGCGCACGGGGGCAGCATCTGGGCGGAAAATCGTCCCGGCCGGACCGATGACGAGGGCCAGCCGGTGCCGGCGGGCGCCCGCTTCGTCGTCCGCCTTCCGGCGGCGTGAGGGCGGGCGTCCTTGGCGACCGTCCATGCCACCGCCGTTCTCCTCGGCGCCCGCGCTGTGCTGATCCGGGGCCCGTCGGGATCGGGCAAGTCGCGCCTGGCTCTCGACCTCCTGGCCCTGGCGGCCGCCGGCCGCGTTCCCTTCGCCCGCCTCGTCGCTGACGACCGCGTGGAGCTCGAGGCTCATGGCGACCGGCTCGTCGCCTTCGTTCCGGCGGCGCTCGCCGGTCTCGCCGAACGCCGCGGCGAGGGGATCGTGCCGCTGGCCTTCGAGCCCTGCGCCGTGGTCGGGCTGGTGGTCGACCTCGCTGCGGAGGACGCGGCGCGCATGCCGGAGCCCGCAAGCCTGTGGACGGAACTCCGCGGCGTCAGATTGCCGCGCCTGCCGGTAGCCCCCGATGTCGATCCGGTACCGCTGGTTCTGGCCCGATCCCCATGGTGTTCCACCGCAAATCCTGTCCTTGCTGCATCGCACCCATAGGGCTATCGTTGACCGACCTGCCCTTGCGCCAGCCCGCGACATGGTCAAGATGTCTTCCTCCCGAGTGAGCAGGCGCGCGGCGAGCCGCGCGCGGAGTGCCTGATGATCGGTCTCGTCATCGTGACGCACGGCCAACTGGCCGTCGAATTCCGGCATGCCATGGAACATGTCGTCGGTCCCCAGCGCCAGGTGGAGACGATCGCCATTGGGCCGAGCGACGACATGGACCAGCGCCGCCGCGACATCATCGCCGCGGTGGATCAGGTCGATTCCGGCGACGGGGTTGCGGTGCTGACGGACATGTTCGGCGGCACGCCGTCCAATCTCGCCATCTCGGTTATGAGCGGCCGCCCCGTCGAGGTCATCGCCGGCATCAACCTGCCGATGCTGGTGAAGCTTGCCACCGTACGCGCCGAGAAGCCGCTGGCCGAAGCCGTGCTGCACGCCCAGGAGGCGGGGCGCAAATACATCAATATCGCCAGCCGGGTTCTCGCGGGGAATTGAGGTCCGGCGGGTTCGGTGCCTAGAATGGCGGCGAACTGCCCGTCATCGGGGCATCTTGCCGCAATGGCGGCTATGGGATCGCGAGGAACGGCGAGATGACGCAGGACGAGGGGGCGAATGCTGCGCAGGCGGCCGAGGCCGTGGTGCGCGAACTGCCCATCCTCAACAAGCGCGGCCTCCACGCCCGGGCCTCCGCCAAGTTCGTCGCCTGTGCCGACCGGTTCGATGCCGCCATCAAGGTGTCGCGGGCCGGCGAGACAGTCGATGCCAGTTCCATCATGGGCCTGATGATGCTCGC
>JAEZGJ010000055.1 GCA_023416965.1 Pseudomonadota bacterium | reverse complement strand
CCTGGGCGCGCTTGATCTTGAGCGCGCGCAGATAGGCCTGCGGGTCGGCGGGATCGAATTTCACGCCGTCGAAGAACGTCTCGACACCGCGGGAATCCGAGGTCGGCACGCCGGCGACGCCGAGCGTCTTGGCGGCGGCGAGCCAGAGGTCAGAGCGGTTGGTCTTCTCGACGAGCGCCTTGATGTCGGTGTTCGGCTCGAACTTGCCCCAGCGGATGTTCTCGGTGACGAACCAGCTGTCGAGGCTCTTCCAGGGATAGGAGACGGCGCCGCCCTCGCCCCAGAACTTCATGCGCAGCGGCGAATCCGACACCTTGCGGCCGAGGCCGTAATTGATGTTGCCCTTGAGGCGGCCGTTGATGTCGTTGACGGGCACGTTGAACCACTGGCGGCGGCCGACGATCTGCGCCAGCTCCTCCTTGTTCTCCATCTTGTCGCACCACTGCTGGGCTTCCATCACCGCCATCAGGATGGCCTGGGTCGCCCGGGGATTGGCGTCGACCCAGTCGGCGCGCATGCCGAGAATCTTCTCGGGATGCTTGAACCAGAGCTCGCCGGTGGTGATGGCGGTGTAGCCGATGTTCTGGTTGACGAGCTGCTCGTTCCACGGCTCGCCGACGCAGAAGCAGTCCATGGTGCCGACCTTCATGTTCGCCACCATCTGCGGCGGCGGCACGACGATCACCTTGATGTCGCTGTCGGGGTCGATGCCGCCGGCGGCGAGCCAGTAGCGGATCCACAGGTCGTGGGTGCCGCCCGGGAAGGTCATGGCGGCGGTCAGTTCCTTGCCCTGCGCCTTCTTGCGCTCGAAGGCGGCCTTGAGCGGCGAGGAATCCTTCTGGATCGCCAGATCCTTGTACTCGTTGGAAATCGAGATCGACTGGCCGTCCTCGTTGAGGTTGAGGAGCGTGTACATCGGCAGCGACTGGCCATTCTGCATCACCTTGCCGGTGGTGTAGAGATGGACCTTGGGCCTGAGGATGTGGCCGCCGTCGATGCCGTTGGCCTTGGTGCCGAGGGCCATGTTGTCGCGCGTGGCGCCCCAGGAGGCCTGTTTGGCGATGTCCATGTCGGGCACGCCGTGCTTGGCGTAGAAGCCTTTCTCCTTGGCGATGATCAGCGGCGCAGCGTCGGTGAGGGCGATGTAGCCGAGCTTGGTGCCCTTCACCTCGGGACCCGCCCCTTGGGCGAAGGCGCCGGCCGGCAGGGCGGCCTTGGCGGCGGCGAAGAGCGCGGCGGTCGCGGCGGTCTGCCTGAGGAAGGCGCGGCGGCTGGTGCGGCCTGCGGCTGCGGGGGACTTGGCCTGGAAGGTCGTTGTCATCGTCTGGTCCCGGTTGAGGTCAGGGGCTGGTTCATGATCGGCCGCGCAGGCCGCGGCTCTGTTCGTTCCTCGAAGGCCGCCCGGGCAGGTTCCGGGCACGAAAAAGCCGCCGACAAAGGTCCTGCCGTCACCGTGTCTTCCCGTCGGGAAGCCGGCACGTCGGACATTTGTCAGCGGCGTTGCTGATGGACCCCGCGCTGGGCCCGGTGGCGGCCCTGCGGCCGCTCCTCGGCACAAAGGCATTCAAGCCCCGTGCCAAGTGCGTTACGGTGGGGAACGGCCGGTTTGTGAGCGTGGAGCGACAGTCGGCGCAGCGGCGCGAGGCTGGAAACGTTCGAAACGGGTGCAGACAGGACGTGGGACTGCCGCTTCGTTGTGCAGCGCAACCGCGGCTCAGCCGCGCTCCTTCGGCAGGCCCCGGGCGTCGAAGCGGGCGAGATAGCCGGCGAGATCGGCCGGATCGAAAGCCGGCTCGAGGATGCTGCCGATGGGATCCGCGTCGGTGGCGACGCCGTCCACTCCCACCGCTGCATCGAAGAGGTCGGTGCGGATGAGGGCGGCGATGCGGGCCGCGGCCGCGGGGTCGAGGCGCGTCTGGCCCCAGCGCCCCATCTGGGCATAGAGCCAGGCGTAGCGCCCGGCATCCGGCCGGGCGGCGCCCGGCACCTCGTAGCGGATGAAGTCGGGCACGGAGCGGGACGGACCGCCCGGCGTGAAGATCAGCCGGCCCTCGATCGTCCGCAGCACGAGAGGGGCGGCGACGCCAAGGTAATGAGGCGCCGAGAGCATGGCTGCGAGCTCCAGCGCATTGCCGGGGTCGGCGCACCAGGCGGCACCCTTGGCTGTGGCGGCGACGATGGCGCGCAGCGTCCCGGCATCGCCGCCGGCGAGCGTGTCGCCGATCACCAGCGTCTTCTCGGGGATGCGCGAGAACAGGGCCGAGCTCGGCGCGAGGATATGGCCGACGCCGCGATCGACGGCGACCGAGTTCCAGGGCGAGCCGACGCAGAAGCCGTCGATCAACCCCTTCTCCAGCGAGCCCGCCATGAGCGGCGGCGGAATGACCACGAGCTGGACGTCGCGGTCCGGGTCGATGCCGCCGGCGGCGAGATAGGCCCGCAGGATGTAGTTGTGGGTGGAGAAGGGGAAGGTCGAGGCGAAGACCGGGGGGCTGAGGCCGGCGCTCTCGCGGCGCTTGATGGCGGCGGCGAAGAGCGGCAGCGCCGCCACCGGATCCTCAGGCAGCTCGCCCAGTTCGCGCACGAAGGCGGCGGAGAGCGTGATGGCGTTGCCGTTGAGGGCGAGCGTGACCGGCGCGATCATCGGCACCTTCACATGGCCGATGCCGAGCGCACTCGCCAGCGCCAGCGGGGTGAGCATGTGGGCGGCGTCGAACAGGCCGATGGAGAGCTTGTCGCGGATATTGGCCCAGGAGACCTCGCGCACAAGGTCGAAGGAAAGGCCCTCGCCTGCGGCGAAGCCGCGCTCGTGGGCTGCGATGAGCGGCGCCGCATCGGTGAGGGGGATGAAGCCGATGGTGATCCTCTTCATCCCAGCATCTCCAGTCCGGTGACCACCGCCTGGGCAATGTCGGCGAGCTTCTTCTTCTCGTTCATGGCGCGGCGGCGCAGCAGCGTGTAGGCCTCGTCCTCCGAAATGCCCTTGTGGCGCATGAGCAGGCCCTTGGCCTTCTCGACCACCTTGCGCTCCTCAAGCGCCGAGCGGGCCTGGTCGAGCTCGTTCTGCAGCCGCGCGAAGGCCTGGAAGCGGGCGACGCACATGTCGAGGATCGACTTCACCCGCTCCTTCTTCAACCCGTCGACGACATAGGCCGAGACGCCCGCCTCGATCGCCTTGTTGATCATGCCCGTGTCGGACTGGTCGACGAACATGGCAACCGGCCGCTTCACCAGCCGCGAAACCTGGAAGAGCTGTTCCAGCACATCGCGCGAGGGGTTCTCGAGGTCGATGACCACCACATCGGGGTCGGTGGCGTAGAGGCGGGCGAGGAGATTGGTCATCTCGCCGATATGCACGATGCGCGAATAGCCCGCATCGCGCAGCCCCTCCTCGATGATGGCGGCGCGGGAGCGGCTCTCGTCGACGATGGCGATGGTCAGACTGAGGTCACTCAGGGGCGGAACTCCGGCGGCGGACGTCGCTCATGGTGCACCGCACAAGGAGAGCCGGCAAGGGGCCCTTCAGTAGACGGCGCGGCCGCCCGAGATGTCGAAGACGGCGCCGGTGGAGAAGGCGCAGTCCTCCGAGGAGAGCCAGGCGATCATGGCGGCGGCCTCCTCGACCTGGAGGAAGCGGTTCATCGGAATCTTCGAGAGCATGAAGTCGATGTGCTCCTGCTTCATCTGGTCGAAGATCTCGGTCTTCGCCGCTGCCGGCGTGATGCAGTTGACGAGGATGCCGGAGGTGGCGAGCTCCTTGGCCAGTGACTTGGTGAGGCCGATCAGGCCCGCCTTGGATGCGGAGTAGTGCGAGGCGTTCGGGTTGCCGTCCTTGCCGGCGATGGAGGCGATATTGACGATGCGGCCGTAGCCGGCCTTCAGCATGACCGGCACGACGGCGCGGCAGGTGAGATAGGGCCCGACCAGATTGACCTCGACGACGCGGCGCCAGACGTCGGGGGCGAGCTCCCAGGTCTTGCCGTTGCCTCCGGTGATGCCGGCATTGTTGACCAGGATGGCGATGACGCCGAGGGCGGCGACGGTGGCATCGGTGGCGGCCTGCACCGAGGCCTCGTCGGTCAGCTCGACGACATGGGTGGAGACGCGGCCCTTCCCCTCGAGCTTGCCCGCCGCCTCGGCGAGCCTCGCCGCGTCGATGTCCCAGAGGGCGACCGACGCGCCGGATGACAGCATGCGTTCGGCCGCGGCATAGCCGATGCCGCGGGCGCCTCCAGTGATGACGGCGGTGCGGCCGGCGAGATCGATGCGGTTCATGGATGTGTCCTCGGTGAATTCGTGTCGTTTAAGGCAGCGTCAGCGCGTGGCGACGATGAAGAGGCGGGGGAAGGCGAGCAGCACCTTGCCCTCGGCGTCGACCGGATAGTGGGGCGCGATGGCCGCGCGATAGGCGGCGAGATAGGCCTCGCGCTCCTCCGGCCGGAGGGCGGCGAGGAAAGGTCTCAGACCCGAGCCCTTGAACCATTCGACGATGCCGTCCAGCCCGCCCAGCGGGTGGTGGTAGACGGTGCGCCAGACATCGACACGGGCGGCATGAGGCTTCAGCAGCCGGTAGTACCAGGCAGGGCTGCCGAGCGGGGTCCGCGTGCCGGCGGCCGCGGCGAGCCGGTCCGCCCAGGGCCCCCCCGCCGCCGCGTCGCGCATGCCGACATGGCTCGGCTCGTCAAGATTGTCCGGCATCTGCAGGGCCAGGCTGCCACCCTCCGGCAGCAGACCGAGGAGCCGCGGCAGGATGGTCTCATGGCCGGGAACCCACTGGAACACGGCATTGGAATAGAGGACGTCCACCGGGGCGGCGGGATCGGGCCGCCACGTCGTGAGGTCCGCAACCTCGAAGCTGATGCCGCGCAGCCGAGCCCGCGCATTGGTGATCATGTCGGGGGAGGAGTCGATCCCCGTGATCTCCGCCCGGGGATAGGTCTCCAGCAGCAGTTCCGTTGTGTTGCCGGGACCGCAGCCGAGATCGACGATGCGGCGCGGCTCCCGTGTCGGCACCGCCGCCAGGAGATCGCGGGCGGGCCGCGTCCGCTCGTCCTCGAACTTGACGTATTGCCTTGCCGACCAGTCCATGACGATCGCCTCCGGCGCCAGTCGAGCACCGGAGCGGGCGACGGGCAAGAGCGGCGGCGCGTCAGAAACGCATGCCGGGAATGGCGAGGGGATTGTCGGTCAGCGCCGCCCGGTCGGGCTGGTCGGGCCTGGCGATGCCGAGGAAGGCGTCGTGGAGGGCTTGGATCACGGCCGGATCCATGTCCTTCAGGATGAAGACGAGGCGGGTGCGGGCGTCGCCGTCGGGCCAGGAATCGAGCACGGTGGTCGGGTGGAAGACGTGCTGGGCACCGTGGACGACCACGGGCCGGTCGGGGAACTCCGCGATCTTCACCACGCCCTTGACGCGCAGCAGGTGCGGGCCGTGGGCGCCGCGCAGCAGTTCGAGGAACATGTCGAAGGCGGCCGAGCCCATGGCCTGGTCGCTGGTGAGGGCGAAGGCGCGGATGCCATCGTCGTGGCTGTGGGAGCCGTCGGCGCCGGCGAGGGCCTCCTCGTTGAGCCAGCGGGCGACGTCGGCGGTCTTGGTGACGGGATCGGTGAGGCCGGCGGCGAGGACTTCCGCGGCGCTCGCCTCGCCTCGCGCGGCGTCGAGCCTGCGGGCGGCGGGGGCGAGCTGCGCCAGCCGGGCGAGCAGCTGGTCGAAGGTCTCGCGGGCGGGTCCTTCGGTGAGGAGATCGGTCTTGGTGATGACGATGCGGTCCGCCACAGCCGCCTGGCGGACGGCCTCCGGGTGGGCGTCGAGGGTGGCGAGCCCGTTGACCGCGTCGACGACGGTGATGACCGCGTCCAGCCGGTAGCGCAGGGCGAGATAGGGATGGGCCATCAGCGTGTGGATGACGGGGATCGGGTCCGCGAGGCCCGTGGTCTCGATGACGACGCGGCCGAAGTGGTCGATCCGGCCGTTGTCGACGGCGCGCAGGAGGTCCTCCAGCGCCGCCACGAGGTCGCCGCGGACCGAGCAGCAGACGCAGCCCGAGGAGAGCATGACGATGCCGTCCTCCACGGTGCGCACCAGCAGGTGGTCGAGGCCGATCTCGCCGAACTCGTTGATGAGCACGGCGGTGTCCTTCATTCCCTCGTCGGCGAGCAGCCGGTTGAGGAGCGTCGTCTTGCCGGCGCCGAGGAAGCCCGTCAGCACGGTGACGGGAACGGGAGGGCGGGGTCGGCGGGGAGCGGGTTCAGCGGGCATCGGAGGGTGCGGCGGCCATGGCGGGCGGGCTCTCGCGCTTAAGCTCCGCCAGGGAGGACAGGACGAGGGCCGCGAGGACGAGAAGGCTTCCCACCATCTGGGCACCGCCGAGCGTTTCGCCAAGGATGAGGCCGGCGAAGATGATGGCGACGACCGGCTCCAGGCAGAAGACGAGGCCGATCAGGGCGGCGGGGGCGCGCCTTGCTGCGACCATCTGCAGGGCGAAGCCGAGGAGATAGCCGGCGACCGTCATGGCGCTGGCGAACCACGCATGGCCGATGGCGCCCCAGCCGATGCCGCCGAGGAGCAGGGCGGCGGTGCCGGCAATGGGCATGATGACGATGTGGGACCAGAACATCAGCAGGGCCGGCGGGGCCTGCCGCCCGGCGCGCGCCGCCATGAAGAACTGCCAGGCGGCCAGCCCGCTGGCGAGGGCGGCAAGAACGATGCCGCGGATGTCGATGCCGCCGAGGCCCGGGCCGAGGGCGATGGCAAGGCCCGTGAAGGCCAGGGCGAAGACGCCGAGACGCTGGAGCGTGAGCCGGCCGCCCTCGACGAAGGGGCTCGCCAGCAGGATCAGCAGGGGGAAGGTGTAGAAGATGATCGCCGCGATGCCGATGGGTACGAAGGATACGGCGAAGAAATAGGCGAGGCCGACCCCCGCCGATGCGATGCCGAGGGCGAGGACGGCGGGGCGCCCTGCCGGTGCGATGGCGAGGCTGCGGCGGCGCAGGGCCACCACGAACCCGACGGCCCCGAGCATGAGGAAGACGCGCAGGAAGACGAGGTCGGCCGCCGACACGCCCTGCTGGGTCGCCATCCGGGCATAGACGATGTTGATGCCGTAGGCGGTAGCCGAGGCGAGCGCTGCTGCAATGCCGAAGGCGACCGGGGAGAGGGTCACCTGCGCTCGCGCGGGCGCTGCTGGCGCGGGGCCTGGCGGGTCGGGGCGGCGGCCGCGGCGCGGCCCTGTCG
>JAEZGJ010000046.1 GCA_023416965.1 Pseudomonadota bacterium | reverse complement strand
GCCCGGAGCTCGGCGGTGCGCGCCGCGCGCGCCACCGCGGCCTCGGCGGGCAGGGCCTTGTCGAGGCTCGCGGCGACCGCCTCGATCCCGGCGCGGTGGTGCGCCACCACGTCGGCAAGGCCGTGGGTCAGGTCGACATTGCGGATGAACCAGATGACCCGGTCGATCAGCAGATCCTGGATCGCCGCATAGAGGTCGAGCTGCAGCGGGCCGGCGATGCGGTTGTCGAGGCTGTCGAGCTCGGTGTTGAGCGCCGTCATGCCGTAGGAATCGCGCACGGCGGCAAAGGCCGAGGCGATGGTGGCGACGTCCGCGCCGGTCTGGTCGATCAGCCGCGCTACGAAGGCGGGGCCGCCGCGATTGATCATCGAGTTGGAGAGTCCCGTGGCGATGATCTCGCGCCGCAGGCGGTGGCTCTCCACCGCGTCGGGGAACCGCTCCTGCACGGGTCGCGGGAAGTACCGCACCAGCTCGCGCGCCAGATAGGGGTCGTCCGGCACGGAGGAGGCCAGGAGATGATCGTAGAGGTCGATCTTGGCATAGGCGAGCAGCACCGCGATCTCCGGGCGGGTCAGCGGGTCGCCGCGGCGACGGCGGTCGGCGAGATCGGTCTCGTCGGGGAGATATTCCACCGCCCTGTCGAGCTTGCCCTGCGTCTCAAGGCTCTGCATCAGCCGCTGCTGGAAGCCGAGATCCTCGAGCCCCCGCCGCTGCGCGAGCGACAGGGCGAGCGTCTGGAGGTAGTTGTTGCGCAGCACCAGCAGGCCCACCTCGTCGGTCATGGCCGCGAGCAGGGCGTTGCGCGCCGCCGGATCGAGGCGGCCGTCCCGCTCCGGCGTCGTCAGGGCGATCTTGATGTTGACCTCGTCGTCGGAGGTGTTGACGCCCGCCGAATTGTCGATGGCGTCGGTGTTGAGCCGGACGCCGGCCCGCCCGGCCTCGATGCGGCCGCGCTGGGTCATGCCGAGATTGGCGCCCTCGCCCACGACCTTCGCACGGATCTCGGCGCCGGTGATGCGGATGGCATCGTTGGCGCGGTCGCCGGCCTGGTCGTCGGTCTCGGCGCTGGAGCGCACATAGGTGCCGATGCCGCCGAACCAGAGGAGGTCGACCTTGGCCTTCAGGATGGCGTTCATCACCTCCTGCGGCGTCGCCTCGGGCTTCCTCAGGTCGAGCAGCGCCTGCACCTCGGCCGAGAGCGGGATCGCCTTGGACGAGCGGGAAAAGACGCCGCCGCCCGTCGAGATCAGGCTCTTGTCGTAGTCGGCCCAGGAAGAGCGCGGCAGCTCGAACAGCCGCTTGCGCTCGGTCCAGGCGGCCTCAGGATCGGGGGACGGATCGAGGAAGATGTCCCGGTGGTCGAAGGCGGCGACAAGCTTGATCGTCTTCTCCAGCAGCATGCCGTTGCCGAAGACGTCGCCGGACATGTCGCCGACCCCTGCCACGGTGAAAGGCGTCGCCGAGATGTCGGTGCCCATCTCGCGGAAATGCCGCTTCACCGCTTCCCAGGCGCCGCGGGCGGTGATGCCCATGCCCTTGTGGTCGTAGCCCTGGCTGCCGCCCGAGGCGAAGGCGTCGCCGAGCCAGTGGCCCTTGTCGAGGGAGAGCTGGTTGGCGATGTCGGAGAAGGTCGCCGTGCCCTTGTCGGCGGCGACGACCAGATAGGGATCGTCGCCGTCGTGGCGCACCGTCTCGGGCGGCGGCACGATGGCCGTGCCGTCGATATTGTCGGTGAGCTGCAGCAGGGCGCGCACGAAGATGCGATAGGATTCGGTGCCCTCCGCCAGCCAGGCGTCGCGCTGGGCGGGAGGCGGCAGCCGCTTCGGCACGAAGCCTCCCTTGGCCCCGACCGGCACGATGACGGCATTCTTCACCTGCTGCGCCTTGACGAGGCCGAGCACCTCGGTGCGGAAGTCCTGCGGACGGTCCGACCAGCGCAGGCCGCCGCGCGCCACCTTGCCGAAGCGCATGTGCACGCCCTCGACCCGCGGCGAATAGACGAATATCTCGTAGAGCGGCCGCGGCGCCGGCAGGTTGTCGATCTTCTTCGACTCGAACTTGATGGCGATGGTCGGCCTAACCTGGCCGTCCTCGCCGGTCTGGTAGAAATTGGTCCGCACCGCCGCCTGGATCAGGTTGATGAAGGCGCGGAGGATGCGGTCCTCGTCGAGGGAGGAGACCTGTTTCAGGCTCTCCTCGAAGCGGCCGAGGAGGTCGGTGAGCTTGGCGTTGCGCTCCTCGACCGTCAGCGACAGCCGCGGATCGAACCGCAGATGGAACATCAGCACCACGCCCTTGGCGATCGCCGCGTGCTTGCGCAGCGTCGCCCACAGATAGTCCTGGCTGAAGGGGGCGCGGATCTGCCGGAGCATGCGCGCCAGCGTGCGGATGACGGCGACGTCGCGCCAGGCGAGCCCCGCTTCCAGCGTGAGAGCGTTGAAGCCGTCGCTCTCCGCCTCGCCGCGCATCACCGCCATCAGCGCGGCTTCCAGCTTCTCGTCAAGCGCCTCGAGGTCGATCACCTGCCCGCCGGGGCGGGCGAGCGACATGTCGTGCAGCCAGACCGGCGCGGCGCCCGCAGGCGCGATCTCGTAGGTGCGCTCATCGACCACCGCGAAGCCCATGGCCTCCAGGATCGGGACGCGCTCGGAGAGCGGGATCGGCCGGCCGCGGGAGAAGACCTTGAGACCCGCCTCGGTCCGCTCGGCTGCGTCGGGCCGATAGAAGTCGATGGCGAGGGCCCGGGCTTCCGACAGGCCTTCGAGGATGCGGATGTCACCGATGGCGTCCTCCGCCGGCACCGCCTCGCGATAGGCGGCCGAGAAGGCCTCGCGGTAGCGCGCCGCAAGATCGCCCGCCCGCGCCGGGCCGTGGATGAGGGCCAGCGCCTCGCCGAGGCCGTCGCTCCAGGTCCGCACGATGCGCGAGACGGCCGTCTCCAGAGCCGTGCGCTCGACACGCGGCGTCTCGCCGCCGGAGCGGCCGATGATGAAGTGAACCCGCGTCAGCGGACCGTCGGGGAAGAACGGATAGAAGGCCGAGACGCGGCCGTTATAGACGCTGGCGAGGTGGTTGCCGATGGCGAGCCGGACCGTGGTGTCGAACCGGTCGCGCGGCACGTAGACCATCACCGAGACGAAGCGGTGGAACCGGTCCTCGCGCGGCAAGACCCTGACGCGCGGCCGGTCCTCGAGCTGCATCACCGCCATGGCGTGGCTGAACAGCGTCTCGTCGTCGATCTGGAACAGCTCGTCGCGCGGATAGCTCTCCAGCACGTTGACCAGCGCCTTGCCCGAATGGCCGTCCGGATCGAAGCCGGCGCGCGTCAGCACCCGGTCCACCTTGCGCCTCAGATAGGGGATGGTGCGGGTGGAGCGCGTATAGGCGGTGGAGGTGAAGAGGCCGACGATGCGCGCCTCGCCGATCAGCTGGCCCTGCCGGTCGAAGCGTTTGACTCCGACATAGTCCATGTGGATGCGCCGGTGCACGCGAGAGCGCACGTTTGCCTTGGTGATGATCAGCGGCACCGGCTGCATCAGGAACTCGCGCAGCTCCGGCGTCATCACCACGAGGTCGGCCCCGCGCCGGAGGATGCGCACGTTCTCGTCGCGCAGGATGCCGAGCCCCGAGGTGAATTCCGGCTCCAGCTGGCCCTCGGCGACGCCGCCGACATAGGCGTAGTCGCGCACGCCCAGCAGGGTGAAATTGTTGGCCACCAGCCATTCGAGGAACTGGATGCCTTCGGCCATCTCGGTGACCGGCAGGACCGGATTGGATTTCAGGTCCTCGATGATGGCGCGCACGCGCTCCTGCATCGGCTTCCAGTCGGCGACGCAGATCCTGACGTCGGCGAGCGTCGCCTCCAGCTCCTCGACCAGAGCGGTGCGCCGGGCCTCCTCCCCGATCCGGTCGACGTGGACATGGATGAGACTTTCGCGGCTCGCGCCGGGCTCCGCCTCCAGGCCGCGATAGGCCGAGAGCGTGCCGTCCGCCTCGCGCTCCACGGTGAGGATGGGATGGGCGACCAGCCAGACCTTCAGCCCCTGTTCGGCGAGCACGCCGAGGACCGAATCGACCAGGAAGGGCATGTTGTCGTTGACCACCTCGATCACCGTGACGGAGGCGAGGCGGGAGGCGGCCGACGTCGGTTCGGGGTCAAAGAGGCGGATCGACGACCTGCCTGGGACGCGCCGCTGCAGCGCCGCGTGGCTCGCCGAGGCCAGCGCCGCGAGGTCGCGGGCGTCGTAGGCGACGACGTCCTCGGCATCGGCGCGGCCGAACAGATCGGTGACGTAGTCGGGCGGGATGCCGGCTTCGGTTCCGCGCAGGATGATCCCGGCCTGCTCGATGATGGCCGCGGCCCCCCGCGCATCCTCGGCCCGATTGGTCATGCTCGTCTCCTCGCGCCGGATTCGGTCGGGGCGCCGTGCGGCAGGATGACCACGGCCTCCCTCGGCCGTAAAGTCAATTTCGCCCCGCTCCCGGGCCATGCTACCACCCTGCGACGCCGTGATGACGCCGGCCCGTCCTGGCCGTGCCGCTGGCCGGAACGGGAGATATGCCATGCCGTCGGGACCTGCGACCACCACCTCCCCTGCCCCGCAGGGAGGGCCGATCACCGCGCTTGACCTGCCTGCGGCGCCGCTCGATGCGGAGACCGAGGCCTATTTCCAGAAGTGCCGCGAGAAGATCGGTTTCGTGCCGAACGTGCTGCTGGCCTATGCCCACGACCTCGCCAAGCTCAGGGCCTTCTCGGCCATGTACAACGACCTGATGCTGGCGCCTTCCGGCCTCAGCAAGCTGGAGCGGGAGATGATCGCCGTGGCCGTCTCCGCAGTGAACCGCTGCTACTATTGCCTCACCGCCCATGGAGCGGCGGTGCGCCAGCTTTCCGGTGATCCCGAACTCGGCGAGATGCTGGTGATGAACTATCGCGCCGCCCGGCTCGACCCGCGCCAGCGCGCCATGCTCGACTTCGCCGTGAAGCTGACCGAGACGCCCTGGACGGTGGACGAGCCGGACCGCGAGGCGCTGCGCGCCGCCGGCTTCTCCGATCGCGACATCTGGGACATCTCGGCGACGGCCGCCTTCTACAACATGTCCAACCGCATGGCCTCTGCCACGGATATGCGGCCGAACGGCGAATATCACGCGATGGCGCGCTGAATTGATCGGCGCGGGGCTGGCAGTGCCGGCCGGCGCGCCTAGATGACAGCAAGTCGTCCTGCCGTCGTGCCACGGAGCCATGCCATGGCCACCAACACCACCTATCGCGGCCCGTCCGATCTTCCGGACGTGGTTCCCGTCTTCCCGCTGCCCGGCGCGCTGCTGCTGCCGCGCGGACAGCTGCCGCTCAACATCTTCGAGCCGCGCTACCTCGCCATGGTCGACGACGCCTTCCTCTCCGGCCGCCGCCTCATCGGCATGGTGCAGCCGGTGCCCGCCGACGAGGAGGCCAAGCGCCCGGCCCTCTCCTCCGTCGGCTGCGTCGGCCGCATCACCCAGCTCGCCGAGTCCGGCGACGGCCGCTACATGCTGAGCCTCACCGGCATTTCCCGCTTCCGCATCGTCGAGGAACTGCCGGTCACGACCCCCTATCGCCAGTGCCGGATCGACTGCACGCCCTACGAGGGCGATTTCGAGGCCCGCGTGGGCGAGGACGACGTCGACCGCGACGGCCTGCTGAAGACCCTCAAGGAATTCCTGGACGTCAACGACATGGAGGCGGACTGGGACGGCATCCGCCGCGCCCCGACCGAAATCCTCGTCAACGCGCTCTGCATGATGTCGCCCTGGGGCTTGAAGGAGAAGCAGGCGCTCCTCGAGGCGCCGGACCTGAAGACCCGCGCCGCCCTTCTCGTCGCCGTCACCGAGGTCGCCCTTGCCAAGGACAGGCCCGCCGACGACAAGCAGCCTCTGAACTGAGCCCGCTGGCCCGGCGCGCCCGGACGGGCTAGACCGGCCGCCACCCGCGTCCAACCGGAGATCGCTCCCATGTCCACGCTTCCGCCCGACGACGAGCCGCGCCCCGCCGAAGCCAAGACCGCCGTTCCGCAGACCCGGCCCGGCACCGTCGATCCCCGGCTGCTGGAAGTGCTGGTCTGCCCCGTGACCAAGGGGCCGCTCGATTACGACGCCGAGGCCGGCGAGCTCATCTCTCGCACGGCTAAGCTGGTCTATCCGATCCGCGAGGGCATTCCGATCATGCTTCCCGAGGAGGCCCGCCCGCTGGCGGACTGACCGTCACACCAGCGCGGCGCCGTCATGGTGGCGCTCGACCAGCGCCTTGCGCAGCTTTTCGATGGCGCGGTTCTCGATCTGCCTGACCCTTTCCTTCGAGATGCCGAGCCGCTCGCCGAGGGATTCAAGCGTCGCAGCCTCCTCGCTCAGCCGCCGCGCCCGGATGATGTTGAGCTCGCGCTCGGAGAGGACCGTCAGGACGTCGCGCAGCCAGGCGACGCGGCGGGAACTGTCGATCGCCTCGCCCACCACCTCGTCCGGCAGCGGGGCGGCATCGACGAGATGGTCGAGGCGCTCGGAGGAGGCGCCCCCGTCGCTCTCGTGGGTAGGTGCGTTCAGCGACAGGTCCGAGCCGGAAATTCGGGCATCCATCACTGCCACGTCCGCCTGCGACACGCCGACGGCGGCGGCGATGTGCTGGTGGATCACAGCTGCCCCGATGCCCGAGCCCATGGTCTGGGAGAGCTGCGCCCGAAGCCGCCGGAGGTTGAAGAAGAGCGCCTTCTGCGCGGAGGAGGTACCGCCGCGCACGATCGACCAGTTGCGCAGGATGTAGTCCTGGATCGAGGCCCGTATCCACCAGGTCGCATAGGTGGAGAAGCGCACGTCCCGCTCCGGCTCGAAGCGCGAGGCAGCCTCGAGCAGCCCGACATGGCCTTCCTGGATGAGATCGGCCATGGGCAGGCCATAGTGGCGGAAGCGGGAGGCGATGGCGATCACCAGCCGCATGTGGGCCTGCGCGAGCCGGTGGAGCGCCACTTCGTCGTCGCGGTCCTTCCAGCGGACGGCGAGCGCCTGCTCCTCCTCGCGATCAAGGAAGGGCGCGCTCCTGGCGGCCTTCGCCAGGCTCTGCCCGATACCGGAAACCTGCGCCATCACCGCGCTCCCTGCTTGTCCGGACAGGTTTCCCCTGTTCTTCGCTGGCGATTACGACCCGTCGCACATCCCGGATCAACCTCCGCCGGGGCTCCCGGGCCCCCATTTGCGACCATCTGACGCGCCGGGGTCCCATTGGTGAGGAGAGAGCATGGCACAGATGCCGCTCCTTTCCTTCGCTCAGCAAAAAGCCCGGCGCGAGGGCCGGGCTTTTCGGGGATCCAGCGAAGGGATCGGGACGGTCAGGCCGCCTCGACCTCGGGCTCGTCGCTCTCGTCGGCGTCGTCCGCCTCGGCCTTGGCCGGGCCGCGGCGCGGACCCTTGGCAAGCTGGGCCTCGATCAGCTTGACGGCCTCGGTCTCGACCACCCGCTCCACGGCGGCGAGCTCGCGCGCCATGCGGTCGAGGGCCTGTTCGTAGAGCTGGCGCTCGGAGTAGGACTGCTCGGGCTGCGCGTCGGAGCGGAAGAGGTCGCGCACGACCTCGGAAATGGCGATGAGGTCGCCGGAATTGATCTTCGCTTCGTATTCCTGGGCGCGGCGCGACCACATGGTGCGCTTGACGCGGGCGCGGCCCTTGAGGACCTCCATGGCCTTGGCCATGACCTCGGGCTCGGCGAGCTTGCGCATTCCGACCTGGGCGATTTTGGCGGTCGGCACCCGAAGCGTCATCTTGTCCTTCTCGAAGGTGATGACGAACAGTTCGAGCTTGAACCCAGCGATGTCCTGCTCCTCGATCGACACGATCTGCCCGACCCCGTGGGACGGATAGACGATGTACTCGTTCGTCTTGAAGCCCTGACGGGTCTGCGCGTTCTTCTTCACGGTCATACTGCGCCTTACTCCTCGCCGGCCGGATGAGGGCCGCTGGTGATGCCCGCCCCGCAGGTGCGGGGGGCGGACCCACGGCCGCCCTGAAGCGCCGTGGCGTTTTGCGCGAAAGGAACACGGGCAAGGCAGATCGCCCGGCCGGCCCCTGACGTCAGGCGATGAGAAAACGATCATCCGCGGCGCGATCAGCACCCTTCAATGGGCCCATCGCGACGATTTGTCGGAGTTTTCCGAAAAATAACGCTCCGCGCGAGGGGAGCGTACCGGTGGGACCGCTTTTCTGATCGACTGTGGCAGGACCTTACCACAATTTTCGCCGAAATCAAAGGCTTGCGGTTTCGACGGCTGCCGGAGCCGGCCGTCGGCGGCGGTTTCCGCGGGGCGTGGTTACCGGAGACGGATCAGTCGCCGGTGCCGGGGGCGGACGACAGGAGCGGCTCCTTGCCGGGCTTGCCGTCCCATTCCTTGGCGTCGGGCAGCGGATCCCGCTTCTGCGTGATGTTCGGCCATTGCGCGGCGAAATCGGCGTTGATGGCGAGCCATTTCTCCAGCCCCGGTTCGGTGTCGGGCTTGATCGCCTCGGCCGGGCATTCGGGCTCGCAGACACCGCAGTCGATGCACTCGTCCGGATGGATCACGAGGAAATTCTCGCCCTCGTAGAAGCAGTCGACCGGGCACACCTCGACGCAGTCGGTATATTTGCACTTGATGCAATTCTCGGTGACCACATAGGTCATGCGGGATCTCCGGCAGGAGGCGGCGGTCAATCTGGCGGATTACCAGATGAGGTCGTTCGTACGCAAGCGATTGGATGGTGCGGCGCACACGCCCCTTGTCCGCGGGCGGAACGAACACGATCTAGTGACCGCAATCCACGGGGATCCGCGCCATGAACTACATGAAGACCGCCATCCTCCTCGCCGGCATGACGGCCCTGTTCATGGGCGTCGGCTTCCTCATCGGCGGCCAGGCCGGCATGCTGATCGCGCTGGCGATTGCCGCCGCCATGAATTTCTGGAGCTACTGGGGGTCCGACAAGGCCGTGCTCAACATGTACGGCGCCCAGGAGGTGGACCAGCACTCCGCCCCGGACCTCTACCAGATGACCTGGGACATGGCCCAGCGCGCCGGCATGCCCATGCCGCGCCTGTTCATCATCCATGAGGACCAGCCCAACGCCTTCGCCACCGGACGCAATCCCGAGAACGCCGCGGTGGCGGTCAATACCGGCCTCCTCAACAGCCTGTCCCGCGAGGAGGTGGCCGGCGTCATCGCCCACGAGCTCGCCCACATCAAGAACCGCGACACGCTGATCATGACGGTCACCGCGACGCTGGCCGGCGCCGTCTCCATGCTCGCCAATTTTGCCGCCTTTTCGGGGAGCAGCAGCAGCGAGAACCGCAACGGCTTCGGCATCATCGGCACCATCGCCATGATGATCCTCGCGCCGCTGGCCGCCTCCATCGTGCAGATGGCCATTTCCCGCTCGCGCGAATACGAGGCGGACAAGATGGGCGCGGAGATCTGCGGCAACCCGATCTGGCTGGCTTCGGCGCTGGCCAAGATCGCCGGATCGCACACGGTCAACGGCACGGCCGAGCACAATCCGCAGACGGCGCACATGTTCATCATCAACCCGCTGTCGGGCGAGCGCATGGACAACCTGTTCTCGACCCATCCCGACACCGGCAACCGCATCGCCGCCCTGCAGCAGCTCGCCCAGGCATGGGGCACCGGCGGCCATGTCGGCTATGCCCAGCCGCAGGGCGCTCCCTGGGGCAGCCGGGCTCGCCGCGGCGGGCCGTGGGGCTGAACCGGCCCTCTTGCCGGTTGCCGCGGCGGATGGCGGAGCCTAAACGGGCGCCATGACCAAGCGCCCGTTCTTCCATCCGGCCCGGCCCAAATCCGTCAAGCCGAAGCCTGCCGCCCATCCCGGCCTGCCGGCGCGGCGGCGGGCCTGCGATCTCGTCGAGGCCGTGCTGCTGCGCCGACGGCCTCTGGACGAGGCGCTGGAACTGCCGACCGAGCTCGACGCCCTCGACCGGGCGCTCGCCCGCAAGATCGCCGCCACCACGCTCCGGCGGCTCGGCACCATCGACCGCCTTCTCGCAGAGCGGCTCGCCAAGGGCCTGCCCGAGGGCCTGCCGCGGCTCGAGACCGTCCTGCGCATCGGCGCCTGCCAGATCCTCTTCCTCGACGTGCCGGACTATGCGGCTGTCGACAGCGCCGTACGCATGGTCGAGAACGATCGCAAGGCCAAGGGCTTCGCGGGCCTCGTCAATGCCGTGCTGCGCGGCCTCGCCCGCGACCGGGAGGAGGCGATCGCCTCCCTCGACCCGCTCGACGACCTCGCGCCTTGGCTGCGTGAGCGCTGGACGGCGGCCTATGGCGCGGAAACGACCTCTGCCATCGCCGCCATCATGACCGCCGAGCCGCCTCTCGATCTCACCGTGAAGGCGGATGCCGAAGGTTGGGCCGCCAGACTCGGCGGCACGGTGACGCCGACGGGGTCGGTGCGGCTGAAGGCTGAAGGCGCCATTCCCGACCTCGCCGGCTATGCCGAGGGTGCCTGGTGGGTGCAGGACGCGGCGGCGGCCCTGCCCGCCCGCCTTCTCGGTGACGTCGCCGGCCTCGCCGTCGCCGATCTCTGCGCCGCCCCCGGCGGCAAGACGGCACAGCTCGCGCATGCGGGTGCGCGCGTCACCGCCGTCGACCGGTCCCCGCGCCGGCTGGAGCGGCTGTCGGAGAACATGGCGCGCCTGAAGCTGGACGTCACCGTCCGCGCGCTCGATGCCCTGGAGCTCGAAGGGTCCTTCGACGCGGTACTGATCGACGCCCCCTGCACCGCCACCGGCACCGTGCGGGGCCATCCCGACGTGCTGCACCTGAAGACCGCGGTTGACGTGGAAGGCCTCGCCCGGCTGCAGGCGCGCCTGTTCGACCGCCTGGCCGTGCTGCTGAAACCCGGCGGCCGTGCCGTCTACTGCACCTGCTCGCTGGAACCCGAGGAGGGTGAGGCGCAGATCGCCGCCCTGCTCCAGCGCGAGCCGCGACTGGCGCTCGACCCGATCCGTCACGACGAACTGCCGGGCATCGCGCCCTTCGTCACGGCGGAAGGATACCTGCGCACCCTCCCCTGCCACTGGCCGGACGCCGACCCGGCCCGTGCCGGGCTCGACGGCTTCTTCGCCGCCCGGCTGGTCGCCCGCCCCTGACGGATCCTAGTCGTAGCGCAGGTCGGTCGCCTTGCCGCGGAAGACCCAGTAGCTGAGCGCCGAATAGCCGATGATCACCGGCACCACGACGAGGGCGCCGATCAGGATGATGACGAGGCTCTCGGGAGCCGCCGCGGCGGCATAGATCGTCAGCCGCTCCGGGACGACATAGGGGTAGAAGGAATAAGCGAGGCCCAGGAAGGCCAGGGTGAAGATCCCCGCCGCGCCGGCGAAGGGCACCCAGGCGAAGCGGTCCTGCCCGTGCGGCTGGTTGGACAGCACCACCCAGACGGCCGCCGCCAGCAGCGCGGCGACCACGGGCAGCGGCGAGAGATAGAGGATCTCGGGCATCGAGAACCAGCGGCCGAAGATCCGCGAGGAGACCAGGGGCGTGGCGATGGAGATCACCGCGAACCCGACCATCGTCACCACCAGGGCGACGCGGGCCCTGCGCACCGCGCGCCGCTGCAGGTCGCCGTCGGTCTTGATGATGAGCCAGGTGGCACCCATCAGGGTGTATCCGGCGGCGACGCAGATGGCGGTGATGGCGCCGAAGCCGACGGTCGAAAGACTACGGTCGAGCCCCATCACGTAGAGACCGAGCATGTAGCCCTGCGACAGCGCGGTCAGCAGCGAACCGGCGAAGAAGATCCGGTCCCAGGTCGCCTTCCAGACCGGCTCCGCCTTGGCGCGGAACTCGAAAGCTACCCCGCGCATGATGAGGGCGATGAGCATCACCGCCACCGGCAGGTAGAGCGTCGACAGGATGATGCCGTGGGCGACGGGGAAAGCGACCAGCAGCAGCCCCACGGAGAGCACCAGCCAGGTCTCGTTGGCGTCCCAGAAGGGTCCGATGGAGGCGATCATGCGATCGCGCTCCTCCGGACGGGCGATGGGCATGAGGATCCCCACCCCGAGGTCATAGCCGTCGAGGATGACGTAGATGAGGATCGACAGACCCATCAGGGCGGCGAAGGCGATGGGCAGCCAGATGGCGGGATCGTCGAACATCGCTGTCACTCCGCCGCCACGAATGCATTGGGATGGGACGTGGGCCCGGTCTCGATGGTCTGCGGCTTCGCGCCCTTCCGCGCCAGCAGGAACAGTGTCGCCACATAGGCCGCCAGCAGCAGCGCGTAGGTGACGAGATAGGCGGCGAGCGTGGCGCCGATCATGCCGGCGGGCACGGCCGACGCCGCATCGGCGGTGCGCAGCACGCCTGCCACGAGCCAGGGCTGCCGGCCGATCTCGGTCACGTACCAGCCGGCGAGCGTCGCGAGCCAGCCCGAGAAGGTCATGGCCACCAGCACCCGCGCCAGCCAGGGATGCGGGTCGCCGCGCCGCCACAGCCACCAGGCGCCGGCCCAGGAGACGGCGAGCATGAGCATGCCGATGCCGACCATGATGCGGAAGGCGAAGAAGACCGGCGCCACCGGCGGGTGCTCGCCCTGGAAGTCGTTGAGGCCGGGCACCACCCCCTCCGCATGGTGCTTCAGGATCAGGCTGGCGCCGTTGGGGATGCCGATCTCGAACCGGTTGGAGCGGGCCTCCTCGTCGGGCCAGGCGAAGAGCAGCAGCGGCTTGTTGGGACCGGTCTCCCAGTTGCCCTCCATGGCCGCCACCTTCTGCGGCTGGTGCTCCAGCGTGTTGAGGCCGTGCATGTCGCCCGCGAGGATCTGCAGCGGAATGAGGATCGCCGCCACCGCCACGCCGAAGCGCAGCGCCGACAAGACCGCCGGCGAACGGTCGTTCCGCAGCCAGCGATAGGCCGACAGGCCGGCGATGAGGAAAGCCGCGGTCAGGCCCGAGGCCAGCAGCATGTGGGTGAGCCGGTAGGGCATGGAAGGGTTGAAAACGATCTGAATCCAGTCCGTCGCATGGACCACGCCGTTGCGGATCTCGAAGCCGGCGGGCGTGTGCATCCAGGAATTGAGCGCGATGATCCAGAAGGCGGAGAGGGTCGTCGCCGAGGCCACCAGCACGGTCGCAAGCGTGTGCAGCCATCCCGGCACCTTGCGGAAGCCGAAGAGCATGATGCCGAGGAACACCGCCTCCAGGAAGAACGCGGTCAGCACCTCGTAGGCGAGCAGCGGGCCCGCGACATTGCCGACGCGCTCCATGAAGCCCGGCCAGTTGGTGCCGAACTGGAAGCTCATGGTGATGCCGGAGACGACGCCGAGGGCGAAGCTCAGCGCGAAGACCTTCACCCAGAAATGGTAGACGTCCATCCACTTCAGGTCCTGGGTCGCCCGGTAGCGCAGCTTGAAGAAGACCAGCGCCCAGCCCAGCGCGATGGTCACGGTGGGAAACAGGATGTGGAAGGAAATGTTGGCGGCGAACTGGATGCGCGCAAGGACGATCGGATCCATGGCTCAGGCCTCGGGGAGGATGGCCGGCCGCGACGGGCCGGTGCGGGGGAAGACGGCGCCGGGAGGCAACCGATGCGCGGCGCCCGCCGGGGCGGCAGCAGGGAGACGCATGGCGGGCGGCAGGCGAAACCGGATCATCGGGGGCATTCCGGGTTTTCGAATTTTCAGATATTCCTGAAAATAGCGAAACGGAGACGGAAGGCAAGGGTGCGGTTCGCCGACCATAGCCCACACGGTGTCGCAGATCATGACAGTGCGCGGGCGCCCCTCGGCCCGCTCAGCGCTCCTCGCGCGGCGCGTAACCGAGCGCCAGGCTCGCCGTGCGCGCCGCCTCCATCACATGTTCGGAGAACTGCTTGAGCTGCTTGCGCTTGATGCGCGAATCCGGCCCGGACATGCCGATGGCCCCCACCACCTCGCCGGAGCGGTTGAGGATGGCGGCAGCGCAGGCAGCGATGCCTTCGCGCCATTCCCCGTGCGGCACGATGGCATAGCCCTGCCGGCGCGCCAGTTCCACGTCGGCCCGCAACTCCTCGATCGTCGTGCGCGTGGTGCTGGTGTAGCTGCGCAGGTGCGGCCGGAAGAGCTCCAGATAGCTGTCCGGCAGATGGGCGAGCATGGCCTTGCCCGTCGCCATGGTGAAGGCCGGCGCCCGCATGCCGACGCTGGTATGGGCGCGGATGTGATGGGCGCTCTCGATCTTGTCGAGATAGATGACGTCGGTGCCGCGCAGCACCGACAGGTGCACGGTCTCGCCGGTCGCCTCGGCGAGGCGCGCCATGGCGGGCCGGGCGATCTGGATCAGGTCCATCCGCCGCATGACGTCGTTGCCGAGTTCCCAGAGCTTGGTCGTCAGCTGATAGGTGCTGTTCGCCGCGATCTGCTCGACATAGCCCTCGGCCTGCAGCGTCGAGAGCACGCGATGGACGTTGCTCTTGGTGAAGCCGAGTTCCGTCGCCAGATCGGTGATGCCACGAGGCTTTTCGCTGCGCGCCAGTGTTTCGAGGAGACGCAGACCCTTACGGAAAGCCTTGTCCATGGGCGACGATCGACCTTCTTGTGGCGCTTCGGCCGAGGCGAGGCATGGCACCGGTACATTCCGGCGACAAGGACGACCTATACGCGACTGCACGGACGTTACAACATCCTCCCGCAGACTGCCGCGGGAGGATTACCATCGCTCCACAGGAGCCTGACGGATCAGCTGTAGAAGATGCCGCCGTCGACGTTCAGCGCCTGGCCGGTGACGAAGGCGGAATCATCGGAGGCGAAGAAGGCGACGGGGCCCACCACGTCCTCCGGCTGGCCGAGCCGGTGCAGGTCGGTGACGCGCTCGAAATGGGCGACGCGCTCGGGATCGCGCAGGTTGTTCATGCCCATTTCGGTGACGATGATGCCCGGGCAGACCGCATTGACGGTGATGCCGTACTGGCCGAGCTCCATGGAGGAGACGCGGGTGAAGCCGACCACCGCCGACTTCGAGGCGGCATAGTGCGACTGGCCCGGGCCGCCGGTGCGCGCCGCCAGCGAGGCGATGTTGACGATGCGGCCGTACTTGCGCTCGCGCATGTGCGGCATCACCGCCTGGGTCATCTGGAAGACACCGCGGGCGTTGACCGTCATGGTCTGGTCCCAGACCTCCGGCGTCAGCTCCTCGATGGAGGCGAGCTTCAGGATGCCGGCATTGTTGACGAGGACGTCGACATGGCCGAGCCCGGCCAGTGCCTCGGCGGCGGTGCGGCGGCAATCCTCGGGCCTGGCGACGTCGGCGATGATGGTGACGCAGCGCCGCCCGAGGGCGCGCACCTCTCCGGCCGTCTGCGCGAGTGTCCCCTCCTGCGCGGCGATGTCGGTGAGGGCGAGGTCATAGCCGCGTCCGGCGAGACCGAGGGCAATCGCGCGACCGATGCCGCGGCTCGCTCCGGTGATGATGGCATGGCGTGTCATGGGCGTTTCCAGGCAGGTGGGGGATGGGTCGGGCGGGGTCAGGCCGCAGTGCGCACGGGGAGCGAATTCATGGCGCGCACCGTATCGTCGAAGGAGGTGACGTTGGCGCCGGAGCCGAGGCCGGTGGCGACCAGCGCCGCGGTGGCGGTGGCGAGGCGCGCGCAGTCCTTGAGGTCCCAGTTGCGGACGAGGCCGGCGATGAACCCCGCCGTATAGGCGTCGCCGCAACCCGTCGTGTCGCGGACCGCGATCGCGAAGGCGGGCACCGCGAAATGACGGCCGTCGCGGGTCATGACGAAGGACCCCTCGCCGCCGAGGGAGATGGCGCAGGCGCCGACGCCGCGCTCCAGGAAGAAGCGGGCGCAGGTGGCGGGATCGTGGCTGCCCACCATGGCCGCCGTCTCCTCGATGCTCGGCATGAAGAAATCGACATGGGGCAGCGTCGGCCCGAGGAGGTCGAGCGCGCCGGGACCGGCCGCGATCAGGTCGAGGGTGGTGATGCAGCCGGCCGCCTTGGCGGCGGCGAGGAGTGCCGCCGTCGGCGCCCCGTCCATGGCGGGCAGCGAGCCGACGCCGCCGAAATGCAGCACCTTGGCGCCCAGCGCCTTCTGCTGCACCTCCGGCGAGATGCGCCACTGCCGGGACGCGCCCTTGGCATGCAGCGCCGGACGCGAGCCGTCGGGGCGGATCGGCAGGATGGTGGCGGAGGTCGGCACTCCGGAGAGGCGGTCCATGCCCGCCGTGTCGATGCTCTCGCGGGCGAGCGCGCCGATGAGCCAGTCGGCCTTCTCGTCGTCCCCGACCGCACCGACGGCCAGCGTCTTCAGCCCGAGGCGGCCGCAGGGCAGCGCCGTGCCCCCCGCGGTTCCCGCCACGGTGAGCTTGATCTCGTCGACGAAGAGCCGGCCGCCGCCGGGCGGGATCTCGGTCACCGGCACGCCGAGAATGTCGAGGATGTAGGTACCGCAGACGCTGACGTCGTAATCGTGGGGCATGGAGGTCGGACTTTCTCTGGACGGACGGGGGTGGCCCAAGGGGAGCGGGACGGCCGGCTTGCGGCGGTCGCCCTACGGGGCCGGCTCTGGTCGGAGGCTGCTGGGGACCCATCCCGGGCGCGTTGGCGCGCCTCTTCATTGTTCCGCATGATGGAACGCTATTCCGTAAACATGCTCCTTTGCCCCGCCCGCCTTGTCAAGACGGCGGCTCCGCAGCGACCCCGCCCCGTTCGGCCGAGGTGTGGCAGGCCGATGCCGGTTCGAAAGCCGATTGACAGGCCCGCCATGCGCCGACTAGGCTGAATTCAGAATAAGGTTCTATATTATAGAACATTGCGCCGGGCTGCGCCCGGACCCGGGAGGTGACAGTGCAGTCGGATCTACGCGCCCTCGCCCGCCGGATCGAGCCCGGCATGCGCATCGCGCTGCCCGTCGACTATGCCGGCGTCTCCATGGCCATGACCGCCCCGATGATCCGCCACGGCGCCGGCGATCTCCACCTCGTCTGCGTCCCCACCGGCGGCCTGCAGGTCGACCAGCTGGTCGGCGCAGGGCTGGTGCGCCGGGTCGAGACCAGCGCCGTCTCCCTCGGCGAAGCGGGCGGCGCGCCTTGCTTCAACCGGGCCGCGGGCGAGGGCACGGTCGAGGTCGTGGACGCCACCTGCCCTGCCATCCATGCCGGGCTGATGGCCGCCCAGAAGGGCATTCCCTTCATGCCCATGCGCGGCCTCCTGGAGACCGATATCCTGGCTCACCGGCCGGACTGGCGCGTCACCCAGAACCCCTTCGCCGAGGGCGAGGACCCCATCGTCCTCATCCCGGCCATCCGGCCCGACATCGCCATCTTCCACGCGCCCATGGCCGACCGCGCCGGCAATGTCTGGATCGGCCGGCGCCGCGAGCTCGCCGCCATGGCCTATGCCGCCGCGGCCACCATCGTCACCGTCGAGCGCATCGTCGGCGACAACCTGCTCGCGAGCGAGATGAGCGCGGCGGGCACGCTGCCGGCGCTCTATGTCGACACGGTCGCCCTCGCCCCTCGCGGCGCCTGGCCCTACGGCCTCTGGGGCGAATATGCCACCGACATCGCCGAGCTGCGCCGCTACGCCGCCGCCGCGCGCACCCCGCAGGGCTTCGGCGACTACATGGCCGGCCTCCTGAAGGAGGCCGCATGACCGCCGCTATCCATCCTCGCGAAATCCTCATCGCCACCATCGCCCGGCTCCTCGAGGGCACCCGCCATGTGGCGGTCGGCGCCTCCTCGCCCATTCCCGCCGCCGGCGCCATGCTGTGCCGCGCCCTGCAGGACGAGGCCGGCGGCGCGCCGCTGCGCCTCTCCATTCTCGGCTCGGTGGAGCACAACTTCTTCACCAACGGCTCGGCCGAACTGTTCGACTGCGCCGGCCAGGGCCGCATCGACGCCTTCTTCCTCGGCGGCGGCCAGATCGACGGCTCCGGCAACATCAACCTGGTCGGCGCCGGCGACTATCCCCGCTCCGCCCCCCGCTGGCCCGGCTCCTTCGGCTCGGCCTATCTCTATTTCGTCGTGCCGCGGGTCATCCTCTTTCGCGAGGAGCACACGCCGCGCGTCTTCGTCGACAAGGTCGATTTCGTCAGCGCACCCGGCGTCAGCAGCCCGCACATCCACCGCCCCGGCGGGCCGGCCGCCCTGCTCACCGGCAAGGCGCTGTTCAGCTTCGACAAGACCCGGCGCGGCTTCGCGCTGGAGAGCGTTCATCCCGGCGAGGACCTCGCCGGCATCAAGGCGGCGACCGGCTTCGACTTCGCCCACGGCGACGCCCCGCCCGCCACCGCGGCGCCTGACCCCGCGACACTGGCGCTGCTGCGTGGCAGGGTGCTGGACGAACTGTCGGAAACCTATCCCGACTTCGCCACCCAGCTGCGCCGCGACCTCGCCGCCCTCGGCGAGGCGCCGGCGCTGGCCTCCTGACCGATCGGACATGACATGACATCGACCCGTCCCGGCTCCCTCTCCAACATCAGGGTCATCGACGCGAGCCGGGTGCTCGGCGGCCCCTATTGCGGCCAGATCCTCGGCGACCACGGCGCCGACGTCATCAAGATCGAGCCGCCCGAGGGCGACGAGACCCGCGGCTGGGGCCCCCCCTTCCTCGACGAGACCGCGAGCTATTTCCTCGGCCTCAACCGCAACAAGCGCGGCATGGCCATCGACCTGTCAGCCGATGCCGGGCGCGAACTCCTGCTCAAGCTGCTCGAGACGGCGGACGTCTTCATCGAGAACTTCAAGACCGGGACGCTGGACCGCTGGGGCCTCGGCCGCGACGAGCTGGAGCGCCGCTTCCCGCGCCTCGTCCATTGCCGCGTTTCGGGCTTCGGCGCCGACGGACCGCTCGGCGGCCTTCCCGGCTATGACGCCGCCATCCAGGCCTCCGCCGGGCTGATGAGCGTCAACGGCGAGCTCGGCGGCGAGCCGCTGCGCGTCGGGCTGCCCGTGGTCGACATGGTGACGGGTCTCAATGCCGTCATCGGCATCCTCATGGCGCTGCACGAGCGGGAGACCAGCGGAAAGGGCCAGTTCGTCGAGGCGACGCTCTACGATTGCGGCGTCTCGCTGCTGCACCCGCACCTGCCGAACTTCTACCTCTCCGGCAAGGTGGCAGGGCGCTCCGGCAACGCCCACCCGAACATCTGCCCCTACGACACATTCGCCACGGCCACCGACCCGATCTTCCTCGCCGTCGGCAACAACCGCCAGTTCGCCACTCTGTGCCGGGTGATCGGCGCCGAGGGCCTCGCCCAGGACCCGCGCTTCGCCACCAACGGCGAGCGCAACGTCAACCGCGACGCGCTGAAGGTCGAGCTTGAGAAGGCCCTCTCGGCCTTCGAGTGCAACCCGTTGGCCGACCGGCTGATCAAGGCCGGCGTGCCCTGCGGTGCGGTGCGCTCCATCGACCAGGTGGTCGCCGACCCCCACACGATCCACCGGGAGATGGTGGTCGATATCGGCGCCTATCGCGGCACCGGCAGCCCCATCAAGCTGTCGCGGACGCCGGCCTCCTACCGCCTCGCCCCGCCCCGCTTCGCAGAGCACACCGCCGAGGTCCTGGACGAGATCGCCGCCGAAGGAACGGCCTATCGCGACGCCCTGCCGGAGGCAGGGACCGTCGGCGCCACCAAGGCGAAAACGGCGTGAGGCGCCGCGCCGACCGATCGAGGATGGAGGACCGATGAGCGAGGACACCGCCCTGCGCCGCGAGCTGATCGAGGCCTGCCGCAGCATGAACAGCCTCGGCATCAACCGGGGCACCGCCGGCAATATCAGCGTGCGGCATGGCGACGGCCTGCTGATCTCCCCCACCGGCATTCCCTATGATAGGCTGGAGCCGCACCACGTCGTGGCGATGCGCTGGGACGGCACCTTCGACGGCGACGTCCTGCCCTCCAGCGAGTGGCGTTTCCACCGCGACATCCTCCGGGCCCGGCCGGACCTCAATGCCGTGGTCCACACCCACTCGACTCATGCTACCGCCGTCTCCATCCTCGGACGCGACATTCCGGCGATCCACTATGCCATCGCCGCCGCTGGCGGCCCCACCATCCGCTGCGCCCCCTATGCCATCTTCGGTTCGCAGGATCTGGCCGACGCCGTCGTCGCCGCACTCGAGGGACGCCGGGCCTGCCTCATGGCCCATCACGGCGTCATCGCCGCCCACGGCTCCATCGCCCAGGCGCTCGCCCTCGCCGTGACGGTCGAGAGCCTGGCGCAGCAATATCTCCTCTGCCTGCCCCTCGGCGAGCCGCCGCGCCTCTCCGATGCGGAGATCGCCGAGGTGCTGGAGAAGTTCAAGACCTACGGCCAGCAGGCGAAGCCGGCGCTGGACCGCCTGCGCGAGGCCTCGTGATCCTCGCCCGCCCCGCATGGCAGTGATGGGCGACCCGCCAATGGTGCGGCACGCCCGGCGGCTGTATCCATGCCGGCCCGGGTGAAAACGATGGGAACAGGTGAATGGGCGAGATCCGTCGTGTGAGGCACTGCAGCCACTGGGGCGCCTATACGCTCCTGGTCGAGGGCGGCCGGATCGTCGGCACCGAGCCCTTCGAGCTCGATCCCGCCCCATCGCCGATCATCCACTCGGTGAAGGAATGGGCCGAGACGGCGCGCCGCGTGCCCCGGCCGCTGGTGCGCGAAGGCTGGCTGGAGAAGCGCGAGGCGAGCGACCGCCGCGCCCGCGGCGTGGATCGTTTCGTGCCGGTGAGCTGGGACGAGGCCATCGAGCTCGTCGCCGGCGAGATCCGCCGCGTTTCGGGGACCTTCGGCAATGCCTCCATCTTCGGCGGCTCCTATGGCTGGACGAGCTGCGGCCGTTTCCACCACGCGCCCTCGCTATTGAAGCGCATGCTCAACCTCGCCGGCGGCTATACCGGCCATGTCGACACCTATTCCATAGCCGCGGGACCGGTGATCCTGCGCCATGTGCTCGGCGAGGATGCCGCCTGCGGCGGCCAGGCCAACACGCTCGACACCATCGCCGCCCATACAGAGACCCTCGTCGTCTTCGGCGCCCTGACCCCGCGCACCGCCCAGAACGAGGCCGGCGGCATCGCCCGCCACACCCTGGAGGCCAATCTGCGGGCCATCCGCGACCGCGGCGTCAAGGTCATCCTCGTCTCGCCGCTGAAGGACGACGTGCCCGAGGATGTCGGCGCGGAATGGTGGCCGATCCGGCCCAACACCGACGCGGCCCTGATGCTCGGCCTCGCCGGCGAGATCGTCCTCGCCGGCCGCCACGATGCGACTTTCCTCGCCCGCTGCACGAGCGGCTCCGACCGTTTCCTCGCCTATCTCGACGGCAGCGCCGACGGCCAGCGCAAAGACGCTGCCTGGGCGGCCGGGATCACCGGCCTTAACCGCGACGCCATCGCCGCCCTGGCGAGGCGCCTTATCGACACCCGCTCCATGCTCACCGTGAGCTGGAGCCTGCAGCGGGCCCATCACGGCGAGCAGCCCTTCTGGGCCGCCCTCGGCCTTGCCGCCGTCACCGGCCAGATCGGCCTGCCCGGCGGCGGCGTCGGCTACGGCTATTCCTCGCTCGGGGGCGTCGGCGCGGCGATCAATATCGGCCCCTCGCCCTTCATCCCGCAGCTCAAGCGGCCCATCGACAGCTTCATCCCCGTCGCCCGCATCACCGACATGCTGCTGAACCCGGGCGCCGAGTTCTCCTACGAGGGCAAGGTCCGCACCTATCCCGACACCCGGCTCGTCTACTGGGCCGGCGGCAACCCCTACCACCACCACCAGGACCTGAACCGGCTCAGCGAGGCCTGGACCCGGCCGGAAACGATCATCGTGCAGGACCCGATGTTCACCGCCACCGCCCGGCGCGCCGACATCGTCCTGCCCGCCAGCACCTCGATCGAGCGCAACGACATCGCCGGCAACCGCCGTTCCGATCTCGTCCTCGCCATGCAGCAGGCCATCGCGCCGGTGGGGGAATCGCGCTCCGACTACGACATCTTCCGCGCCATCGCCACGGAGCTCGGCCACGGCGAGGCCTTCAGCGAAGGCCGCGACGAAATGGGCTGGCTGCGCCATATCTACGAGACCGTCCGCTCCGGCGCCGAGGAGCGCCACGGCTTCGCCATGCCGGATTTCGACCGCTTCTGGGCCGAGGGCTATGCCGCCTGCCCGGTCAAGGAGAACCACACCTATCTCGCCGACTTCCGCGACGAGCCGGAGGCCCATGCCCTCAAGACCGAGAGCGGCCGCATCGTGCTCGGCAGCGAGGCGCTGGAGCGTCTCGACTATGCCGATTGCCGCTCCCATCCCGCCTGGATTCCGCCGGCCGAATGGCTGGGCACGGCTGCCGAGGACGAGTTCCACCTGATCTCCCACCAGCCGGCGGGCCGGCTGCACAGCCAGCTCGAGACCGGCCCGGCGAGCCTCGCCCTGAAGCGCAACGGCCGCGAACAGATGCGCATCCATCCCGAGGACGCTGCCGGCCTCGGCATCGCCGACGGCGGGCTCGTGCGCCTCTCCAATGCGCGCGGGGCCTGCCTCGCCACGGCGCAGGTCAGCGACACGGTGCGCCGCGGCGTGGTCGTGCTGCCGACGGGCGCCTGGTTCACGCCCGCCGGCAACAGCGGCCTCGACATCGCCGGCAATCCGAACGTGCTGACCCTCGACATCGGCACCTCGCAACTCGGTCAGGGCTGCTCGGCCCATACCTGCCTCGTGCGCGTCGAGCCCTACCGCGGCGATGCCGGCGACGCGATCGCCGTTTACCAGGACCACCTCGCGGCCATCGCGGCCGCCTGACAGGAGACAGACGCCATGGCCGACAAGGCGATCAGCCGCTTTCCCGTTCCGCCGCTGGAGAACCTGCCGGAGGACATCCGCGAGCGGATCCTGGCGGTGCAGGAGAAGTCGGGCTTCGTGCCCAACGTCTTCCTCACCCTCGCCCACCGTCCCGAGGAGTTCCGCGCCTTCTTCGCCTATCACGACGCGCTGATGAACAAGGCCGGCGCGCTGACCAAGGCCGAGCGCGAGATGATCGTGGTCGCCACCAGCAACGCGAACCAGTGCCAGTATTGCGTGGTGGCCCACGGCGCCATCCTGCGCGTGCGCGCCAAGGACCCGCACATCGCCGACCAGGTGGCGATCAACTACCGCAAGGCCGACATCACGCCGCGCCAGATGGCCATGCTCGATTTCGGCATGAAGGTGTCTCAGCGCGCCTATGAGGTTGGCGACGAGGACATCGCCGTCCTCAAGCAGCACGGCTTCGATGACGAGGACATCTGGGACATCGCCGCCATCGCGGCCTTCTTCGGCATGTCCAACCGTCTCGCCAACGTCACCAGCATGCGGCCGAACAACGAGTTCTACGCGATGGGGCGCTGAGCCCCGCGCGACCATCAGCAAAAAAGAGCGGCCGCGCCGGAGGAGCGCGACCGCTGGAGGTGGGCCTTGAGGAGGTCTCAACCCTGGGCGAGGAGGGCGTTCAGCCGTTCCTGCCCATATTCCTCATTGGTGGAGTTGCCGCGCGGCGAGGCAGCGCCCCAGTAGTCCGGGCTCCACTCGATCGCCTTGGCGACATTGGCCGGATTGTTGGCCCAGTAGATGCTGACCTTCGGGTCCGCTGCCTCGAACACGACGCGCGAGGGCAGCGCGACCGGGAAGGCGGAGGTCAGCTGCGCGGCGCGCTGCGGGTCGAGCCGCCAGGAGAGCAGTTGCAGCGCATTGGCGTAGTTGCGGGCGCCTTTCGGGATCGAGAAGAAGTCGTAGTAGATGAAGCCCTGGTTCCACTCGAGGCCGATCGGGGCGCCGTCAAGCGCCAGCTTGCTCATGGATCCGGTATAGGCCATCACCATGTCTGCCTCGCCGTCGAGGAGGAGCTGCGGCGGCTGGGCGGCCGTCGTCCACCACTTGGCGATATGCGGCTTGATCTCCTGAATCTTCTTCAGCGCCCGCTCCATGTCGAGCGGATAGAGCTTGTCCTTGGTGACGCCGTCGGCCATCAGCGCCGCCTCGAAGACGAAGCGCGGCCAGGCCGGCATGGCGCGGCGACCCGGAAACTTCTTCACGTCCCAGAAGTCGGCCCAGCTGCGGGGTACGTTGTCGCCCTTGTACTTGTTGGTGTTGTAGACGAGGCCGACGCCGATCACCTGCAGGGCGACGCCCTTCGGACGCTTCAGGTTGTCCGGCATGGCGGCCAGGGTCTTCTGCGCCGGTTCCGACAGCTTCGAGTAGTCGATGTCCTCGAGGCAGCAGGGCCCGAGCAGCTTCGTCTCCTGGTCGAAGATGAAGGTCAGGTCCCATTCGGCCCGTCCGGCCGCCGCCTGGGCGCGGATGCGCGGGCCGCTGCGGGCCTCCTGGACGGTCACGACCTTGATGCCGGTCTGCCGCTCGAAGGGGTCGTACATCACCCGCCGCAGCGCCTCGCCGTAGCCGCCGCCCGGATCCTGCATGATCACCTGCTTGCTTTGGGCCTCCGCGAAGCGGGTGCCGGCGAGCACCAGCGGTGCCGCCATGAGCGACTGGGTCAGTCGCCGTCTCGTCAGGCTGTCCATCGGACTTCTCCTCCCATCAGGATTGTGGTTGTTGCGTCATGCGGCGCGCGAGCGGGCGAGAACCGGCCCCGCCAGCGCCACCCCGACCAGGATGAACAGGACCTCCAGCGTCGACACGACGGCGAGCACCGGATTGAGCTGGTAGTTGACGTCCGCCCACAGCATCAGCGGCAGCGTCTTGAGGTTGGCGCTCGACAGGAACAGGGACAGGACGAGTTCGTCGAACGAGTGCAGGAAGGCGAAGAAGGTGGCCGCCGCGAGGCCGGGCGCGATGGCGGGCAGCGTCACCGTTCTGAACACCGTCAGCGGCGAGGCGCCGTGGACGGCGGCGGCCTGTTCCAGCCGGCGGTCGACGTTCTGCAAGGCTGCCGCGACGATGACCACGACGATGGGGATGCCGCCGATGGCATGGGCGGCCGCGAGGCCCCACATGGATCCCACGAGGTCGAGCTTGAGGAACAGCGTGTAGAGCGACAGGCCGAGCACCACCGGCGGCACGATGACCGGGCTCACCAGCACCAGCATGACCGCCGACTTGCCGGGGAAGCGGCCGCGCACGATTCCCATGGCCGCCGCCGCGCCGAGCGACACCGCGATGACCGCCGACATCACCGCCACCGTCAGCGAATTGGAGAAGGCCGAGCGCCAGTTCGAGTCGGAGAAGAAGCGCTCGTACCAGCGCAGCGAGAATCCCGGCGGCGGGAAGGTCAGATAGACCGCGCTGCTGAACGAGATGATCATCACCACGACGATGGGCAGGATCAGCCCGGCGATGACGAGGCCGCCGCCGATCCGCACCGTCCAGGCGCCGAAGCTGGCGGGCAGGCGGCCGAGCAGGCGCAGCAGCGGCCAGCCCACGAGGTCGGCGAGGCGGGCGCCGAGGGAGGGCCCCGCACCGGCTCGCCGCCCGGCGGCTGCAGAGGGCGCGGCAGCTTCGGTCAGCTTGCCACCGCCCCAGATGAAGGAGAAGCCGAGGAAGCGGCCGGCAACCGCGACGACCGCCAGGGTGATGACGAGAAGCACCACGGCCAGCGCCTGGAGGAAGCCTTCGGACGTCGCGAAATCCGCCTGCTGGGTGATGTGCATGGCGAACATCTGGTCGCCGGGTCCGCCGAGCAGGGTCGGCGTGATGAAGAAGCCTAACGCGCTCACGAAGACGAGCAGGAAGCCGGCGCCGATGCCGGGGAAGGTGAGCGGCAGCAGCACGCGCCAGAACACGGCGGCGGGCCCCGCCCCGCAGGCCCTGCCGGCGCGCATCAGGCCGGGGTCCAGCCGGGAGATGCTGGAATAGAGCGTCAGCACCATGAGCGGCAGCAGCACGGCGGTCATGGCGACGAGGACGCTGCCGCGGTTGAACAGGAGCTGCGCCGGCTCCGCGACGATGCCGAGGGCGACGAGCAGCTTGTTGATCGGGCCGTTGCGGCCGAGCAGCACCATCCAGGCATAGGTCCGGATGAGGATGGCGATGAAATAGGGCAGCACGATCGCCGCCGAGATCAGCACCTTGACGATGCCGGTGCTGCGATGGATCAGCAGCGCCGTCGGATAGCCGAGCACGAGGCAGAGGCAGCTCACCGTCAGCGAGATCTGCATCGTGCGGACGAGCGAGTCCCAGTAGAGCGGCACCGAGAAGACGCGCTCGAAATAGCCGAGGAGGGTCGGGCCGCTGAGACTGATATGGACGAGGTCGATGACCGGGAGCAGGTAGACGACCGCTAGGAACCCGAGCGCCGGCACCAGCAGCATGGCCGGGCTCTTCAGTGCATCGCCGAGGCGGCTGCCTGCCGCCGGTGCCGGAAGCGTCGCGGCCGTCACGACAGCACCCAGCAGTCTTCCGCGTCCCAGCGCGCGTGCAGCCGGTCGCCCACCGCCGGCAGGGCGAGGCCCGCGCGGTCGGTGCAGCGCACGAGGATCGTCTCGCCGCTGTCGGTGGTCGCCTCGATGCGCAGGAGTTCGCCGAGGAACAGGGCGGAGGCGACGGTCACCGGCAGGCTTCCGGGCGCGGCATCGCGGCTTAGCGCGATGCGCTCGGGGCGTACCAGGACGCTGGCGCGGCCGACGTCGATGGCGTTGCGGCTCTCGGCGGTGAAGACATGGCCGGACCGGCTCTTCAGCGTCATGGTCGAGCCGCGCTTCTGGACGATCTCGGCATCGACGATGTTGCTCTCGCCCACGAAGGAAGCCACGAAGCGGTTCTGCGGGTGGCGGTAGATCTCGCTCGGCGTGCCGATCTGGATGATCTGCCCGGCATCCATGACCGCGATGCGGTCGCTCATGGTCAGCGCCTCACCCTGGTCGTGGGTGACGAACAGGATGGTGCTGCCGATGGTCCGGTGCAGGTCGCGGATCTCGATCTGGATCGATTCCCTCAGCCGGCGGTCGAGGGCGCTCAGCGGCTCGTCCATCAGCACCACACGCGGCCGCATGACGATGGCGCGGGCGATGGCGACGCGCTGCTGCTGCCCGCCCGACATCTGCGAGGGCGTCTTCGCCGCGTGCTCGGAGAGCCGCATGATCTCCAGCGTCTCGGCCACGCGCCGGTCGGCGGTGGCGCGGTCGACGCCGGCCATGCGCAGCGGGAAGCCGACGTTCTGGCTCACCGTCATGTTCGGGAAGAGGGCATAGCTCTGGAACACCATGCCGAAGCCGCGCCGGTGCGTCGGCACGTTCTGGATCGGCCGGCCGTCCACCTCGATCGAGCCGCTGTCGAGGCTCTGGAAGCCGGCGATCAGGTTCAGCAGCGTGGTCTTGCCGCTGCCGGAGGGGCCGAGCAGCGTGATGAATTCGCCGGGCTCGATGTCGAGGGAGACCCGGTTCGCGGCGAGGAAAGGCCCATAGGCCTTGACGACCTCCCGAACAGAGATGCGCGAGCCGATCGTGCCGGGCGCCGCCGCGGCGCCGCGTGGCCCGGGTGCTGCCGAATGGCCGTCACGCGCAAGGATCCGAGCCGGGCTGTCGGCCATCAGATCATCCTCCCATGTGTTCTATATTATAGAACCTTATTCTGTCATTCATAATTCGACCTGTACCCGCCGCTTGTCAAGCCGCCGAACGGCAGGGCACCCCGGTTCGCGGAACCGGTCTTTCGGCGGGTGCGGCGAAGGCGGGTCGTGCGGCGCGGCAAAGGGTGGCTGCGGGCGCGCAGGGAGGAACCTGAGGGTCAGTTCAGGACAGCGGCGAGAACCAGCCAGCCCGGCTCGCCTGCAGGTGGTCGATGAGGGCGCGCAACTTCGGCGCGATGTTCCGCCGGCTTGGATAATAGAGATAGAAGCCGGCGAAATAGGGCGAGTAGTCCTGAAGGACCGGCACCAGCTCGCCGCGCTGAAGGTGATACCTGAAGCTCTCCTCCATGCCGAAGGTGATCCCGGCGCCGGCCACGGCGAGCTTGATCATGAGGGCCATGTCGTTGGTCGTGACCGTCGGCGGCACCTGGACACGGAAGTCCTTGCCATCCTCGGTGAACTCCCAGCGGTAGGGGGCGCTCCCGGGCGCGGGGCGCCAGCCGATGCAGCGGTGCGCGGCGAGGTCCACCGGATGGGCGGGCGCGCCGTGACGCTCCAGATAGGACGGCGCGCAGACCGCGATCTGCCGCTCGTCACCGGCCACCGGAATCGCGATCATGTCCTGCTCGATGACCTCGCCAAGCCGCACGCCGGCATCGTAGCCCTCGGCGACGATGTCGACATCGGCATCCGTGACGGTGATGTCGAGCTCGACGTCCGGATGGGCGGCCGTGAAGGCGGTGAGGAAGGAGCCGGACAGGAACCGCTCGGCGATGGACGAGACGGCGAGCCTGAGGCGGCCCCGCGGCCGGCCGGTCAAGGTCGCGGTCCTGTCCAGGGCCGCCGTGATCTCCGCCAGCGCCGGCCCGATCTCCGCCAGCAGCGCCTCGCCGGCCTCCGTCAACCCGACGCTGCGCGTGGTCCGCAGCACCAGCGCGATTCCGAGCCCCTCCTCGAGGCGCCGGATCGTCTGGCTGACGGCGGACCGCGTCACCCCCAGCCGGTCTGCTGCCGCGCGGAAGCTGCGCTCCTCCGCCACCTGGGCGAAGACGGAGAGGGCGTCGAGATCGCGCAGCATTGGTTAGTTTTTCTTTCCAGTGACGGCAGAGATCGGCGGCTAATCACGACAATGGACCATGGCTAGGGTCCTGCCAACCCGGATCGACCGGGCCCATCGTGAAAGGAAAAAAATCATGGCTCTCGACAAGGTCATACTCGTCACCGGCGCCTCGAGCGGGATCGGCGCCGGCATTGCCCGCGAACTGGGGCGCAACGGGGCGACGCTCGTTCTCGGCGCCCGCCGCACCGACCGCCTGGAACGGCTCGCCGGCGAGATTGGCGGTAACGTGCTGGTCCGGCGGCTCGACGTTACCGACCGCCGCGATGTCGCCGCCTTCGCGGAAGCCGCGCGCCACCGCTTCGGCCGCGTCGACGTGCTCGTCAACAATGCCGGCATCATGCCGCTATCCCCCATGGCCTCGCTCAAGGTGGACGAGTGGGATCGCATGGTGGACGTCAACATCAAGGGCGTACTCCACGGCATCGCTGCCGTTCTGCCGGAGATGACGGGGCGCGGTTCGGGCCACATCGTCAACATCGCCTCCATCGGCGCGCTCCAGGCCTTCCCGATGGCGGCCGTCTATTGCGCGACGAAATTCGCGGTGCGCGCCATCTCCGACGGGCTCCGCCAGGAACACGACAATCTCCGGGTCACCTGCATCCATCCGGGGGTCGTCGAGAGCGAGCTTGCCGACACCATCACCGATCCCGCAGCGGCGGCGGCGATGAAGGCTTTCCGCGCAGTCGCGCTCACCCCCGACGCCATTGCCCGGGCCGTGCGCTTCGCCATCGAACAGCCCGACGATGTCGACGTCAGCGAGATCGTCGTGCGCCCCACCGCCAGCCGCTGAGGAGGCTTGCCGTGACCCGACTCACCCGAACTGCCGCTACCGCAGGCCTTCTGTTCGCGGCAACCCTTGCCCTTGTCCCCACCATGGAAGCCGCAGCCCAAATGACGAGAACCCCGCCCGGCGAAACAACTCCCTCCCCCGCCCATCCCTATGTCGGGATGTGGGCGACCCCGGACGGCCACATCCGGCAGGAACTGCTGCCGAACGGCCGCTACGACGAGGCCAGGGGCACGCGGGCGAGCGCCTATCGGGGGCGCTACGCCGTGAGCGGCAACCGCATCGACTACTGGGACGACACCGGCTTCACCGCGGACGGCACCTTCGTCGACGAGGACACGCTGCATCATGGCGGCATGATCTTCAGGCGGCAGCGCTGACCTGCGCGGCAGGCGCGCGACGACCAGATCGGCGAATGCGCGCCTGCCCCTCTCGCAGTCCTTGGCGGCTTCCGTTATGGTTCGCCCGCCCCTTCGCAGAGGACCCTCACTTGAGCCCATCCATGTCCCGCCGCTCTGCCCTTCTTGCTGTCCTCGCGGGCGCGGTGGCGCTCGGGGGCTGCGGCCGCAGGGGCGGCCTCGAACTTCCCGGCGAGACCCCCTCGCCCATCGGCGGCCCGACGCCACCCAACCTGCCGCCCCGTGCCGAGGTTCCGGCCGATCCCGTTAGCCCCGCCCAGCGCCAGGCCCAGCCGGCGCGCCGCGACTACGATCGCAATCGACCCGCCGGCCAGGGCCAGATCCTGCCCTCCGGCAGGTTCGTCCTCGACCCGCTTCTCTAGCCCTGCCGGCCTTCTGGCCAGAGGCATCCCAGCGAACGCCCGCACCATGCACCATTTCGCCTATCGCGACGGCCGCCTTCACGCCGAGGACGTGCCGCTCGAGACCATCGCGGCCGAGGTCGGCACACCGTTCTACTGCTATTCCACGGCGACGCTGGAACGGCACTACCGCGTGTTCTCCGAGGCTTTCGCCGGGCTCGACTACCTCGTCTGCTACGCGATGAAGGCCAATTCCAACCAGGCCGTCATCTCCACCCTCGCCCGCCTCGGCGCCGGCATGGACGTGGTCTCCGGCGGCGAACTGAAGCGTGCGATCGCCGCTGGCGTTCCCGGCGAGCGGATCATGTTCTCCGGCGTCGGCAAGACCGAGGCCGAACATGCCGCCGCCATCGAGGCCGGCGTCTTCTGCATCAATGTCGAGAGCGAGCCGGAAGTGGTGCAGCTCTCCCGCGTCGCCACCGCCATGGGGCGCACCGCCCACATCTCCTTCCGCGTCAATCCGGACGTGGACGCGAAGACCCATGCCAAGATCTCCACGGGGAAGAAGGGCGACAAGTTCGGCATTCCCATCTCCACGGCGCGCGAGGCCTATGCCCGGGCCGCAAGGCTGCCCGGCATCCATGTGGCGGGCATCGACATGCATATCGGCTCGCAGATCACCGACCTCGAGCCCTTCGACAATGCCTTCGCGCTTCTCGCCGAATTCGTCGGCACGCTCAGGGCCGACGGCCATGCCATCGACCATGTCGACGTCGGCGGCGGCCTCGGCATTCCCTATCGCGACGACAACGAGCCACCGCCCGAGCCCCTGCGCTATGCGGAGGTGGTGAAGCGCCACACCGCAAGTCTCGGCGCCCGCGTCATCATGGAGCCCGGCCGCATGATGGTCGGCAATGCCGGCATCCTCGTCACCCGCGTCATCTATGTGAAGGAGACCGAGGGCCACACCTTCGTCATCGTCGACGGCGCCATGAACGACCTCATACGCCCGACCCTCTACGACGCCCATCATGAGATCCGCCCGGTGAGGCAGCCGGCGCCCGGCGCGGCGAAGCCGAAGGTCGACGTGGTCGGCCCCATCTGCGAGAGCGGCGACTATCTCGCCCTCGGCCGCAAGCTGCCCGAGGTCGGTCCCGGCGACCTGCTTGCGGTGATGACGGCCGGCGCCTATGGCGCGGTCCAGGCGGGCACCTACAACACCCGCCCGCTCTCACCGGAAGTGCTGGTGAGGGGCGCCGATTTCGCCGTGGTGCGCCCGCGCCTCGACGTGGACGCGATCATCGCCATGGACCGCCTGCCGGGCTGGCTGTAGTTGCTGCACCGCCGAAAGCGGGATTGACCTCGGGCGCGGGAGGGTCTTCATGCGCGGGCTTCAACCCCGTGCAGGAGCCCCCGCCATGCTGCCGCAACGTCTGGTCGACGGCTACGCCTCCTTCCTCGAAGGCCGGTTCCCCGACGAATCCGAGCGCTATCGGCGTCTCGCCCAGTCCGGGCAGAGCCCGAAGACGATGGTCGTGTCCTGCTGCGACAGCCGCGTCTCGCCCGAGGTGATCTTCGACGTCGGCCCCGGCGAGCTCTTCATCGTCCGCAACGTGGCCAATCTCGTGCCGCCCTATGCGCCGGACGAGAACTATCACGGCACCTCCGCCGCCCTCGAATTCGCCGTCCAGGCCCTGCGCGTCACCGACATCGTCGTACTCGGCCATGCCCAGTGCGGCGGCATCCGCGCTTCCGTCGCCGAGGATGCCGAGCCGCTCTCGCCGGGCGATTTCATCGGCCGCTGGATGGGCCTCGTCGCCCCGGCGATCGAGAAGGTGGGGCCGCGCGGCGACAGGTCCATGGCCGATTACCTGCGCCAGCTCGAGTTCGCCTCCGTCGCCACCACGCTGAATAACCTGCGCACCTTTCCCTGCGTGCGCATTCTGGAGGAGCGCGGCAAGCTGAAGCTGCATGGCGCCTTCTTCGGCGTCGCTACCGGCGTGCTGAGCTGGCTCGACGAGCAGACGGGGGAGTTCCATCCCGTTCTGGAACGGCCGGGCCGGGTCTTTTCCTGCGCGCCGGTGGGGTGAGCTACAGCCGCACCTCGCCGTAGCAGGGCGCCTTGCCCCAGACGGCGAGGCGATAGCCCCTGCGCAGGCCGAGGATGAAATAGGGATCGGCCTCCACGAGCGCGACCGCCTCCTCGCGGCTCTCCACCTCCATCACCCAGAGCCCACCTTCGAACCAGGCGCCGGGCTCGGGCCGCAGGCCGCCGCCGATGACGATGCGGTCCGCATGGGCGGCGAGATAGTCGAAATGCGCCTGTGCGTGGTTCTGCCTCACCCAGGCGGCGTCGGGATTGTCGTCGAACAGAACGATCCAGCGGGCCATGACGGCTCCTCGACAACACAAACGGCGGACCCTGGGGCCCGCCGTCGCACACGATGAGACAGATGCGAAGAAGCGGGCGACCGATCAGGCCGCCGCTTTCGCCCGCGGGTGGATGAGCTTGCGGTTGACCAGCACTTCCGCGATCTGCACCGCGTTCAGCGCCGCGCCCTTGCGCAGGTTGTCGGAGACGCACCAGAAGGCGAGGCCGTTCTCGACCGTGGCGTCCTCACGGATGCGCGAGACATAGGTCGCGTCCTCGCCGGCGGCGTCGAGCGGGGTGGCGTAGCCGCCGTTCTCGCGCTTGTCGATGACGAGAACGCCCGGCGCCTGGCGCAGCGCCTCGCGCGCCTCGTCGGCGGTGATCGGCTGCTCGCACTCGATGTTGACGGCTTCCGAATGGGCGATGAAGACCGGCACGCGCACGCAGGTCGCGGTCAGCTTGATCTTCGGGTCGAGGATCTTCTTGGTCTCGACCGTCATCTTCCATTCCTCCTTCGTGAAGCCGTCCTCCATGAAGACGTCGATATGGGGAATGAGGTTGAAGGCGATGCGGGCGGGAAACTTCTTCGTCTCCGGATCCTTCATCGAATAGAGCGCCTTGGTCTGGCGATCGAGCTCGTCCATGCCTTCCTTGCCGGCGCCGGAGACCGACTGGTAGGTCGAGACGACGACGCGCTTGATGCCGAAGCGGTCGTGCAGCGGCTTCAGCGCCACGACGAGCTGGGCGGTCGAGCAGTTCGGATTGGCGATGATGTTGCGCTTCGAAAAGCCGGTCACGGCGTCGGCATTCACCTCCGGCACGATCAGCGGCACGTCGGAATCGTAGCGGAAGGCGGAGGAATTATCGATCACCACGCAGCCCTGCGCGCCGATCTTCGGCGACCATTCCTTCGAGACCGCGCCGCCGGCCGACATCAGGCAGATGTCCGTGTCGGAGAAGTCGTAGTGCTCCAGCGCCTTCACCTTCAGCACCTTGTCGCCGAAGGAAACCTCCTGGCCTACCGACCGGCGCGAGGCCAGCGGCACGACCTCGGAGACGTCGAAGCCTCGCTCGGCGAGGATGGCGAGCATTTCGCGGCCCACATTGCCCGTGGCACCGACGACGGCGACCTTGTAACCCATGATTCCAGCCTCTTTGGCTTGCAACTCTCCCCCGGGATCGAGACCCGTCACCGGGTCCCGTGGCGCCCATCTCCCCGTCGGGGGAGCACCCGGTTGCGAGGACGAAGCGTCAGCCTGCCGTGCCGCCTTTGGCGGCCGGCGTGGTTTTCGTCATCGTTTTGAAGCGAGCGAAAGCCATGGCGCGGAGAGGTGTCCTCGGCGAAAGTGCCGTGAGGGCAGCGAAAAACACCAGGTGCGGCGAAATGTCAATCGCGCTAAGCCGCTAGGGCTGGCTATGGCACGCGCGCGCCCCACATTCGCCGGGAATGCCATGGCATCAGGGATGCCCCACCGCCTGCCCGAGAGCCCGATGATCCAGACCCTTTCCCGTCGCAACCTCCTGACCATCGCCGCGGCGGCCGGCCTCGCCCCGGCCCTGCCCGGGGGCGCGAAGGCTGCGACAGCGCTGCGTTTCGGGCCGGCGGCGCCCTTCTCCTACAATGCGCTGAAGGCGATGGCGGCGGAACGCGCGGGCAAGCCCTATGTGCCGCCGTCGCGCCCGAACCCGGACATCGTGAAGGGCATCGACTACGACAACCACGGCAAGCTGCGCTTCGACAAGGACGTGGCGCTCTTCGCCGAGGGTCCCGGCGCCTATCCCGTGACCTTTCAGCATGTCGGCCAGTACTTCCCCAAGACCGTGCACATGCACGTGGTCGAGGGCGAGACGGCACGCGAGATCGTCTACGACCCCCGCTACTTCACCATTCTCCCCGACCACCCCGCCGCTGCCCTGCCGCCCGAGCCCTCCGCCTTCGCCGGCCTCTGGCTGCAGGAGGCGAAGTCCGGCCCGTGGAAGACCCAGGAGCCCTGGGCGACCTGGCTCGGCGCCTCGTACTTCCGCGGCGTCGGCGAGCTCGGCCAGGTCGGCCTGTCGGCGCGCGGCCTCGCCCTCTCCCCCGGCCAGGGTCCGGGTCCGGAGGAATTCCCCGATTTCGTCGGCTTCTGGATCGCCCCGGCGGCGAGCGAGACCGATCCCGTCACGCTCTATGCGCTGATGGATTCACCCTCCCTGTCGGGCGCCTACCGCTTCCTGTGCCGGCGCACCTCCGGTGTCGTCATGGACATCGAGGCGACGCTGCATTTCCGCCGCCGCATCAGCCATATCGGCATCGCGCCGCTCACCTCCATGTACTGGTATTCGGAGACCGCATCCTCCCGCACCATCGACTGGCGCCCGGAAGTGCATGATTCCGATGGCCTCGCCATCTGGACGGGCGGCGGCGAGCGCATCTGGCGCCCGCTCAACAACCCGCCGCGCACCATGACATCGAGCTTCGTCGACCGCACCCCGCGCGGCTTCGGCCTGCTGCAGCGCGACCGCGAGTTCCTGCACTATCTCGACGGCGTGAAATACGAGAAGCGGCCCTCGGCCTGGGTCGAGCCGCAGGGCGACTGGGGCCGCGGCGCGGTCCAGCTCGTCGAGCTCAACACCGACGACGAGATCCACGACAACATCGTCGCCATGTGGGTGCCGGAGACGCCGGCCGATCCCGGCCAGCCGCGCGAATACCGCTACCGGCTGCACTGGCTCGCAGACGAGCCCTATCCGACCCCGCTGGCGCGGGTCGTCGCCACCCGCCTCGGCCGCGGCGGCCAGCCGGGCCAGCCCCGCCCGCAGGGCGTCCGCAAGTTCCTTGTCGAGTTCAAGGGCGGGCCGCTGGTCGACCTTCCGAAGGGCACGATCCCGAAGCCCGTGCTCTGGGCTTCGCGCGGCACCTTCGGCGAGTACCAATATACGGAAGCCGTGCCCAATGACGTGCCGGGCCACTGGCGCACCCAGTTCGACCTGAAGGTCGAGGGAAACGAGCCGGTGGAGATGCGCTGCTACCTGAGGGTCGGCGACCAGGTGGCGTCCGAGAGCTGGCTTTACCAGTACCACCCCGGCGCTTGAGCGCCGGGTCGGGCCTCAAGCGACACGGCTCGCCATCATCGCGCGATTGCGGATGCCGACCAGCACCTCGGCGGCGCTGGGGCTGCGTCGCTGGCTCGCCGGTCCCGCGAAGACACCGGGGAGCGGTCCTGGAGCTCCGGCTCGCGCCGCCGGAGTGCGGGAGGTGAGCCCCTCCATTTGGCTCCGCCTGAGGCAGGCGAGCGTCGCCTCGGCCTCGGCCAGAAGCTGCCCGTCCTCCTCGGCGCGCCCGGTCGTGCGTTCGCGCAGCGCACGCACCGCCTGTTCGGCCATGACGATCCTGCGGCCGCGGTCGCAGCGCGCCAGGCGCATCTCGGCGTCAGCGACGCGCTGCTTCTGCCGCTCGATCTCGGCCGCCAGCACCTTCAGGCACTGGCTACCGACCAGATAGTCCGTCGAGATCACCGCGATGTCGGCCGCAGCTTCCTCCGCCATGTCGGAAAAGCCGGCCCTCACCGCGGCCACGGCGCGCCCGTCGAGGGTCGCCATGCGGCTCTTGAGGTTGCGCAGGCGGTGGGCCTCGGACCGTTCGGACGCGACCGCCGCCGCCAGTTCCCTCCGCGCGATCGCGAGGTCACGGGCGGCGACCCGCGCCTGATGGGCGATCAGCGCCAGCGCATTACGGTCATCGACGCAGCCGGCGCCAACGGGAAGCTGGCCGTGCATGAGCCTGAACATCGACTTGAACATCGGCGACCCCTTCGCTATGAACGTTGTTCACATTCGCTGTGTATCAAGCTCATGAACGCTGTTCAAGTCTTTTTTGAACATCGTTCAATTTTTTCACGGAGGCAGCATCTCCATGACCACGGACCTGCAGGCGAGGCGCGCCAAGCTGCGCGACGACCTCATCCTGGCTGCCGAGGCGGCGATCGCGGCAGGGGGGCTGTCGGCCCTGAAGGCACGCGCCCTGGCCGAGGCGGCGGGCTGTGCGGTCGGCGCCATCTACAACGTCTTTCCGGACCTCGACGCGCTGATCTTCGCGGTCAATGCCCGAACGCTGGAGAAACTGGATGGAGTTCTGGCGGCCACCGTCAGGCCCGGCACCGATCCGGAGACCGCCATGCGCCGCCTGGCGCTCGCCTATCATGGCTTCTCGCGCGCCGAGCGCCGGCGGTGGACCGCGGTCTTCGCCCACCAGATCCCCGATGGCGCCGCCCCGCCGGACTGGTACCTCGCCGTCGTCGGCAGGCTGTTCCGCCATATCGAGGAACCGCTCGCCGAACTCCTGCCCGGCTCGGCGCCGGAGGTGCGCGCCGGCCTCGCCCGCACGCTCTTCTCGGCCACCCACGGCATCGTGTCGCTGGGGCTGGAGGAGAAGCTCGGGCCGGCCCCCGACGAGGTCATCGCCCAGGCCCTGGTGGTGATGACGCGCAGCTGGGTGCTCGGCCTGCCCGGAGCGGTCGGCGTGCCTACTCGACCCTGACGGTCACCGAGGCGCTGCGCCCTTCGCCGTCCACCACCGAGAGGGTGGTGAAACCGGGGCCGTCGGGGAGGACATTGGCCTGCCGCTGCGCCCCGAACCGGGCCGCCGGGCGGCCGTCGACGAGAACGGTGAAGGGCGGGCGTCCGCCTGTCGTGCGCACCACAAGCTGTTCCATCTCGCCGCGCGCCGCGCCGAGATCGACGCGGACGCCGTCGGGCGGGAAGGCGATCTTGAGGTCGCGCGTGTCGCCGGCCTCCTCGCGCGCCGGCCCGAATCGGCGCAGCGGCATGGGAAGCTGCGCGTGGCTCATGGCGACCGCCGCCGCGGGCCGCGCCGGCATGGCAGCGGGTGGTCCAAGCCTTGCGAAGGCGTCGAAGAGGATCGGTGCAGCCGCCGTCCGGCCGGTGATGCCCGGCACCGACGAGCCGTCCGGCCGCCCGACCCAGACGGCCACGGTGCGCCGGCCATCGAAGCCCACCGCCCAAGCGTCGCGGAAGCCGTAGGACGTGCCGGTCTTGTAGGCGAGCCGGCCGGTCAGCGCCGCGTCGGGGGCCGGCGCCTCCGTGAGGATGTCGCCGACATGCCAGGCCGCCGCCTCGTCCGTCACCGGCCGTCCCGCCGGCTGCGGCAGGCCTTGCCGCTCGGCGAGTTCCGGCATCTCGCCGCCGCGCGCGAGGCCCGCATAGAGCGCCGCGAGGTCGGAGAGCCTGAGGCCGACACCGCCCAGGCCGACCGCGAGGCCCGGCACCTCGCCGCGCGGCAGGACGGGGCGGATGCCCGCCTGTTCCAGCCGCGAGAAGAAGCGCTGCGGCCCCACGGCCTCCATGAGCGCCACGGCCGGCACGTTGAGCGACATCTGCAGCGCCACGCGGGTCGGCACGGTGCCCTGGTATCCCCGGTCGAAATTGGCCGGCGCATAGGTGCCGAAGCGCGAAGGCCGGTCCTCGATCAGCGTCTCGGGATGGGCGATGCCCGCCTCGTAGGCCATGGCATAGATGAAGGGCTTCAGCGTCGAGCCGGGAGAGCGCACCGCGCGCGTCATGTCCACCGCGCCCTGGCGCTCGGAATCGAGCGGGTCGGCCGAGCCGATGCGGGCGAGAATCTGGCCGCTGCGGTGGTCGATGGCGATGAGCGCGCCGGAGAGCCGGGTGCCGAGCGAGCGCACCCGCTCGCGCAGCAGCGCCTCCAGCGTCTCCTGCAGGCCGCGGTCATAGGTCATGCGGTGGACGCGCTCGGCAGGGCGGGCGGCCATCGCCTCGCCGGCCGCATGCCAGGCATAGGCCGGCATGGCGCGGCGGGCGACGGGCACGCGCTCGGCCTTGCCGGAGGCGACCTGCTCGGGCTTCAGCACCCCGGCTGCCAGCATGCGGTCGAGCACACGGTCGCGGGCGCGGCGTGCCGCTTCCGGATGGCGGTCGGGTCGCCGCGCCTCCGGCGACTGCGGGATCGCCACCAGCAGCGCTGCCTCCCCCGGTGACAGCCGGCGTGGCTCCTTGCCGAAATAGGCGAGGGAGGCGGCGCGGATGCCCTCGACATTGCCGCCATAGGGCGCCAGCGACAGGTAGAGGTCGAGCACCCGCTGCTTGCCGAGAGTGCGTTCCAGCCAAATGGCGCGGGCCATCTCGCGCAGCTTCACCGCCATGGTGCGGCCGTCCTCGCGCTTGTCGATGAGGCGGGCCACCTGCATGGAGAGCGTCGATCCGCCGGAAACGATGCGGCCGTTCCTCAACCATTGACCGCCGGCGCGGGCGAGCGCCAGCGGATCGACGCCGGGATGGGAGGCAAAGCGGCGGTCCTCGAAGGCGGTCAGCATGCGCAGGAACAGCGGGTCCACCTCCCCCACGGCACCGGGAAAGCGCCACCTGTCGTCGTCGGTCTGGAACGGCCGGAGCAGCCGGCCCTGGCGATCGACCACTTCCCGGGAATAGGGCGTCGCCGATCCGTCCGGCCCCTCGCCAGCGCGGTGGAGGGCCACGGCCCCGCCGAGGCCGGCAAGCGCGAGCCCGCCGGCGGCCAAAGCCGCGATCCTCAGGCGCGCTGTCACCGGCACGTCAGCGGCCGCCGGCCGTCACCTCGGTCTGGCCGACCGCGGTGCGGGCCGCACGCTCGGGCCGGTACATGTCCTCGATGGTGGCGGGGGGCACCAGATAGCGCCCCGGCGTCACCGCGCGGATCATGTAGGCCACCTGCCATGTCCCGTTCGCGCCGCCTGTGCGGCTGTAGGCGGCCATGAACCGGTCGTCGCGGAAGGCCTTGTAGTCCGGCTGGACGGCCTCCGCCGGCAGCCATTTCAGCGCCGAGGTCTCCGCCGAGGCGATGAGGCTCGGATTGTCGATCTCGAAGCCCGCCGGCAGCCGGTCGACCAGCATGATCTGGCCGAGCTGCGGATTCGCCTCGGTCACCTGCAGCACCACCACCAGCCGCGTACCCTGGGCGACGCGGGCGATGTCGGCAGGCTGGCCGGCCAGCGTCATGTAGCGCCGCTGCAGGGTGAAGCCGTTGGCGGCCGCCGGCTCGGGCGTCGCCGGCGTGCCGGTAACCGAGACCACGGCCCGCACCGCCTCGGGCCCGGTATTGCGCAGGTCGAGGCCGCGGCCGAGCTCGTCGGAGCGGATGGTCCGCGCCAGCGCGCCCTCGTGCGGGCTGCCGCCGACATCGAGGCGGATGCGCTTGGCGTCCTCGATCAGCGCCTGTGCCGCCAGCACCAGCCAGACCTTCTCCTGCGTCGACAGGTAGCGCGTGCGACCGCGCAGGTCCTCCACCACGCGCTGGGCGTCGGCGACGATGCGGCGGGTGACGCGCGCCTCGACGCCGAGCGCCATCAGCGCTGCGGCGTCGCGCAGCCGCGAGCCGTAGTCGAAGCGTCCCATGTCGGTCTGGCCGCGGGCGGTGAGCATCGTCACCGCCGAGGCCATGACCCGCTCGGCCCGGCCCATGTCGCCCATGAGGGCGAGCGCCGCGCCGAGCTGTCCGCGCGCCACCGGCGTGCCGATCTCGTTCAACTGGGTGTCGGCGAGCCAGCGCAGTTCGGAGAGTGAGCCGCGGCCGTTCCGCGCCAGCACGTAATGGGCATAGGCGAGGTCCATGCCCTTGTTGTCGCCGACGCCGTTGGTCGAGACGACGAGGGTCCTCAGCCGCTCGATGGCGAGGTTGAAGGCCGTGGTCGGCACGCCGTAGCCCTTCTCCTTCGCCCGCGACAGGAAGTCCGTCACATAGGCGTCGAGCCAGGCGTCCTCGTTGGAGCCCGCCGACCAGAGGCCGAAGGAGCCCGAGCCCGAGGCGCGCGACAGGATCCTCTCGATGGAGTCGGCGATGCGCTCGCGCACCTGCGTCTCGAGGCCGAGGCCGCCTTCCGCCGCGGCGAGCACGTCGAGATAGAGCAGCGGCAGGGCCCGCGAGGTGATCTGCTCGGTGCAGCCGAAGGGATAGCGGTCGAGGGCGAGGATCAGCCCCGGCACGTCCATGGCCGTCGACGGGCTGACCGAGACGGCCACGCGCGCCGATCCCGCGAGGAAGTCGCCCAAGAGGTCATTCGACACCGAGACCGACTGCCCCGGCTCCATGGTCATCACCGTGCGGCGGGTGATGTCCGGCAGGGCCGGGCGCACGCCGAGCGCATAGCGCGAGGTGACGTCGAGCCCGTTCGGCCCGGTCAGTTGCACGTTAAGGTGCCCCACCCCGAGCCCGGAGGCGGAGAGCGGCAGCGACACGGAACCCCGGCCGCCGCTGGCCCCGAGTTGCACCGTCGCCTGGCTCTGGCCGAGCCGCAGCGGGCCTTCCGGACGAACCGTGACGCGATAGGCGCCGGCCGGCCCCTCGGCATTGACGAGGTCGAGGCGCGCGGTGGCGCTGTCGGCATGGCCAAGTACCCGCGGCAGGGTCGCCGTCACCACGACGGGATCGCGGGCGATGACGTCGCGCGAGGCCGAGCCGTGCTTCTTCGCCGTCCAGGCCATGGCCATCAGGCGCACGGTGCCGTTGAAGTCCGGGATGTCGAAGACGGCCTCCGCCGTGCCGTCCGGCCCGACGGTGAGGATGCCGGAGAACAGCGACAGCGGCTGCTGCGCCGGCGGTGCGCCGGAGAAGCGGTTCGTCGGCCCGTCGCCGCCGGAGCGGATGGAGCCGCGCACCGCAGACATGCCGTCGATGAGGAGGCCGTAGAGGTCGCGCACCTCGGCCGAGAGCCGGCGCTGGCCCAGATAGTGCTCGTCCGGCTTCGGCGGCTGGTAGTTGGTGATGGTGAGGATGCCCAGGTCGACGGCCGCGACCGTGACGAAGGCCTGCTCGCCGGCCACGAGGCCCTCGACCTTCACCGGCACCCGCAGCGCCGTGCGTGGCGCCATCTTCTCCGGCGCCTCCAGCGTCACCTTCAGGCGCCGCTCCGCCGTGTCGATGCCGAACCAGGCGAGGCCGATGGCCCGTCCCGGCATGCGCGAGGCGGCGGCGTCCAGCGGCCGGCGCATGAAGACGGTCGCATAGGCGCCCGCGCCCCAGTCGCTGCCGACGGGGATCTGGATGGTGGACCGGCCCTGCGGCACGTCCACCGTCCGCTCGGCGAGAAGCCGGTCGCCCATCACGGCCACGGTGGCCGAGCCGGCGAAGCGCGCATTGACCGAGACGGTCATGGTCTCGCCGGAGACATAGGAGGGCTTGTCGAGGCTCATCTCGAGCACGTCCGGCGTATCGGCCGTGCCGCCGGCACCGTAGCCGGCTTCGAAAAGACCGGGGGCCATCGGGCCGGCGACGCCGCCGCCGGCCGTCACCTCGAGCCGGTAGCGGCCCCAGGGCACCGGCGCGCCAATCCGCGCGGGCGCGCCCGACGCCCCCGCCTGCACCTCGCCGTCGGCCACGCGCCGCGTCGAGACAATGGCCTGGCTCGCCCAGCCGGACGTGCCGCGGGTCCAGATCCAGCGCGTCTCGAGGCGCAGGAGCTGCCAGGTGAGCGTCGCCGACCGCCGCGTGCGGCCATCGGCGGCCACGCCGATCAGCTCGAAGGAGGCCGTGTCGTTCTCGGAGACGCGGTCGCCGTCGAACAGCGGCTTGACGCCGATGAGCGGCGTGCCGGGCAGCACGGGCACGGTCGCGGTGCGCTCGACGGCGCGGCCGCCCGGCTCGGCGACCCGCACCTGAAGGCGGGCCGAGAGCGGCCGGGTCGTGTCCTCCATGCGCGGCAGACGGGCGGCAATCGTCGCCTTGCCGGCATCGTCGGTGACGAGGCCATCGGGCAGCGGCTCGCGGTCGCGCTTCGTCTCCTCGTCGCCGAGGCCGAAGCGGAAGCCGGGGAAGTCCGGCAGGCCGGGCGTCGTCTCCATGACGACCTCGCCCTCGATGGCGAGCCCTGCGCCCGGCATGCCGAAAAGGTAGCGGGCATCGACCGTCGCGCCGAACGGCGCATCGCGGGTCAGCCGCTGCTCGGTCGGCGCAAGTTCGAAAGCGATGCGGTCGGGCACGAAGTCCTCGACCATGAACCGCACCTCGCCGGCCGTCGGGCTCTTCGGATCGGTGACGGCGCGCACGCGCCAGGTGCCCGTCGGCGCCGAGGAGACGATCGGGATCGGCACGGCGCGGGCGCCGGCCCCCTGGTCCTGGGTGACGATGCGGCGATACTCCACCCCGTCCGGCCGCTCGACGATGAGGGTCAGCGGCAGGTTCGGCACTGCATCGCCCTTGGCGTCGCGCAGCAGCGTCGTCAGGTACACCGTCTCGCCGGGCCGATAGATGCCGCGCTCGGGGACGAGGAAGGCGTCGAGCGGTCCGGTGACCTCGCGGCCCGCCACGCCCCGGTCGGAGAGGTCGAAGGCCGGCTGGCGCAGGTTGAGGAAGGAATAGTCGCCCTGCGCCGTCGATGCGACGAGGAGCGAGGGAGCCTGCGAGCCTTCGCCGCGGGTGAGGCCGGGCGCGAAGCGTACGTGCCCGGAGGCATCGGTGCGGGCCGTGCCCAGCACCTCGTTGTTGCGGGCGATGAGGCGCACCTCGACATCGGCCAGCGGCTTTGCCGAGTTCAGGGAGTGGACGTAGCCGTGGACGCCGTCGACGCCGGAAAGGGCGGTGAGGCCGAGGTCCGAAACGATGAACCACTGCGCCACCCGGCCGTTGCCGAAGTCATCGTCCTCGGTGCGGCGCTGGGCATTGGTCGGCTTGGCCGTGACCACATAGACGCCGGGCTCCAGCGTGCGCACCGCCTCGTCCACCGGCAGGGCGGTGGTGACGTCGGCATTGAGCCTGTTCTCGGTCTCGAGCTGCCCCTTCCACACGGAGATGCCGCGCTCGGCAATGAGCTGCTGCATCTCGTAGCTCTCCAACGGCTTGGGGAACTCCTCCTGGATGGTCTGGGCGATGGAGCGATCGCCCATGCGGATGATCTCGACATCGACCGACTGCAGGTTGACGGTCACCACCGGCAGGCCGCGCTGGCCGGTGCGCGGCAGCACGTAGGAGCGGCCGGTGAAGCGCACGGAAGGCGTGCGGTCGCGCACATAGACCGAGACGTCGACATTGCGCGTCAGCGTCTCGCCGGGGATCGTCGAGGGCAGGCCCTCGCGCAGCTGGAAGGAATAGCGCTCGCCGTGCCTCAGCCCGTCGACGCAGATCTGCCGGTCTTCGACCGTGATCGGCGGATTGGAAACGCCGGCCTGGCGGATATAGGGCGCGAAGTCGGTGCGTCCCGTGCGCAGCCCCTCCGTGAAGATGAAACAGGCGCGCGGCCGCGTTGCGTCCGAATCGATCTTCGTCTCGCGGAAGCGGAAGCCGTGCTGGTCGCGCAGCCGGTTATAGGCCTCGCGCGCCTCGGGCGTGTCGCGCGTCTCCACCACGGCGCGCGCGATGTCGATGGCCGGGCGCCATTGCTGGCGCGCCACCATGATCTGGCGGATATGGGCGAGGGCGAAGGCCTCCTCGTTGCGGTTGGCGGCGCGCCGATAGGCCATGTAGGCGGAGGCGGTGATGTCGGTCTGCAACTGCTGGCGCTCGCGCCAATCGTTGGTGCGGATCCCGCCGAGCGCCTGGGAATAGCGCACCCAGGGCGCCGAATCCGTGCCGGAGCGAAGCGCGATCGCCTCCCAGAGGCGGGCGGCGGCGCGGAAGTCGCCGCGCGTCGCGGCGGCGTCGGCATCGCGGCGGATATCGGCGATGGGACGGGTGTCACCGGCCTGCTTGTTGGCGATGGAGGCCTCGAAGCGCCGCGCCTGCTCGGCGAGATCGTCGCGCTGGAAGGCGCGCAGCGGCGGCAGGACCTGGGCCGGCGCCCTCTGCGGCTGCGGCTGGGCGGTGTCGGGACGCGGCTGCGGCCTCGGCGCCGCCTGCGCCAGATCGACCGCCTCCGGCTCTGCGATCTGGGCGCGGACCGGGCCTAGGGGCGCGAGCCCCAGGATGGCAGCGACCACAAACGGCCCCGCGGCCGTCACAAGACCCCGGATGCGCATGGCGAACGTCCTCGTTGCGGCCCGACGCCCCATCGTCCGCGGAGGCGGACTGTCCCACCCGCCTGCGACGGGAACAATAAGGGCTGATACGTAATTCCCCTAAGCGGAAGGTCGGCGGGATCGGTCTGCGTGGATCTTCGCAGGCCCCCCGCACCCTGCCCGCTGCGCAGGGAGGGGACTTCGACGTTCGGCCCCGTCCGCTCCGGCTGTGCCAGGCTCAACCGTTTCGATATCGCGCGACGCGGTAGTCCCCCTCTCCGCGCGCAGCGCGGGGAGGGTGCGGGTGGGGCCATTCTGAATCGTGGCCGCGCCCTACCCCATCGCCGCTTTTGCCGCCGCGACGATCTTGGCCGGCGTCACCTTCACGGCGTCCTCCAGCGGCGGCGAGAAGGGGATCGGGATGCGCGGCGCGCCGAGCCGTCGGGCGGCCTTCACCCGCGCCGGACCCAGCGTCTCCACCACGGTCGAGACCACCTCGGCCCCGAAGCCGGCCACCGACACCGCCTCCTGCACCACCAGGAGCCGCCCGGTTTTCGCGACCGAAGCCAGCACCGCCTCCTGGTCCCAGGGCCAGAGCGTCCGAAGGTCGATCACGTCCGCGGCAATGCCCTCGCCCGCCAGCGTCGCCGCCGCCTGTTCCACCGCCGGCATGATGGCCGACCAGGAGACGATGGTGAGGTCGCTGCCCTCGCGGGCCTTGCGCGCCTTGCCGAAGGGGATCGGCTCGATGACGGAGGGGACCTCACCGGTCAGCGGAAAGAGGTTCTTCGGGTCGAAGAACAGCACGGGATCGTCGGAGCGGATGGCGCTGACGAGGAGGCCCGCCGCATCCGCCGGCGTCGACGGCGTCACCACGATGACGCCGGGAAGGTGGACGAACCAGGATTCGAGCATCTGGCTGTGCTGGGCCGCCGAATTGCGCCAGATGCCGTGCGGCATGCGCACCACGACGGAGGGCTTGGCCTGACCGCCGAACATGTAGCGGATCTTGGCGATCTGGTTCACCAGCTCGTCCATGGCGCACATGACGAAGTCGAAGATGCGCATCTCGATGATCGGCCGCGTGCCGACCAGCGCCGCGCCCAGCCCGGCGCCCATGATGGTGGATTCCGAGATGGGCGTGGAGACGACGCGCTCCTCGCCAAATTCCGGCAGGAAGTCCTTGTACTGGCCGTAGAGCCCGCCGCGGGCGACGTCCTCGCCCATCACCCAGACGGTTGGGTCGCGACGCATCTCCTGGAGGGCGGCGAGGCGCACGGCCTCGACGAGGGTGACGCTCTGCCCGCTCATGCCGAAACTCCCGAGAAACGCACCGCGCCGACGTCCTGCACGTCGTCATAGGCGATGGCCTCGTCCGGCCAGGGCGCCGCCTTGGCGTCCAGGACGGCCGCCGCCATCTCCGCCTCCGCCTCGTTGCGGACAGACGCGAGATCGGCCGCGGAGACACCCCTCTCGCCGAGCAGGACGGCCAGCCGGTCGATCGGGCAGCGCTTCTTCGCCGCCTCGACGCTCGCCGGGTCGCGCCAGGCAGCGGCGTCCGTCGAGGTATGGCCGGTGATCCGGAATGTCCTGGCGTGGAGGAGCCGCGGCCCCTTGCCGGCGCGGACCTCGGCAGCGAGACGGGCGGCCGCCTCGTCCACCGCCATCACGTCGTTACCGTCGACGGTGACGCCGGGCACGCCGAGGGATTCCGCCCGGGCGATGACGCCCGGCCCAGCCGTCACGCTCTCCGTGGCGGTGAAGGCGGAGACGCCGTTGTCCTCGCAGACGAAGAGGACCGGGAGCGTGTAGAGCGCCGCCCAGTTGAGCCCTTCGAGGAAGGGCCCGCGGTTGATGGCGCCGTCGCCGAAGAAGCACACCGCAATGGCGGAGGAGCGCTTCATCTTCAGCCCCTGCGCCGCGCCGACCGCGATGGGAATGCCGCCCGAGACGACGCCGTTCGCGCCCAGCATGCCGACCGAGAAGTCGGCGATGTGCATGGAGCCGCCCTTGCCGCGGCAATGGCCGCCCTCACGGCCGAAGAGCTCGCGCATCATGCCCTGGATGCCGGCGCCCTTGGCGATGGCATGGCCGTGGCCCCTGTGGTTGGAGGTGATGCGGTCCTCGGTGGTCAGGTTCAGGCAGACGCCCGCCGCGACCCCCTCCTGCCCGATGGAGACATGCAGCGGCCCCGGCACCACGCCCTCCTTGTGCGCCGTGAGGGCGGCGGTCTCGAAGGCGCGGATGCGGCTCATGGTCCGGTAGAGATCCAGCAGGCGCTGGACGTTGTGGCTGGGTTGCATCGGCGTTTCCCGGAAGAGGTCTTGTTCTGGTTCAGTAGGATTTCGGCAGGCCGAGCACCTTCTCGGCGATGTAGGAGAGGATGAGCTGGGCGGAAACCGGGGCGAGGCGCGGGATCCAGGCTTCGCGCAGGTAGCGCTCCACGTGGAATTCGCGCGCATAGCCCATGCCGCCGAGGGTCATGACCGCCGTCTCGCAGGCCCGGTAGCCGGCTTCCGCCGCGAGGTACTTGGCGGCATTGGCATGGGGACCGCAGGGCTCGTCGCGGTCGTAGAGGGTGGCAGCCTTCAGCATCATCAGTTCGGCCGCCTCGAGCTCCGCCCACGCAACCGCGAGCGGATGCTGGATCGCCTGGTTCTGGCCGATGGCGCGGTCGAAGACGCGCCGCTCCCTGGCATAGGTGCTCGCCCGCCTCAGCGCCGCCCGGCCGAGGCCGATGGCCTCCGCCGCGATGAGGATGCGCTCGGGGTTGAGCCCGTGCAGGATGATGTCGAACCCCTTGCCCTCCTCGCCGATCAGGTCGGCGGCGGGAACGGGCAGCCGGTCGAAGAAGACCTGGTTCGAATCCACCGCCTTGCGGCCCATCTTGGCGATCTCGCGCACCTCGACATGGGCGCGGTCGAGGCTCGTGTAGAACAGCGACAGCCCGTCGGTGCGGCGCTTGACCTCCGACAGCGGCGTGGTGCGGGCGAGCAGCAGGATCTTGTCGGCGACCTGCGCCGTGGAGGTCCAGATCTTCTGGCCGGTGACGACGTAGACGTCGCCCTGCCGCTCCGCCCGCGTCTTGATCTTCAGCGTGTCGAGACCGGCATCGGGCTCGGTGACGCCGAAACAGGCCTTCTCCCGCCCCGCGATCAGCGGCGGCAGCATGCGCGCCTTCTGCTCCTCCGTCCCCTTCACCACCACCGGGTTGAGCCCGAAGATGTTGAGGTGGATGGCGGAAGCGCCCGACATGCCGGCCCCCGAGGCGGCGATCGCCTCCATCATGATCGCCGCTTCGGTGATGCCGAGGCCCGAACCGCCATAGACTTCCGGCATGGCGACGCCGAGGAAGCCGGCTTCGGCGAAGGCCGCGTGGAAATCGGCGGGAAAGCCGCCTTTGGTGTCGCGCTCCAGCCAGTACTCGTCGGGAAAGCGCGCGCAGAGGCGCTCCACCGCCGCGCGCAGGGCCTGCTGGTCGTCGGAAAGCGAGAAGTCCATCGACGTCACTGCGGCTGGATGCCGGCTTCCCTGATCATCCGCGCCCAATTCTCGATCTGCGCCTTGACGAAGGCGCCGAGCTCCTCAGGCGTCTGGGTGAAGGCGTCGAAGCCGATCTCCGCCAGTTTCTTGGCGATCTCCGGATCGCTGGCGATGGCGGCCAGTTCCCGGTTCAGGCGGCCGACGATCTCCGGCGGCATGCGCGCCGGGCCGAACACGCCGTTCCACGAGGTGATGTCGAACTCGGCGACGCCCGCCTCCTGCATGGAAGGCAGGTTCGGCAGAAGCTTCGACCGTTCCGCCGTGGTGACCGCCAGCGCCCGGAGCGAGCCCGCATTGATCTGGGTGAGCGAGGCGGTGATGTCGACGAACATCATCGAGATGCGACCGCCGATGATGTCGGTGATGGCCGGCGGCGTCGAGCGATAGGGCACGTGCAGGATGTCGATGCCGGCGCGCTTGGCGAAGGTGGCGCCGGCGACGATCCCCGTGGAATTGCCGCTGGCATAGGTCAGCTTGCCGGGATTGGCCTTGGCATGGGCGATGAGGTCCTTCACCGAGGTGACCGGCAGCTTCGGGTCGACCACCAGCAGGAAGGGCAGGTTGCCCATCCGCGCCACCGGCGAGAAGTCCTTCACCGGGTCGTAGGTCAGCGATTTCATCAGGCTCGGGTTGGCCGAATGCGACGTGTTGGTCGTCATGAACAGCGTGTAGCCGTCCGGTTCGGAACGGGCGACGAAGGTCGCCGCCACGGAACCGTTGGCCCCGGCCCGGTTCTCCACCACGACGCCCTGGCCGAGGCGCGAGGCGAGCTGCTGGGCGACGATGCGCGCCACCGTGTCGGTGCCGCTGCCCGCGGCGAAGGGCACCACGAGAGTGATGGGCCGTTCCGGCCATGCGGCGCGCGCCGGGGCCGCGACCGCCATGGCGGCGGCGCTGGCGATGAGGGTTCTGCGGTCGATCATGCGTGTCCTCCCCGGGACCTGCTTGTAGGCCGCCTCAGCGGCGGCGGATGACCCTGTCCGGGTTCTCTTCGTAGGGCGGCGTGTAGATGACGAGGACGCGCACCGGCGTCTCGCTGGTCACGGTGAAGACGTGTTCCATCCCGGCCGGGAAGAAGCAGGAATCGCCGGGTTTCATGGCGAAGCGCTGGCCGTCGACCTCGGCTTCCGCCGCGCCCTCCAGAAGGTAGCAGATCTGGTCGATGCCGGGATGGGCGTGGGGGAGCGCGCCGTTTCCCTTCTCGATCGTGCCGACCAGCATCTCCACCGATTCCGCTCCCACCGTCTCGCGGCTGATCAGCCGGCGGTTCAGCGTGCCGGTGTGGTTGGCGGGGTGGTAGCCCTGAACGTCCTCCTCGCGGACGTGGTATCGGCGCTGCGCGCGCCCGGCCGAAGCCGTCATGTCATGTCCTCCCGGTCACCGGTCTGCCGCCGGCGGCTCGCCCTTGGCGGGGGCGTTGCCGCGAGTGTGGGGACGGTGCCGGAGGTGTCAAGGCGAAGGCCGGCATGTCTGGCCTCCGTCGAACGGCTTGGCTCGGCCGATTGCCGGCCGCCCCCCGGGCTGGAACAGTCGGCGGCCCTGCGCCAGCCGAACGGGTCTTCCATGCCGCCGCCCATCGTCCTCGACAGCGTCACCCACCTCTCGCCCGAGGCCCGCGGCCGCATCGCCGTCTGCGCCTCCCACGGCGCCGTCTATGCCGCCTGGTACGGCTCCATGAAGGGCGTCTCTGCCCTCATCCTCAACGATGCCGGCATCGGCCGCGAACAGGCGGGCATATCGGGCCTCGCCTGGCTCGACGGCATCGGCGTGCCCGGAGCGACGGTCGCCCATACCTCGGCGCGGATCGGCTGGGGCGCAGACATGCCGGAGCGCGGCATCCTCTCCTTCGTCAATGCCGCGGCGTCGCGCGCCGGCCTCGCCCGCGGCATGACCTGTGCCGAGGCGCTCGACCGGCTCGGCCGCATCGACCTGCCGCCGGCCCCGACGCCCGAACCCCTCGACGAGGCCCGGCACGAGATGATCGAGGCCGGGGCGAAGGGCATCCGCGTCTTCGTGCTCGATTCCAACGGTCTCGTCGGCAAGGACGACGCCGGCCACATCGTCGTCACCGCCTCCCACGGAGGCCTCCTCGCCGGCAAGCCGGAGACGGCGGTGAAGGCCCCGGTGCGCGCCGCCGTCTATGTCGACGCCGATCGCGGCCTCGACGATGCCGGCATCTCGCGCCTGCCCGCGCTCGAGGCGCGCGGCATTGCCGGCGCCATGGTCTCCGCCTTCTCCGCCCGCATCGGCGACGGCCTCTCGGTCTGGACCGACGGCTATGTCAGCGCGATCAACGCCGCCGCCGAGAGCCGTGGCGCCGCCATCGGTCAGTCCACCCGCGACTTCGTCGCCGCCATGATCGCCGCCGCCTGATCAGCCCGCTCGGCGATGATCGCCACCGGGCCGCCCCCGGGCGGGCCCTGGTGTTCGGCCCCGCCCGAGACATAGATGTCGGTGCGTCCGACGAGGCCGGCCAGGGCTCCCGCCACGAAGGCGCGGGCATGGCGCGTGGAGGAAATGTCGGAATCGTCGAGCATGGTGTGGCGCGCCCCGCGC
>JAEZGJ010000234.1 GCA_023416965.1 Pseudomonadota bacterium | reverse complement strand
GACCGGCGCCGACCCCGGCCGGGCGCGGCGACACGGAAATGAAACATTGAGGAGGTCCTCAACCGGGCCGGGCACCGGCGGCGCCGGCCATGGCGACGGGCGCAGGTTCGTGGCATGATTTTTCTCGAAGGGCGTGGGGCAACGCCCGGAGCGGGCAGGGGCGGGCGATGGGCGGCTGGATGGGCAGCATTGCGGTGAGAGCGCCGGCCCTCGCGCTGGGGGCGGTGCTGGCGCTCGCCTCCTTCGCGCCCGGCCTCGCAGCCCGCGAGTTCCGCGTCGCCGACACCCAGCCGGCCGACTATCCCACGGTCACGGCGCTGGAGCTGATGGGCAAGCTCATCGCCGAGCGCACGGGCGGGCGCCACCGCCTGCGCATCTTCCATTCCCGCCAGCTCGGCGAGGAGAAGGAGACGATCGAGCAGACTCGCATCGGCGCCATCGACATCAACCGCACCAACGTCGCGCCGCTGGCGAGCTTCATTCCCGAGGCCAACATCCTCGCCCTGCCGTTCCTGTTCCGGTCGGTCGACCATCTCCATGCCGTCCTCGACGGTCCGGTGGGCGAGGACATCCTGGCGAGCTTCGAGCGCTACGGCCTGGTCGGCCTCGCCTTCTACGATTCCGGCGCCCGCTCCATCTACAATTCCGCCCGGCCGATCCGCCGCGTCGAGGACCTCAGGGGCCTGCGCATCCGCGTCCAGCAGTCCGACATGATGGTGGAGATGATGCGGGCACTGGGCGCCGAGCCGGTGGCGCTGCCCTACGGCCAGGTCAATGTGAGCCTCGTCACCGGGCTGATCCACGGCGCCGAGAACAACTGGCCGTCCTATGTCACCACCGACCATTACCAGGCGGCGCGCCACATCACCCTCACCGAGCACACGATGAGCCCGGAGGTCCTGGTCGTCTCGCGCAAGGCCTGGGACGAGCTCTCCGCCGCCGACCGCGACATCTTCCGCGCCGCCGCCCGCGAATCCGCCCGTGCCATGCGCGAGCAGTGGCTGAAGCTCGAACAGACCTCGCGGCGGCAGGCCGAAGCGGCGGGCGTCACGGTCGTCACCCTCGAGGACCGCAGCGGCTTCGAGGAGGCCGTGCGGCCCATCGTCGAGCGCTTTGCCGCCGATCCCCCGCTGGCGGCGCTGGTGGCGCGCATCCGCCAGGCCCGCTGATGGATGCGACGACCGCACGCAGGGTGATGGTCCGGCCGGCGCTGCGCACCATCCGCGGCAGGCTGGACTGGGTGTCCGAGCAGTTCCGGCGCATCCCCGTGCGCTGGCGCATCGTCACCGTCGTCATCCTGAACCTCGCCTTCATCACCCTGCTGATGCTGCTGATCGCATCCGGGGCGCGGGCCATTCGCTCGGCCTGGTCCGACCTGCAGGAGGCGCGCCGCATCGACCGGCTCCTCGCCTCCATCGAGAACGATGCCGGGCGGCTCCAGACCCTCATCCACCGCTACTTCGCCCTGCCCAACGAGATGGTGCTGAACGAGATCGAGCAGCGCCGGAAGGCGCTTCTCGCCAAGCTCGCCATCGAGCAGGAGATCGACCTCGCGCTGCAGAACCCGGCGCGCTCCGTCACCAGCGTCACCGAGCGCTTCATGCTCGGCTTCGACGAGCTGCGCAGCGTGCGCGAGACCATCTCCTCCATCTACGAGAACGAGATCCGCAAGCCGGCGAGCGAACTCTCCCAGCTCTATGCCGTGGTCGAGACCGCCATGGCCGACCGCGCCGCCCTGGTCGGCCCCTCCCTCGGCAAGTCCCGCGAGGCCTTCTCCGTCTTCCTCGTCGCCATCAACGACTACTACCTGACCCAGTCGGTCCAGGCGCAGCGCGAGGCCTCCCGCTCCATCGAGGTGATCCAGCAGACGGCCCCGGTGATGGTCGACCTCGCCCAGACCGAGTTCCAGCGCGCCGCGCTGACGGCGCTCGCCGAGCGGACCAATGCGCTGCGGGCGGGCTTCGGCCGCATGATCCAGGTCCTCGGCATGCAGAACCGGCTTCTCCAGGTGGAGATCGACGGCAACCAGGCGGTGATGGCCACCGTCATCCAGGAGGTGGCCGAGCGCGTGCGCGCCAAGGAGGACGCGGCGCAGGAGCGGCTCGACCAGACGCTCAGGATCGTTTTCGTCCAGGCGGCGGGCATCGCCGGCATCTTCCTCATCATCGCCGCGGTCATCTGGACGCTCATCGCCAGGTCCATCCGGGTGCCGCTCGACGACCTCGCCGGCAGCATGAACGCCATCGTCGCCGGCGACCTCGAACGCCCGCCTTCCGGCCTCACCGCCACCGATGACATCGGCCGCATGGCCCGCGCCGTCGAGGTGTTCCGCCAGAACGCCATCGAGAAGCAGCGCGCCGAACAGGACCTCGTGGCCGCCAAGGACCGCGCGGAGACCGCGCTCCACCATCTCCGGGACACCCAGCAGAGCCTGGTGGAAGCGGAGAAGCTCGCCGCCCTCGGCGGCCTCGTCGCCGGCGTCGCCCACGAGGTCAACAACCCCATCGGCATCTCGCTCACCGTCGCCTCCACCCTGTCGCGGCGCATCGACGAATTCGCCGCCGACGTCGAGCGCGGCGAGCTGCGCCGCTCCCGCCTCGCCGACTTCGTCCAGGGCAGCCGCGAGGCGGCGAGCCAGCTCTCCCTCAACCTGCAGCGCGCCGGCGAGATGGTGCAGGCCTTCAAGCAGGTCGCCGTCGACCGCAGCCATGCCGACCGCCGCAGCTTCAACCTCGCCGAAGCCACCGACCAGATCGTCGCCAGCCTGCGCCCGACCCTCCGCCGCGCCCCGGTGAAGCTCGCGGTGGACGTGCCGCCCGACATCGTCCTCGACAGCTATCCCGGCCCCTACGGCCAAGTGGTGACCAATCTCTTCATCAACGCCCTGACCCACGCCTTCCCCGAAGGGCGCTCCGGCACCTTCTCCATCGCCGCCGCGGCCGAGGGCGATCAGGTGGTCATGACCTTCCGCGACGACGGCGTCGGCATGAACGCCGAGGTGCAGCGCCAGGCCTACGACCCCTTCTTCACCACCCGCCGCGGCGAGGGCGGCACCGGCCTCGGCCTAAATATCGTCTTCAACATCGTGACACGGCGCCTCGGCGGGCGTATCTCGCTGTCGTCGACGCCGGGCGTCGGCACCACCTTCCGCATCGTCCTGCCGCTCAACGCGCCGCAGGAGCCCGGCGACCGGCAGGAACCCGCATGATGTCCGAACCGAGAGAGGACGCCATTCACCCGGAGGACGACGACCTCGTCACGATCCTCGACGACGGCCCGGACGTCCCCGAGGCGGAGGCGGGCCGCTGGAAGGTCGCCATCATCGACGACGACGCGGCGATCCATTCCGGCACCAAATACGCCCTGTCGGACTACCAGCTCGCCGGCCACCGGCTCGACCTCTACTCCGCCTTCTCCGCCGCCGAGGGCCGCACCCTTCTCGCCCGTCATCCGGACATGGCGGTGGTCCTCCTCGACGTGGTGATGGAGAGCGACGGCGCCGGCCTCGACCTCGTCGACTACATCCGCAACGAGCTGAAGAACGACACGGTGCGCATCATCCTGCGCACCGGGCAGCCGGGCCAGGCCCCCGAGCGCAAGGTGATCGTCGACTACGACATCAACGACTACAAGGCGAAGACCGAGCTGACCGGCGACAAGCTCTTCACCTCCCTCACCGCCGCCATCCGGTCCTATCAGCAGCTCATGCGCCTGGTGGAGACGCGCCGCGGCCTCGAGCTGATCGTCGAGGCCGCCTCCGAGCTCTTCGACCTCAAGTCCATGAAGAAGCTCGCCGCCGGCGTCCTCACACAGATCGCCGGCCTCGTCCAGGTCTCCTGCGAGGGCATCCTGGTGCTGCGCGAGGACAAGGACCGTTTCGCTGTCCTTGCCGGGTCCGGCGTCTATGCGCCCGTCGCCGCGGCGGTCGATGGCGCCCTCGACCCGGCCATGGCCCGGCTGGTGGACGCCGCCTTCGAGCGCCGCCGCCACGCCTTCGACGCCACCGAGACCGCGCTCTACATCCGGACCCCCACGGGGCGCGAGATCGTCGTGGCACTGACCTCCGACCGGCCGCTCTCCGACACCGACCAGACCCTTGTCGCGGTCTTCTGCGGCCGCCTCTCCACCGCCTTCGACAACGTCATCCTCTACGAGCAGCTGCAGGCGGCCAACGCCACCCTGGAGCGGCGCGTCGCCGAGCGCACCCGCCAGCTCACCCTCGCCAACGAGCGGCTCACCGCCCAGTGGCAGCGCCTGAAGCGCACCAACGACCACAAGGCCGAGGTGCTCGGCACCGTCGCCCACGACCTGAAGAACCCGCTCGGCGTCATTCTCGGCAGGTCTGAGATGATGAACGAGCTGCTCTGCCTCGACCCGCCGAACATCGACCGCGCCCGCAGCCAGATCGAGCAGATCCGCTCCTCCGTCGCCCGCATGACCTCGATGGTGGACGAGCTCATCAACGACGCCATGCTCGACGCCGAGGACATCGTCCTGCGCCTCGCCGACATCGACGCCGCCGCCGTGGTCGGCGCGGTGATCGACGCCAATGCGCCGCTCGCCGACCGCAAGGGCCAGATGCTCGTCTACCGCGGTCCCGACACCCTGCCCGGCCGCGCCGATCCCGACCGGCTGCGCGAGGCGATCGACAACCTCGTCTCCAACGCCGTGAAATATTCCCCGCCCGGCGGCCGGGTCATCGTCTCCCTCACCTCCAGCGAGGCGGGCCACCGCATCGCCGTCACCGACAGCGGGCCGGGCCTGACGCCCGAGGACGAGCAGCGCCTGTTCGGCCGCTTCCAGCGCCTCTCCGCCAAGCCCACCGGCGGGGAGAGCTCCACCGGCCTCGGCCTCTTCATCTGCCGGCGTATCGTCGAGCTGCACGGCGGCCGCATCACCGCCACCAGCAACGGCCCCGGGAAGGGCGCGACCTTCGCCTTCACCCTGCCGCCCCTCGTCCAGCGGGGGCCCTCGTGATCCCCGGCCAGCTCGTCATCGTCGTCGACGACGAGGCCGCCGCCCGTGACATGGTCGGCGACTACCTGAAGATGCACGGCTTCCGCGTCCGGCTCTGCGACGGTGGCGCTTCCCTGCGCGGCGCGCTGGAGGAGGAGCGGCCGGCCGTCGTGGTGCTCGACCTCAACATGCCCGATGAGGACGGCCTCTCCATCGTCCGCGACCTCAAGCAGCGCCTGCCCGTGCCGGTCATCATGCTCACCGCCACGGCGAGCCCTGACGACCGTGTCAACGGCCTCGACCTCGGCGCCGACGACTATCTCGCCAAACCCTGCGAACTGCGCGAGCTCCTGGCGCGGATCCGCGCCCTGCTGCGCCGCGCCGTGGCGCCGCCGCGCCCGGCTGGCGCCGCCGACACCCGCGACCTCGTCCGCTTCGGCACCAAGATTCTCGACCTCGGCGCCCATGTCCTGCGCGATGAAGCCGGCGCCGAACTGCCGCTGACGAGTTCCGAGTTCAACCTGCTCAAGGCCTTCGCCGACAATCCGCGCCGCGTCCTCTCCCGCGACCGGCTGCTCGACCTCGCCGGTGCCCGCGACCCCGAGGCCTACGACCGCGCCATCGACGTGCGAATCACCCGCATCCGCCGCAAGATCGAGCCGGACGCCGACGCCCCCGCCTATATCCGCACCGTTCGCGGCGCAGGCTACATGTTCATGCCGGAAGGCGAGAAGGGCTGACGGACACGCCCCACCCGCACCCTGCCCGCTGCGCGGGGAGGGGGACTTCCGCCTCGCGCCTTCACGGCCGGCAGGCGTGCCCGGCCCGACCGGTGAGGACGGGTCGGGGCGTTGGAGCCCCCCTTCTCCTCGCGTCAGCAAGGGGAAGGTGAGGGTGGGGCGCTTGTCTCTCCCTCCTGAAACACGCCGGCCCGTTTCAGCAATGATCGCCGCCCGGCGCCGACACGCGCCGGCAAGGGTTGAAACAGGCGCGGTGCCATTGAAACGCGTGTTTCCGCCGCGAGACACCGCCACGAAAACGCACCCCCCTACGTTCTCCTCAACCCGATGACGCCGGGCGCGCCGCTCCGATGAACCTTTTTGGCGGCCGCTGCGACTGAGGGGAGACCGGCCCACGGAGGGCCCAGATGGGGGATCGCACATGAACCGGATGTCGAAGTTTCTGGCTCTCGGCGGTGTGGCGGGCTTCGGCCTCGTCCTGGCGCTCGGCCTGTCCCATGACGGTCGCGCCGCCGGCACCGTGCCCTCCCTGGCGGTGAGCTTCTCGACCGCCGACCTCGACCACGCCCACTCCGCCTTCGACGGCTTCCGCAACCGCCTCGACGCCGCCCCGCGCGCCTCCGAGACGGCGGGCCGGACCGCCGCCATCACCGGCGAGCGCGCCGACTGCGCCCGCTTCGCCTGGCCGCACATTCCCGCCGCCTGCCAGACCTCGTCCAAGGGCGAGCATCTGCGGCCGGTCCGCATGGTCGCCCTCGACCAGACCACCCGCTGATCCCACGAACCTCCAGCCCGCCCGGAGCCCGCCATGAACCGCCGTTTCGTCCTCGCCGCCGCCCTGTCGCTCGCCGCCTCGGCCGCCTCCGCCAATCCCTTCGTCCAGACGATCATGTTCGATCCGGACACCCGCGAGCCCCTGGTCGCCCGGCCCCACGCCTCGGCCGCCGCCCGCGCTCCGGCCATTCCGCGTGAGATCGTCGCCTACAACGGCGGCCATGCCCCGGGCACGGTCGTGGTCAACACCACCGAGCGTCGCCTCTACCTCGTCCTCGCCGACGGCCGTGCCATCCGCTACGGCATCGGCGTCGGCCGCCCCGGCTTCGAATGGGCCGGCAGCCCCACCATCACCCGCAAGCAGGAATGGCCGGACTGGCGTCCCCCGGTCCAGATGCTCCAGCGCCGCCCCGACCTGCCGCGCTTCATGGCCGGCGGCCCCGACAATCCGCTCGGTGCCCGCGCCCTCTATCTCGGCTCCTCGCTCTACCGAATCCACGGCTCCAACGAGCCGCACACGATCGGCCAGGCCGTCTCCTCCGGCTGCATCCGCATGCTCAACGAGGACGTCATCGACCTCTACGACCGCGTCCGCGTCGGCACCCGGGTCGTTGTCCTGCGCTGAAGCCTTCTCCCGCCGTGCATGCCCATGACCTCCACCTCGCCCCGATGGCTCGGCCATCGGGGCTTTTTCTGTCCTGCGCCCGCTTCTCTCCGGACCCGCCCCATCCCTGTGGATCATTCTCCCCGATGAGGGTGGACAGCCCCTGCGGGAGCCTCTATAAGCCGGCCCGCACTGCCGCTGATCGTCATCTGACGGTCATGCGCCGCGGTCGCCCGGGTAGCTCAGTTGGTAGAGCATGCGACTGAAAATCGCAGTGTCGGTGGTTCGATTCCGCCCCCGGGCACCATCATCCCTCCTCATCGCTGACGTCTGACGGGTTTTCGCCGCGCCGTCCTGCAGGCCTTTGGCGCGACGTGCCGGGGCAACCGGCGCCGGCGGCACTGCGTGTCGGCTCGTCGGAAGGAACCGTCATCGCCGCCGGCTCGTTCTTCTCGCGAAGAGAAGGAGGCCCGCATGGCCAAGCCCACCCCCGACACGATGGACGGCGTCAATCCCGCGACCGGAGAACGTCCCATCGCCGGTGACGGCATGACCCACCCGGAGGGTGGAAAGATCGCGCCCCCTGCCGCCCGAAACGTGGGAGACGACGCCAGGGCGACGGACAAGGACAAGCTGCCTCCGCCCCCCGAGGGCGACCTGTCCATGTGAGGAGGCGGTGATGGGCCATCCGGAAGACGAACTCCCCGGCGACGTCCCGCCGGATCCGGCGCGCCGCCCCGGTCAGCCGGGCGCCGAGCGCCAGCAGGTGGACGATACCCCCACATCCGAGGCCGCCGTGCCCCCGGGCGCCTTCGACGAGCGGCAGATCCCGCTCGACCGGGTCAGGCGCGACGCCGCCCCCTCGGGCGATCCGGACGAACCCGCGCCCGACCCGGCGCCGCTCTCGGACGGCTCGATGAAGGCGGGGCCGGTCTGAGCGCCTGGGCGGCAGAGAGCGGGAGGGCGGAGGGGCGCGGTCCCGCCCTTCTTCAGCAAGATGCGGAAGAGAGGCAGCGGCCTGCAGGGAGCGGCAGGATCATGCCGGTGCGGCCGGCCGGGCCGTAGAACGTGCAGGTGCCACACCTGACGGTCAGGCCATATCCGCACCGGGCCTCAAGATCCGCCCCTCCAGTTCGTAGCGCAGCCCCCCGGGGGCGAAGCTCATCTCCGCCCGACCCGCGAAATCGGCCGGCAGGATCCGCTCGACCAGCTGCGAGCCGAACCCCTTGTGGTCCGGCGGGGCGCAGGAGGGTGCGCCGCTCTCGCTCCAGACCAGTCGGAAGTCCTCGCCTTCCACCGACCAGGAGAGGGTGACGGTGCCCTGGTCGCCGCGCAGGGCACCGTGCTTCACCGCATTGGTGGCGAGTTCGTTGACGGCAAGGGCGAGCGACAGCGCCTGGCGCGAGGACAGCATGACCGGCGGGCCGGAAATGATGAAGCGCCCGGTGCCCTGGCGGTGCGGCGCCAGCGCGCCCTCCACCACGGCGCGGATGGGGGCCGTCGTCCATTCCTGCTGGATGAGAATGGAATGGGCCTCGCCGAGGGCCGCGATCCGGTCGTTGAAGCGCTCGCGGGCGGAGTCGAGGGTGTCGGCGTGGCGGAATGTCTGGTTGGCAACCGCCGAGATCATCGCCAGCGTGTTCTTCATCCGGTGCGACAGTTCGGCGTTGATGAGCTGGGCGTTGCGCACCGCCAGCACCTTCTCCGTGGTCTCGATGACCGTGTCCATGATGCCGCAGACCCGGCCCTCCTCGTCGCGGATCGGGCTGTAGCAGAAGGTGAACCAGGCATCCTCCCGGGAGCCGCTGCGGTCGATGGAAAGACCGAGATCCTCGATGAAGACCGGCTCGCCCTCATAGGCGAGGTCGACCAGCGGCCCGATCTCGTGCCAGACCTCGTTCCACACCTCTCTCAGCGGTCGGCCGAGAGGTGCGGGCTTGTCGCCGAGGATCAGGCCGAAGGCGTCGTTGTGGAGCGTGATCTGGTGCGGCCCCCAGATGATGCATTTGGGGAAGCGGGAGCTGACCATCATGCCGACAGCGATGCGCAGCGCGGCCGGCCAGTCGCCGATCGGGCCGAGGGGTGTTCCGGACCAGTCGAAATCACGGATCGCGACGCCCATGGCACCGCCGCCGTCGAGGAATTGCACGCGATTCACCAGGTATTCCGCCTCACCGCAGCGGCTCTAACGCGCGGAGCGGCGATGGGTTCCCGTCCGTCCGGAAAAAAGACGGCGTGCCGTCAGCGGGTGATGCGCACGTTCTGCAGCGACAGCGCGATGTTCCTGAACACATCGGAGAGCGACTGGCGGTCGCGGGCGTCGAAGGCGTGGGCCGGGGAGGTGGCGCAGTTGCGCATCGCCGCGAGGGCCGTCGGGTCGTTCGAGATGTCGAAGGCGACGGTGAAGATCTCGATCCTCTGCTCCTTGGCGTAGGTGCAGATCGCGTTCATGTCGCTGTAGGTTTGGGCGATCTGGGCCGCCTGACTGGCGGCATTGCCGCTCGGGGCGAGGTGGCGTCCATCGGCGGCGTTGAAGCGCAGCGTGTTGGCGCCGTCCGTCATCAGCACCATGACCTTGCGCGGCCGGCGGTTGGCCGGGTCATACGGTGCGCCTTCGCCGAAGGGCGGGCCGGGGGCGAGCACGTTGAGGCCCCAGATCAGGCCGGCCGGGATATAGGTCGAGGGCCGGTAGTTGCCGATGTTCACCACCATCCCGCGGATGGCGGTCGTCACCGTCGACTGGCTCGATGTGAGCGGCACGATCGGGTTGAGGCAGTTCTGGCTGGTGGCGAGGTAGCCCGGATAGCGCACCGAGGGCTGCGTGTCGTTCAGCCTCAGCGTGCCGGTGGTGCGCGAGCCGACGCAGCCGTACCAGCGGTAGCGGGTCGTGCCGCCCCCCGAGCAGGTTTCGTAGGGCGGCACCGTCTCGTCCCGGCAGGTGGAGGGCGTGCAGTCGTAGCTCTCGCTGCGCCCGTCGACGACGCGGGTGCAGGTCCTCGCGGCGCCCCTCGTGCAGACCGACCGCGTCGTCCGGGTGACGCAGGTGCGCTGGCTGGTGGTCTCGTAGTCGGCGGGCACGCTCAGCCAGCTGGCGTTGCGGTTGCCGGTGCCCACGTTGACGTAATCGGCATAGGGGACGACGCCGATCTTCACGTCGGCGTTGGGATCCTGCTTCAGGGTCGTGACCAGTTACTCCGCCGCCTGCTTCAGCGCCACCAGCATGTCGCCGGACATCGACCAG
>JAEZGJ010000303.1 GCA_023416965.1 Pseudomonadota bacterium | reverse complement strand
TCTGGAAGGTGCGGGCGATGCCGGCGCGGGTGATGCGATGGGCGGCCTCGCGCTCGATGTTGCGCCCCTCGAAGACGATGGCTCCCGCATCGGCGGTGAGGTTGCCGGTGATGAGGTTGAGGGCTGTGGTCTTGCCGGAGCCGTTCGGGCCGACGAGCCCCACCACCTCGCCGCGGCGGACGGTGGCGGTGAGGCCGTCGACGGCCCGCTGGCCGCCGAAGCTCTTGGAGACGCCGTGGAGTTCGATCAGCGGCTGCATGGGCTCACTCCGCCGGATGGGGGCGACGGCGCGTCGCCCTGACAATGGCGCCGCGGCCCTGGTCGATGAGGCCGACGATGCCGCTCGGCACGAAATAGACGATCACCAGGAAGGCGAGGCCGAGCAGGATGGAGAAGTAGTTGGGGAAGTTGGCCTGCAGGATCTCGAACAGGATGGCGAGGGGCACGACACCGAGGATCGGCCCGTAGAGCCGCGCCGCCCCGCCGAGCAGCGCCATGATGAGCACCTGGAAGGAGATGATCGGGTTGAAGGCGATGGAGGGGTCGATATAGGTCCAGCGCGGCGCCATGATCGCCCCCACCAGGGTCATGAAGGTGGCTGAGACGACGAAGACGGCGACCTTGGAGACGGTGGTGTCGATGCCGGCATGGCGGGCGACCGTCTCGTCCTCGCCGATGGCGCGCAAGGCCCAGCCGAGGTGGGAGCGCTGGATGGCGAAGCCGGCAAGAAGGATGACGACGAGCAGGCCGAGCAGCATCCAGTAGATGCCCTGCTGGGTGACGTCGATGAAGACGAAGCGGCCGACCGTGCCGCCATACTTCGCTTCCGCCCAGGTGACGAGCTGGCGCACCAGCTCGGCGAGGCCGAAGGTGAAGATGACGAAATAGACGCCGGAGAGGCGCAGCGTCGACAGGCCGACCACCGTCGCGACCACGGCACCGATCAGCGCCGCAACGGCATAGACCAGCGGCAGCGGCAGCGTCTCGCCGAGGAAGGCCATGGTGTAGGCGCCGAGGCCGAAGAAGGCGGCGGTGGCGAGGGAGACATAGTGGGTCGGCCCCGAGAACAGCGCCCAGGCGGTGGCGAGCGTCGCATACATGAGGATGTTGACGAGCAGCGCCATCCAGTAGGAGCCGGCGACGATGGGCAGCGGCGCGAGCACCGCCGCGGCGGCGAGGACCAGCAGGGGGAGCAGCCAGGGTTTCACGGTCATCGCGCGGCCTTTCCGAACAGGCCGGTGGGCTTGACCAGCAGGATGGCGAGGAAGAGGGCGAAATTGACGGCGAGCGTCAGGCCGCCGTCGAGGAAGGCGGCGGTGAGCGATTCCGCCAGCCCCAGGATGAGGCCGGCGACGAGGGCGCCGAAAATGTTGCCGACCCCGCCCATGATGACGACGATCAGCGCCTTCATGGTGAAGACCACGCCCATGGCGGCGTTGAAGGTGAAGAACATGGAGACCAGGACGCCGGAAGCCGCGACGAGGGCGCCGCCGAGGCCGAAGGCGACGGCGGCATAGGCGGTGGTGTCGATGCCGACGAGGGGGGCCGCGGCCGGATTCACCGAGACGGCGCGGATCGCCGTGCCGATGCGGGTGCGCATCAGGAAGGCGGTGAGCGCCAAGGCGATGGCGACGGCGAGGCCGGCGGCGAGGAGGCGGTTCAGCGCCACGGTCGAGCCGATGATCTGCACCGGCACGGCGAGATAGGAATAGCTGACATAGGAGCCGCCGAAGATCACTAGAAGGATGCCCTGGACGACGAAGAGCAGGCCGAAGGTGGCGAGGATGGAATCGACCTCAAGCCCCCCCGGCGACTTCGCGCGCCGCACCAGCGGCGTCATCAGGACGCGATAGATGCCCCAGTTGAGGGCGAAGGACAGCGGCATGGCCACCGCCAGCGCCAGGATGGGGCTGACGCCCGAGGCGGTGAACAGCACATAGGCCAGGAAGGAGGCGGCGATGGTGAACTCGCCATAGGCGAGGTTCATGATCCGCGCGACGCCGTACTGGAGCGACAGCCCCATGGCGATCAGCGCGTAGATGCCGCCGAGGATCAGGCCCGACAGGATGACGTCGACGAGGAACATTCAGCGTCTCCACACATGCAACACCGCCCGCCTCACTCCCCTCCCCCCGCTTGCGGCGGGGAGGGGTCGGGGGTGGGGGGGACATTGCCGCCCCCTACCCGGTCCTCCGCTGCGGAGCACATGATGCGCTCCGCCCTTTCCACTACGCCGTCGGCCAGGCGGGCTTGGGGAAGACCGGCGCCTTGGTGCCGCCGACCTTCGTGGGTGCGAGGGCGACGAACTCGCCCTGCTGCCACTGGCCGACCCACCACTGGTCGACCCGCTGGTTGTCGAGGAACTTGATGGTGCCGAGGATCGTCTCGAAGGACTGCGAACCGACATCCTTGACGATCGCCGCCTTGTCGATGCCGACGCGTTCGATCGCCTGGGTGAGCACCTGCAGGGTGGAATAGGTCGTGGTCGAGGCCCAGCGGTCGGGCTCGCGGCCGACGATGCGGTTGTGGCGCTCGATGTAGTCCTTGATCTTGGGATTGGTGACGTCGACGCCGCCGATGCCCATGACGCCCTCGGCATTGGCGCCGAAGCGCTGCTTGTAGAGCGGGAAGGCGGTGCCCACCGCCGTGTAGAAGACCTTCGGATTGAGGCCGCCGATGCGCGCCTGCTCGGTCAGGGCCAGGGTGTCCGGGGGGTAGGAGAAGGCGAGGAACATGTCGGGCTTCAGGCGCGCCGCCTCGGAAATGATCGGAGCGAGGTCCTGGGTGCCCGGCGGATACTGTCGGTCCATGACGATCTGGAAGCCCGCCTTGGCGATGCCGGCGCGGGCGGCGCTGACGAGCTCGAGGCCGAACTGGTCCTGCACCGAGGCGAGCGCCACGGTGTTGCCGAGGCCCTTGTCCTTCAGCGTCGCCAGCAGGTCGGTCAGCGCCGTGATCGCCGTCGACGGACGGTCGAGGAAGAGGAACATGTTGGTCCAGCGCTTCACCAGCTCCGGCTGGCGCTCGACGAAGAAGGTGGAGGCGAGATGCGGGAAGCCGCCGCGGTTGAACGACGGCGCGACCGCGAGGTTCATCGCCGTGCCCCAGGGCGGCAGGAGGAGGTCGACCTTGTCCTGGTTGACGAGGCGCTCGATGTTGCGCACCGCCTCTTCCGACTGGGAGCGGTCGTCATATTCGACGAACTCGATCATGCGGCGCTGGCCGCCCGGCAGCTTCAGGCCGCCGGCATCGTTGGTCTCCTTCAGCCAGAGCTGGTAGTTCGGCAGGGTGGTGACATTGGCGCCGCCGGCATTGGGGCCGGTCTTCGAGATCGAGAAACCGATCTTGACCGCGCCGGCCTGGGCGCGGACCTGCGGTGCGGCCAGCGTTGCTGCGGCGATGCCGCCGACGACGGCGCGGCGGGTGGGCTTGAATGTGATCATCGTGGACCTCCTCTGGTGTCCCCGTCCGGGGGGTTGGCATTCCCATCGTCCCTTCACCCGGCGGGCTCTTGGCGGCCCGCGCGGATGTCGTCTCTCCCGCCGTCAGCCGCTGATGCGGATGTCGGCGGCCTTGATCACCGGCTCCCATAGCTTGACCTCCGCCTGCATGGCGGCGGCGAGTTCCTCCGGGGTCGAACCCACCGGCGTGGTGCCGATCTCGGCGAGGCGCTTCACCACGGCCGGATCGTGCAGCGCCTTGTTCAGCCCGGCCGAGAGCCGCGCCACGATCTCGCGCGGCGTGCCGGCGGCGGTGAAGAAGGCGAACCAGGACTGCATCTCGTAGCCGGGCACGATCGACGAGATGACCGGAACGCCCGGCAGTTCGGGCAGCGGCGCCTTCGTCGAGACGCCGAGCGGTCGGATGAGGCCGCCCCTGATCTGCGCCGCGGAGACGGTGAGCGTGTCGAACATGACGTCGAGGCGGCCGCCGATCAGGTCGTTCATGGCGGGGCCGGCGCCGCGATAGGGCGCGTGGACCATGTCGACCTTGGCGAGATATTTGAACAGCTCCCCGGCCATGTGGATGGACGAGCCGATGCCGGCCGAGCCGTAGGTGAGCTTGCCTGGATTGGCGCGGGCGCGGGCCAAGAGATCGGCGGCGGTCTTGTCGGCGGAAGCCGCTGGCACGACCATGACGTTGGGCACCGTGATGCCCATGCCGACGGGGGCGAGATCCTTGAACGTGTCGAGCGGCATGCGGGCGTAGAGCAGGTGGTTGATGGCCACCGCGCTCGAGGTGATGAGCAGCGTGTGGCCGTCCGGCTCGGAACGGGCCACCTCCGCCGAGGCGACATTGCCGCCGGCGCCGCCGCGGTTCTCGACGACGACCGCCTGCCCCCATTCCTGCGTCAGCCGCTCGACGAGATGGCGCGTCACGATGTCGGCCGCCCCGCCGGGCGGGAAGGCGACGACGATGCGGATGTTGCGGCTCGGCCAGGCCGGGGC
>JAEZGJ010000221.1 GCA_023416965.1 Pseudomonadota bacterium | reverse complement strand
CTGCTAGGGGACGGCCCGCTCCCCCGCCCCGCCGGCGGCCACGCGCGCGAGCACCGCGCGCACGTCGTCGAAGGTGAAGGGCTTCTCCAGCACCACCGCCTCGGCGCCCTCGGCGCGCGCCAGCCGGTCGGGCCCGGCCACCGTATCGCCCGTGACGATCACCGTGCGCTCCGCCAGGGCGGGGTCGCGGCGGTGGATGCGATCGCGGAAGTCGATGCCGTCGAGGCCCGGCATGCGCAGGTCGGCGAAGATCACGTCGAAGCGCCGGTTCTCCACCTGTTCGAGCGCCGCCATGGGACGGTCGACCGTGACCGGCCGGTGGCCGAGCCCCTCGATGATCTCCGCGAGGCTGCGGGCGACGTCCACCTCGTCGTCGACGATGAGCACCGACAGGCCCGGCCGCGAGAGCGGCGCCGCCCCGGCCTCGGCGGTTTCCGCCCCGGCGGGGGCCACCGGCAGCGTGATGTCGAACTGCGCGCCGCCCTCGGGGCGGTTGCTCAAGACCACCTTGCCGCCATGGGCCTCGACCACGTTGCGGCAGATGGACAGGCCGATGCCCGTCCCCACCCCCGCCGGCTTGGTGGTGAAATAGGGCTCGAAGACCCGCCGCATGATGTCGGGGGGAATGCCCGGACCGTTGTCGGCGACGCGGATGGCGATGTCTCCCCCCTCCCGCCGGACGCGCAGCGCGATCCGGCGCGGCGGGGGCTGGTCCATCAGGGCCTGCTGGGCATTGATCATGAGGTTGGCGAGGACCTGGGTCAGCAGGTCACGGTCGCCGCTGATCACCGGCAGGTCCGGCGTGATGTCCATGTCGACATCGATGCCGGAGCTGCGCAGGCCGTAAGTGACCATGTCGAGGGCGCCGGTCACCACCTGCGCCATGTCCACCGGCTCGCGCTGCGGCGGCTTCTGCCGCGCCATGGCGAGGAAGCTCTTGACGATGCGACCGCAGCGCTCGGCGGCGGCGTGGATGCGCTCGCCGCGGCGCCTCACGTCCTCGGTCGCCGCCTTCTCCACCAGCAGCGAGGACTGGGCGATGACGATGGCGAGCGGGTTGTTGAGCTCGTGCGCGACGCCGGCGAGCAGCGAGCCCATGGCGGAGAGCTTCTCCACCTGGTGCAGGCGCTCGCGGCTCGCCTGCGCCTCCGCCTCCATCCGCCGGGTCTCGGTGAGGTCGCGGACATGGGCCATGAACAGGCGGTGGTCGCCGGTGCGGATCGTGTTGACGGAATATTCCACCTGGAAGGTCGAGCCGTCGCGGCGCCTCGCCACCGTGTCGAAGCGGCGGGCGAGGCTGCCCACGTCCACCTTGGCCTTGTAGCGCGCCATGGTACCGATCTGCATGTCGCGCATGTCGTCCGGCACGACGATGTCGAAGGCGTAGCGGCCGATCGCCTCCTCCCGCGCGAAGCCGAACATGGCCTCGGCGGCGGGATTGAACTCGACCACCCGCCAGTCCTCGTCCGAGACGATGATGGCGTCGAGCGAGGAGACGACCACGGCCTTGTTCATCGCCTCGCTGCGCGCCAGCGCCTCCATGTTGCGGGCGAGTTCCTGCTCGCCGAGCTTCAGCTCGGTGAGGTCCCGGGTGAAGGTGAGGTAGCCGACGCGTGTGTCACCGACGGCCACATAAGGCATGAGGGAGACCTGCAGGTAGCGCTGGCCGCGGGTGACGAAGGGAATCCATCCCTCCCAGCGCATGGTCTCGCCGCGGCGGACCCGCTCGCCGAGGATCTCGTACTGCTCGACCACCTTGGGGCCGAGGATCTCCTCCACCGCATGGCCGATGACCTCTTCCCGCCGCTTGCCGACGAATTCGAGGAATTCGCGGTTGGCGTCGCGGTAGATGAGGTCGGGATCGACATAGACGGTGCGCAGCGGAATGCCGTCGATCATCGCCCGGAGCTGGTGGATCTTCGCCTGCTGCTCGCCGATGGAGAGTTCGAGCTGGTGGCGCAGGCCCTCCCAGGGCGCCGGCACATCCGGCAACGGCGCCGCCTCGCCCCCATTCAGCGCACTCGCCCGCGCCAGCGCGACGGCGGGAGCGACGAACTGCCGCCAGACCAGGATGGCGAGGACCGTGAAGGTGGCGACGATGCCGGCGACGAGGAGGAAATGCTCGACCATGTGGTCGCGCGCCTGGGCCGTGAGCTCGGCCCGGCCGTAGGTGGACCATCCGAGGACGCCGACGAGCAGGAGCAGCGGCAGGCCGCACAGGATCAGGAGGCCGGCGAAGCGGCGTGAGAGGTCCGTGCCGCCGTTGCCGGCGCTTCCACCGCGCGTGCCGGGTTCGGCCATCGCCTTCTCCGCGGCCAGGGTCACCCCAGGTGACCAGGCACCGGGCGGACATTGGTGCGACGCTGACCTCGCGTCAAGCGTGGGGCACTCAGCCGCGTTCGAACAGCCGGCCGACGCGCAGGAGATCGGCGGTGGTCGCCCGCATCTTCTCGCGGAAGTCCTCGTGTACCCGCTGCGCCGCGTCGGGAAACTCGGTGAGCACCCGCCGGAACAGCGCCCGGGGAATGCGCAGGACGGTGACGGGATCGCGCGCCGTGGCAGTGGCTGGGCGCAGTGTCTCGATGATCAGCGCAATCTCGCCGATCAGGCTGCCGGGCCCGGCGAGATGTTCGGTCAGGCCGCCGTCATTGGTGAGCGCGACGCGCCCCTCGCCGACTACATAGCCGCAATCGGCCGCCTGCCCTTCCTTGAACAGCACGTCGCCTGCGCGCAGGAAGCGCGTCTCGGCGGAAAAGGCCAGGAGGCGGACCGGCTCTCCGCCCAGACTTGCGAACAGCGGAACCCGCGCCAGAAGGGCAATGTCGTCGTCGAGGGCCATGGGCTCCGCTTAGCACGACTGAAAGGGAATCGAACGGCAATGCAGCCGCCCACGCGGGGGTGGGGCGGCCGGATTTCAACAATGTACCGGAATGTCTTTGGAATTCGGTAACGCTGTCAGGGGACGAGCTTGTAGCCGCCCCCTTCGGTGACGAGAAGGGAGGCGTTGCCCGGATCCTTCTCGATCTTCTGCCGCAGCCGGTAGATGTGAGTCTCCAGCGTGTGGGTGGTGACGCCGGAATTGTAGCCCCAGACCTCCGAGAGCAGGATCTCGCGCGACACCGGCTTGATGCCCTGGCGGTAGAGGTAGCGCAGGATCGCCGTTTCCTTCTCGGTCAGGCGGATCTTGCCGTTCTTGTCGGTGATCAGGAGCTTGGACGAGGGGCGGAAGGAATAGGTGCCGATCTGGAACACCGCGTCCTCGCTGGCCTCGTGCTGGCGCAGCTGGGCGCGCACGCGGGCGAGCAGAACGGCGAAGCGGAAGGGCTTGACCACATAGTCGTTGGCGCCCGCCTCGAGGCCGAGGATCGTGTCGGAATCGGTATCGTGGCCGGTCAGCATGATGATCGGGCTCTTGAAGCCGCCCTTGCGCATGATCTTGACCGCCTCGCGGCCGTCCATGTCCGGCAGTCCCACATCCATGATCAGGAGGTCGAAATGGTCTCCCTTCACCGTCTGGATCGCCTTGGCGGCGGAATCGACGCTGACGGTCTCGAACTCCTCGTGCAGCGCGAGCTGCTCGGACAGCGCCTCGCGCATGTCGGCATCGTCGTCGCAGAGCAGGATCTTGCGGACTTGGCTCATCAGATCACCCGGAAAGAGGGGCTGCCGCAAGGACGGGCCCGGAGGTCGAGAAGTCGAAAGCACTACGCGCGGGGCGCCGTTCGCGTTACAGAACGGCGGCGCACCGGGTCGTAGAGATATGGATGACATTTTGATGGCGAAAGGTCGCGTCTCACGGATTTTTGTGCATGCCCTGCCGGGCCGCCGCTCCCGCGGCGTGCTGCATGTGGGCCTCGCGGCCTTCCCCTGCGCGCTTGGCCGCGGCGGCATCCGTTCCGACAAGCGCGAGGGCGACGGCGCCACGCCGCGGGCGCGGCTGCCGCTGCGCCGGGTGTTCTTCCGCGCCGACCGGCTC
>JAEZGJ010000193.1 GCA_023416965.1 Pseudomonadota bacterium | reverse complement strand
TCCTCGCGGTGGCCTTCTGCCAGCCGGGCAATCTCGTCGCCGTCTTCGCGCTGCAGGCGGCCGGCCTGCTCGCCATCGTCGCCTGGGCGGCGGCCGTCATGGGGGGAGCCGCCTACGGGCTGAGCTTCGTCATGCGGCTGCGGGTCGGGGCGGAGGAGGAGCGCATCGGCCTCAACGTCACCGAACACGCCATGAACACCGACGTCGCCATGCTGGTGAGCCAGCTCGGCGCGCTCAACCTCAATGCCGGCGCCTTCGCCTATCTGGAGGCCGATTCCGACGGAGAGCTCGGCCAGATCGCTCGCGAGTACAACCGGGCGGTGGACATCTTCCAGGCGCAGATCAAAGGCGTGAAGGAGAAGCTGACCCTCGCCGAGGCAGCCGCCGAGCAGGCCAACGACCTCAATGCGCGGCTCGCGGGCGAGGTGCAGGAGCGCGAGCAGCGGCTGGACGCGGCGACCCGCGAGGTGGCCTTCCTGACCGACCAGGTGGCGCGCGCCCTCATCGCCGTGGAAACGCTGAAGGGGGTGCGTTCGGGCATCGTCCGGCTGATCGGCCGGACCTTCCGCCAGCCGATCGAGCGTCTGCACCTGATGGCGCGACGGGCGGCCTCGAGCCGCCACCAGGACGACATCGACGCCCTGATCGAGGCCGCGCGCGAGGAATCGGCCCGGCTGGCGCGCCGCCTCGCCGACGTGCTCGACTATGCCCAGGCCTCCGCCATCGAGAGCCCGCCGACCGGCGACCAGGCGCCGATGGAAAAGCTCATCGGCGAGATCAACCTGCTCTACCGGCCGCGAGCGGAATCGAAGGGCGTGAAGTTCCGCGTGGTGTGGACGCCCGAAATCTCCTCCATGTCGGCCAACGCGGTCGCCCTGCGCAAGATCATGGGCGAACTCGTCAACCATGCCATCGACACCACGCCGCGCGGCGGCATCGTCAATTTCTCCGCCAAGCGGGGACCTGGCGGCGAACTGGTGCTCGACGTGGTCGATTCCGGCGCCGGCGTCTCGCCGGGCGAACTCGCCCAGGCGCTCGACCCGCTCGGCGAGGGCAACGGCACGGGCGAGGCCGAACTCGGCCTGGCCCTCGTCAAGAAGCTGATCGACCTGCACGGCGGCGCGCTGACCATCCGCTCGAAGCCGGGCGCCGGCACCCAGGTGCGCGCGACCATCCGCGCCGAGCATCTCGGCAAACCGCTGGCGGCGGCGGGCTGACGCGGGGTCTCCGCCCTCTCGACCTGACCGACCGGATGCGGCATGGTCCGCGCTCCCGCGTTCCCCAGGACCGCATCGTCGCGCACATCCCGCTGAGCCATGGCCAATCACCTCTTCGATCTCGTCCGCCTCTACGGCACCGATGCCACCAAGACCTTCATCGAGACCGAGGACGGCACCCGCTTCACCTATGACGACCTGTTCGCCGCGACCGGCCGCTTCGCCCATGCGCTGGTGGCCTCGGGCGTGAAGCCCGGCGACCGGGTGGCGGTCCAGGTGGAGAAGTCGCCTGGCGCTATCTTCCTCTATCTCGCCTGCGTGCGCGCCGGCGCCGTCTTCCTGCCGCTCAACACCGGCTACACGCTCGCGGAGATCGAATATTTCCTCTCCGATGCCGAGCCGGCCATGGTGGTCTGCGATCCCGCCCGCCGCGACGGCATCACGGAAGTGGCGGCGCGCACCGGCGTGCCGGCGGTGGAAACCCTCGGACGGGGCAAGGACGGGACGCTCTGGCAGAAGGCCAACGCCCAGCAGCCCGTCTTCGACTCGGTGGCGCGCGGTGCCGACGATCTCGCCGCCATCCTCTACACCTCGGGCACGACCGGGCGCTCCAAGGGCGCCATGCTCACCCACGACAACCTCGCCTCCAACGCCCTGACGCTGAAGGACTACTGGAAGTTCACGCGCGAGGACGTGCTGCTGCACGCGCTGCCGATCTTCCACACCCACGGGCTCTTCGTCGCCACCAACACCATCCTGATGGCGGGCGCGACCATGCTGTTCCTGCCGAAATTCGATGCCGACAAGGTGTTCGAGCTGATGCCGCGGGCGACCACCATGATGGGCGTGCCGACCTTCTACGTCCGCCTCGTGCAGGATGCCCGGCTCACCCCCGGCGCGACGCGCCACATGCGCCTGTTCATCTCCGGATCGGCGCCGCTGCTCGCCGAGACGCACCGGGCGTTCCGCGAGAAGACCGGTCAGGCCATCCTCGAGCGCTACGGGATGACCGAGACCAACATGAACACCTCCAACCCCTACGAGGGCGAGCGCATCGCCGGCACGGTCGGTTTCCCGCTGCCGGGCGTCGAGCTGCGCGTCACCGATCCGGAGACGGGCGCTGCCCTCCCCAGGGGCGAGATCGGCATGATCGAGGTGAAGGGCCCGAACGTCTTCAAGGGCTACTGGCGGATGCCGGAGAAGACAGCCGCCGAGTTCCGCCCCGACGGGTTCTTCATCACCGGCGACCTCGGCAAGATCGACGAGAACGGCTATGTCCACATCGTCGGCCGCGGCAAGGACCTCGTGATTTCCGGCGGCTACAACGTCTATCCGAAAGAGGTCGAGACCGAGATCGACGGCATGGCTGGCGTCTTCGAGAGCGCCGTGATCGGCGTGCCGCATCCCGATTTCGGCGAGGGCGTCACCGCCGTGGTGGTGCCCACCCCCGGTGCGAAGCTCGACGAGGGGGCCATCCTCTCGGCACTGGAGACGCGGCTCGCCAAGTTCAAGCTGCCGAAGCGGGTGATCGTGGTCGAGGACCTGCCGCGCAACACGATGGGCAAGGTGCAGAAGAACGTGCTGCGCGAGACCTACAAGGGCATCTACGGGGGCTGACGGTCAGCGCTTCTCCCACCGCGCCAGCACCCGGTCCACGAAAACCCCGGCCGATCCGAGGTAGCCGGCGGGGTCGAGAAGTTCGGCGAGGCGTTCGCGCGATGCGTGGGCGGTGATCTCGCCGTCTCCCGTCAGCACGTCGAGGAGGTCCCTGCCCTCCCCGACCGCCCTGCGGCAGGCGGCCTCGATGCGGTCGTGGGCGACGAGCCGCCCAAGGGCCGGCGCGAGTGCCATCTGCACCGCTTCCGCCATGAGCAGCCCGCCGGTGGCGCCGAGATTGGCGCGCATGCGCTCGGGCCTGACCTCCAGCCCCTCCAGCAGTTCCGCGAGCCGGGAGAGAACGCCGCCGGTGAGGCGGGCGAGTTCGGGCAGCGCCAGCCATTCCGACTGCCAGCCGCCGGCAGCGCGCTCGTGCTCGCCGGCCCCACCCGCCGCGATGGTGGCGAGGAGCTGCGGCGCGAGGCCGGCTGCCCCGAGGATGGTGGCGGAGAGCGCCGGGTTGCGCTTGTGCGGCATGGTGGATGAGCCCCCGCGACCCGGTGCCGCCGGCTCCAGCGCCTCGCCGACCTCGGTCTGCATCATCAGGGCGACGTCACGGGCGGTCTTGGCCGCAGTGGCGACGAGGCCCGCCATGAGGCTTGCGGCCTCGAGGATGCGGTCGCGCTGGCCGTGCCAGGGCGTGTCGGGCAGCGTCAGGCTCAGGCGCGCGGCGAGCAGACGGGCGACCTCCGGCCCCTTGCCGCCGAGGGAGGCGAGCGTGCCTGCGGCACCGCCGAACTGCGGCGCAAGGATGCGCGGCAGCGCCTGATCGAGCCGCTCGCGGTGGCGCATCAGCGCGTCGAGGGTGCCGGCCATCTTGAGGCCGAAGGTGATGGGCAGTGCCTGCTGAAGCCAGGTTCGCCCGGCCATGGGCGTGTCGCGGTGGGCCCGCGCCAGCGCGGCGGCGGCGGCCATGGCGCGGCCGAGATCGGCCTCGATGACCCTGAAGGCCTCGCGCAGTTGCAGCACCAGGCCGGTATCCATCACGTCCTGGCTGGTGGCGCCGTAATGGACCCATTTGGCCGCCTCGGCATCGGCCTCGCCCACCTTCGCCGTCAGCGCCTTGACCAGCGGAATGGCCGTGTTACCGGCCAGGCCCGCCGCATTGGCGAGGGCGCGGAGGTCGATATCGTGGCGGGCGCAGACCTCGGCGATGACCCCGGCGGCTGCGGCGGGAACGATGCCGGCCTCGGCCTCGGCGGCGGCGAGCGCCTCCTCAAAGGTCAGCATGGCGACGACGGCCGCCTCGTCCGACCAGACCGCTTCCATGGCCGGCGATCCGAAGAGGGGCGCGAGAAGCGGCGACGGCATGAAGACCTCGTTGCTGGAGGGCCAAGCCTTACCAGAGGGCGGGCTCCGCCACCAAGCCGCCACCTGAGGCGGGAACTCCGGGCCCCTCGGCGGGTTGGATGTTTCGAAGCGGTATGGCCATAGGAGGGAAACATGCCAGCGGACGTGAAAGCCGACGCGTTGCAGAAGCAGGGCACGCGCGAGTTCGAGGAGGCGATCGCGGGCAAGGGCCCGAAGATGCCGGCGAGTTCCACGACGAAGGCCGAGGAGGCCGAACTGAACAAGGCGCTCGAGGATACGTTTCCCGCCAGCGACCCAGTACAGCCGTCGTCGCCCGAGAGCAGCGTCGGGGCGCCGTCCGGCCGCAAGTCGGTGGACGCCAAGAAGGACGCCTGAGCCGGCTTGACACTCCGACCCGCCTGTTTCACTTGGGGCCCGTCAGCCGGCCGGACGGCCGCCGCCGCATCACCCGAAAGGGCGCGGGGGAGGAAAGTCCGGGCTCCACGGAACCACGGTGCCGGATAACGTCCGGCGGGGGCGCCCCCAGGGACAGTGCCACAGAAAACAGACCGCCGGGGTTCGCCCTGGCAAGGGTGAAAAGGTGGGGTAAGAGCCCACCGCGCGACCGGCAACGGAAGCGGCACGGTAAACCCCACCGGGAGCAAAACCGAATAGGGACGACTGGGGGAAACCCCGGGCGTGGATCCGCGCCGTCGTCCGGGTAGGTTGCCAGAGCGTCCGAGCAATCGGCCGCCTAGAGGAATGGTCGTCACGCGGGAGAAATCCCGCCCCACAAAACCCGGCTTACAGGCCGACTGACATGTTGAGCGGCCCCGGCGCGACAGCGACCGGGGCCTCGCCATGTCCGGCGACCGGGCGCCGCCGATCACGAAACTGTCAGAACGTAACGCTACGGCAGGAGGCCCCGTAACCCGGTCGGAGCTGCGGCCGATGAAGGCCGCGCCCTGTGCTTCCAAGGGGGACACCATGATCCATCGCCGCACCTTCATCCTCGCCTCGGCCGCGCTCGCCGCCGCGCCCTCCCTGCCCGCGCGCGCCGCCGCGCAGCGCTTCACCCAGGCCGCCTTCGCCGCGGCGCAGGCGGCCGGCAAGCCGCTCCTCATCGAGGTGACGGCGCCCTGGTGCCCCACCTGCCGGGCGCAGCAGCCGATCCTCCAGAAGCTGACCGCCCAGCCGCGCTTCCGCGACCTCGTCTTCCTCAGCGTCGATTTCGACAGCCAGAAGGATGTGCTGCGGACCCTCAACGTGCAGAGCCAGTCGACGCTGGTGGTGTTCAAGGGACGGCAGGAGGTCGGCCGGTCGGCAGGCGACACCAACGAAGCCTCCATCACGGCGCTGGTGGCGAAGAGCATCTGAGCCGCAGCCATCACAGCCAGCCGCAGGGACTTCGCCCATGTTCGCCTTCATCGGCTTCGCCTTCCTGGCGGGGATCGTGTCGATCCTGTCGCCCTGCGTGCTGCCCATCCTGCCCATCGTGCTCGGGGGCGCCGCCTCCGAGCACCGGCGCGGGCCGCTGGTGCTCGCCGCCGGCCTCGCCCTCTCCTTCACGGTGATCGGGCTCTTCGTCGCCACGGTCGGTTTCTCGCTGGGGCTCGACCTCGGCGTCTTCCGCACGGTGGCCGGCGTCATCCTGCTCGCCCTCGGCCTCGCGATGCTGGTGCCGGCGGCGGGCGCACGCCTCGCGACGGCGGCGGGGCCACTGTCGGACTGGACGCAGGCGCGCTTCGGCGGCTTCGATCGGGGCGGCCTGTCCGGCCAGTTCGGCGTCGGCCTGCTGCTTGGGGCGGTGTGGAGCCCCTGCGTCGGGCCGACCCTCGGGGCCGCATCGCTGATGGCGGCGCGCGGCGAGAACCTCGGCCAGGTCGGCCTCACCATGCTCGCCTTCGGCATCGGCGCCGGCCTGCCGCTCGCCGCCCTTGGCGCCCTGTCGCGCGAGAAGCTCCTCGGATTGCGCGAGCGGATGATGGCGGCCGGCCAGGGCGCCAAAACGGCCCTCGGCCTCGTGGTGGTCGCGGTCGCCGTGCTGGTGCTCACAGGTTGGGACAAGACCATCGAGGCCCGGCTGGTCGAACTCTCACCGGCCTGGCTGACTGCGCTCACCACCCGCTTCTGACGGCCTTCCGTCACGCGGCGGGGCACCTGCCGACATCGCGCTGAAACACGGCCGCGCGCCTTGTCTTTGCGAACCGGGCGGGGCCGTGACAGTCTCGGCCCCCCGTCGTCCTGGAGGAGCCACGCCATGGGTTGGGCCATTCTCGGCATCGTCATCGCCGCCGCCGTCTACGCCGTCTTCGTCTACAACGGGCTCGTCGGCCTGAGGCAGCGGGTCAACCAGGCCTTCGCCGACATCGACGTGCAGCTGAAGCAGCGCCACGACCTCATCCCCAACCTCGTCGAGACGGTGAAGGGCTATGCCGCCCACGAGAAGTCGACGCTCGACGCCGTGATCGCCGCCCGCAACGCGGCCCAGGGCGCCCACGGCCCGGCGGCGCAGGCTGCGGCCGAGCAGCAGCTCTCGGGTGCCGTCGGCCGCCTGATGGCGCTGGGCGAGGCCTATCCCGACCTCAAGGCCAGCGCCAATTTCCAGCAGCTCCAGGTCGACCTCGGCAATGTCGAGGACAAGCTGGCCGCCGCGCGGCGCTTCTTCAACAATGCGGTGAGCGAGTTCAATGCCTCCATCCAGGCCTTCCCGGCGGTGCTCTTCGCCGCCTCGATGGGCTTCACGCCGCGCGAGTTCTTCGATGTCGGCCCGGACACGCGCGCGCAGATCGAGACGGCGCCGACCGTGAAGTTCTGAGAGCGGCGGCAGCGCCATGATCGGCGAGGCCTACGGGCTCTACGGCCATATCCGCAACAACAAGATCCGCTCGGGATTCCTCATCGCCGGGCTGTTCGTCCTCGCCTATCTCCTGACCTTCGGGATCATTCTCATCGGGTACGGGATGTCGGGCTACCACATCGGCTCCTACGTGATGTGGGAGACGTGGCGCGTCTTCCTCATCGCCCTGCCCTTCGTCACGGCCGCCACCGCCCTCTGGGTGCTGATCGGCTACCGTTTCAACGTCGCGCTGATCGGCAAGATGACGGGCTCGGAACCTGTGAGCCAGGAGGAGAACCCGAAGCTCTACCGGATGCTCGAGAACCTCTGCATCTCGCGTGGCATGCCGACGCCGAAGCTCGCCATCCTGCAGAGCGACGCGCTCAACGCCTTCGCCTCCGGCGTCAACGAGAAGCAGTTCACGGTGACGGTGACCACCGGCCTCCTCAACAGCCTCGACGACAGGGAGGTGGAGGCGGTCCTCGCCCACGAACTCACCCATATCCGCAACGGCGACGTTCGCCTGATGATCATCGCCGTGGTGATCTCGGGCGTCATCTCGCTGGTGGGCGAACTCGTGTTCCGCGCCTTCCTGCGCGGCGGCATCCGCTCGTCCTCCGACGACCGCAAGGGCGGCGGCGCCATCGTGGTGGTGCTGATCGGCGTGGCGCTGGTGGTGGTGTCCTGGGTGCTGGCGATCGTCGTGCGCCTGTCGCTGTCGCGCTCGCGCGAGTACCTGGCCGATGCCGGTGCCGTCGAACTCACCAAGAACCCCGACGCGATGATCTCGGCTCTGCTGAAGATCTCCGGCCGGGCCGACATCGAGGGCGTGCCCTCGGGCGTTATGGACATGTGTTTCGAGAACGATCCGGACGATTTCGCCGATCTCTTCTCGACCCACCCCTCCATTACCAAGCGGGTGCAGGCGCTGGTGGAAAAGGCGGGCGGGCGCATGCCGGAACTGCCGCCCCACCCGCCGGCCATGGGACAGCGGCAGGACCTTCCCTCCATGGTGCAGGCGAGCAAGTCCTGGGGCGCGCCGCGCTAGCGGGGGCCGACGCGCCCCGCACCCTCAGCAGGCCATGCGGATGCGCTGGCTGTTGCACTGGAAACCCGGGGTGCCGCGGTTCGACGAGCAGTAGCGCTCGCCCGGCGAAAGGCCGAAGATGCGGCGCTGGCCGCCGGCGGGCACCGTGAAGACCGAGCTGTTGCCGTTGCGATAGAAGAGGCGGAACCAGCAGACCGGGCTTACTCCGGGGTCGCAGGTGAAGCGCGCCGTGCACTGGGCCTGCGCCGGCGTGGTCGTGATCAGCGTGCCGAAAGCCAGGACGGCGGCTGCGGTCGTGGCGAGAAGACAGGTCCTGAACATGTGTTTCCCCGGATTTCTACAGCGTGGTTTCGCAGCCGCCGGACGACCGCCGCCCCAAATCTAGACGGCGATTTTGCCTCCCGTAAAGGTAACGGCCTGTTTCTGCTCCCGCCATTGCGCCACGGCAGCCTCCCACTTCCGCGGCAGGCGATGCTCTTGCGTCCGACGCCTCCCGGGAAGAGAGGACGCTCCCGGCTCATTCAATTTGATATCTAACCAGATTGACCGCTGGGATTTGATTTGGTATCTAATTATCTTGTCAGATATCGAACCATCGGAGCACTGCCATGAACCGACGCCTCTTCCTTCTCTCCTCCGCCGCCACCGGCCTCGTTGCCGCGACCGGAGCAACGGCCTTCGCGCTGACACGGACGCCGACGGCGGCGCTGCTCCCCTGGAGCCAGGCCGGCGGATCGCGACAGGACCCGCGCCGCTTCGTCGTAGAGCATGCTGTCCTCGCCCCGAACCCGCACAACCGCCCGCCCTGGATCGTCGAGCTGACCGGCCCCTCGACCATGACACTGTTCTGCGACCTCGACCGGCGGCTCCCCGAGACCGACCCCCTGGACCGGCAGATCACCATCGGCCTCGCCTGCTTCTGCGAACTGGCCGCCATCGCGGCGACGGCGATCGGCCACCGGCTCGACGTGTTGCCGTTTCCTGAGGGCGAGCCGCATCCGCGCCTCGACCGGCGGCCCGTGGCGCGGCTGACGCTGGTCAGGGACGCCGCCACGACCCCCGATCCGCTCTTTGCCCATGTCATGGCGCGGCGATCGACGAAGCGGCCCTACGACTTGGCCCGGCCGGTGCCGGCCGCCGCCGCCAAGGCGCTCGCCGCCCTGTCGTCACCTGGCGTCGCCGTCGCGGCGATCACGGACGCGGCGCTGGTGGCGCTGGTTCGCGACCTCACCTGGCGAGCCTGGGAGGTGGAAGCCGCGACGCCGAGGACCCATCAGGAGAGCGTCGACCTCATGCGCATCGGCCGCCGCGAGATCGAGGCCAATCCCGACGGCATCTCGCTCGGGGGACCTTTCCTCGAGGGCCTGTCGCTCATCGGACAATTGTCGCGCGCCCAGCTCGCCGATCCCGCCTCCGCCGCCTCGCGCCAGGGGCGGGACATGTACCGCGCCATGCTGGCGGCGACCCCCGCCCATGTG
>JAEZGJ010000191.1 GCA_023416965.1 Pseudomonadota bacterium | reverse complement strand
GGATGCCCGGGACAAGCCCGGGCATGCCGCGGAGGTTCGGAGGACCTTCCTGCGTGGGCTCCACCCTCACCCGCCCGCTGACGCGCACCCTCTCCCCACGGAGGGGAGAGGGATCGCGGTGCGTCGGCCGCTGCAGATTCACATGCGCCGCGCGAGACAGTGCCCCTCTCCCCTCGTGGGAGAGGGTGGCGCCGTCAGGCGCCGGGTGAGGGGGCGCCGTCAGCCCGCCTTCCGCCGCTCCGCCGCCAGCACGGTCTCCGCCACCCAGCGGGCGATGCCGGTGAGGGCATGGTCGCCGTGCTGCTGGCCGATCACCTGCACGCCGCAGGGCAGGCCGTCGATGGCGAGCAGCGGCAGCGAGATGGCCGGCGCGCCGGTCACCGAGGTCCAGGCGTTGAAGGCCGGCAGGCCGGTGGTGTGGGCGATGCCGGAATCGGTGCCCTTGTTGTCGAGCCGCGGGGCGGCGCCGACATTCGACAGGCAGATCATGGCATCGCCCGCCGCCGCGACCGCGAGCAGGGCGCGCCTGGCATGGTCGCGGGCCACCAGCAGGGCGCGGTACTCGTCCAGCGTCACCTTCTGGCCGAGAATGTGCCGCTGCATCAGGCTGTCGGAGAGGCCGCCGCCGTGCTCGGCGACGAGATTGTCGAGCGACCAGCGCATCTCGTAGGCACAGATGTCCCGCGTCATGGCGAGGCTGTCGCCGATGGCCCGCTCGAAGGCCTCCACGACGGGATTGTCGCGGCGGGTGACGATGGAAACGCCGGCGTCGCGCAGCGCCGCCAGCACGGTTTCGAAAGCGGCGCGGGAGGCGGCGTCGGTGGCCGCCCAGCCCTCGGCCTCGATCACCACGAGGCGGGAGGGGGCGACGGGGGCGTGGAGATCCGCCGGGCCGACCAGGCCGGGATAGCCGGGATCGCCGCCGGCCCTGATGGCGATCTCGTGGGCGACGCGCCACATGTCCTCGAGGCTGCCGGCATGGACGCCGAGATGGCTCTGGCTGAAGCCCTGGCGCTCGCCGCGGTGCAGGGCGCCCATGGTGGGCTTCAGCGCATAATTGGCGCAGAAGCCGGCGGGCCGGATGCAGGAGCCGACCACCTGCGAGCCCAGCGTCACCGGCACCATGCGCGCGCCCACCGCCGCCGCCGAACCCGACGACGAGCCGCCCGGCGAATGCTCCGCCGAGAAGGGGTTGGTGGTGGGGCCGGGATGGGACATGCCGAGCTCGGTCGTCACCGCCTTGCCGAGGATCACCGCGCCCGCCGCCCGGAGCGCCTGGACGCTGGCCGAATCCTGCTTCGGCCAGTTCTTCTCATAGAGGGGGCTGCCCATCTTCGTCGGCATGTCGCGGGTGGCGTAGAGGTCCTTGATGCCGACCGGGATCCCGTCGATGGGCGAGAGTGGCCGGCCCGCCCTGTAGCGCTCCGTGGCGGCATCCGCGGCGGCGCGGGCGCCCTCCCGGTTCAGCGTCACCCAGGCCTTCACCACCGGCTCGCGCTCCTCGATCGTGGCGAGGCAGCGCTCGAGATAGGCGCGGGGGCTGTCGGTGCCGGCGAGGAAGGCTGGCACCTGATCGCAATAGGTCAGGGCCTGGAACGTGGTCGGGCTGTAGGACGGCATGGGCGGCTCCCGGCGATACGAGGGTATCGGCGAATGCTAGACGCCTTTGCCGCGATGGGGATGGCCGCCGCCGCACGACAGGGGCGAGCCCGGCGCAGGGACGTGCCGCAGGGCGGTGCGGCTCAGCCCGGCCGGTGCGCCTCCGGCAGGATGGCGGCGGCGACCGTCAGCAGGGTGTCCGCCGGCTCGTCCTCGGCCAGCGCCGCGATGTCGTCGAGCAGGGCGCGGATGGCGCGGCGGGGATCGCCGTCGAATTCGGCGAGGACCGCCTCCACCTCGGGGTCCTCGATGGCGGCGGCGCGGATGGCGGTGAGGCTCTGGGCCATGGCTCTCTCCTCTTCGGTTGGGAGCACCCTATACGGCCTGTTGCCAAATTCTGTCAGCAGGATGGCAACATACCCGTCAACCCTAACGCGAGGCGGCGCTTGCCGAATGGTTTCCGAAACGTTAAGGGTTACGTAAGGTCAATCGTGACCCACCTATCGGTGCCGTTCCATGTTCCGCGTCTTCGGCATTGCCGTCGTCATCGGCCTGGCCTGCCTGTCGGTCTCCGGATCGGTGGCGGAGGACCGCGACGAGTTCTACGCCATCGCCCGCGGCGAGAACGGTCGCCGCGCCGCGCCCGCGGCCGGCTGGTTCGGCAGGGCGCCGGCACCGACCGTCTCGCATCTGCCCGCGGACACGCCGCGCCAGATGAACACCCGCCCGACCCGGCAGGGCCAGGCGCTGGCGGGGGCCGACGGCTCCTCGCGCGCCTTCTGCGTGCGCTCCTGCGACGGCTATTTCTTCCCCGTCGGCCCGGCCACCAGCGGCGCCGGCCGCAGCGCCCAGGCGGAGGCCTGCGGCGCCATGTGCCCCGGCGCCACCGTGCGCCTGTTCACCGCCCGCAACGGCGCCATCGAGACGGCGCGCTCCGACACCGGCCAGATCTACGGCGCCACCGCCACCGCCTTCCGCTATCGCGAGCGGCTGGTGCCGGGCTGCTCCTGCCAGGCAAGCGTCACCCAGGGCCTCGCGCGCCTCGCGCTCGCGCGCGATCATACGCTGCGCACCGGCGACGTGGTGGTCACGGAGGCGGGCGTGCGCGTGTTTCGCGCGGGCGCGCGTTTCCCGCACCAGCCGCGCGACTTCGTCACCGCGCGCGCCTACGGGCGCCTGTCGCCGGACATGCGCCGGCGCGTGGAGGAGATCGAGACCGCGCGCCTGCCCGAGCGGCTGCTTTATGCCGGCATCGCGCCCGCCTCCACGCGCGACACCTTCGCGCGCGCGTCGCGGCTCGAGGGCCTGCGCGAGATGACGGCGCTGCGCGGGCCGGTGCGGCAG
>JAEZGJ010000050.1 GCA_023416965.1 Pseudomonadota bacterium | reverse complement strand
CAGGGAGGGGGACCACGACGTCGCGTCCTTGTCGGCAGGGGGGGCCTGGCCCGACCGCTCCAGCATGACCGGGAGGTCGAAGTCTCCCTCCCTGCGCGCAGCGCGGGGAGGGTGCGGGTGGGGCATGAAAGGTCGAGGTGGGGACATCAGGCGGCGAGATCGGGCTCCGCCCTCTCCGTCATGCCCGGGTTCGTCCCGGGCATTCGCGACTTGACCGCCGCGTCATGACGAAAAGCCCGGCACAGGGCCGGCCATGACGGGTGGAGGTTCGGGAGCCCGGAACGGGAGACATGGCCATCTCGCCGCAAACCGCGCGGCAGCCTGCTGCTTTGTCGCCATAGCCGCGCCGAGAAATCAGTGGAGCCACTCTGCCGTTGGACGGCGATCCCGGGAACCTACCTAAGTAGGTGGGCGCCGTGTGCCCAAGACCAGGGTCGAGGACAGGGACAGCTCCCATGAGATCGATAAGGCCCCGGGGAAATGTGTCCTGACGAACGTCGCAGCTCCGTCAACACAGATAGGGCGGAACGCCGTCCGGCGGAAGACCCTCGGACAGGCTCGCGGCGAATTCACCGCCGCCATCCGCTCGGACCCGTTGACGCTCGCACTCCGCGCGCCCCAATAGGCATCCCCGACCCGAACAGTGCCGCCGGAACGCCCGCCATGCCGCTGCCGAAGCCCGTCACCGCCCTCGCCCCGCCCCTGCCGGCGACGCTGATCGACCGTTTCGCGGCCATCGTCGGTGCGCGCTACGCCATCACCGACCCCGACGACCAGGCGCCCTATCTGCGCGACGACCGCAGCCTCTATCACGGCCGCACCCCGCTGGTGGTCCGCCCGGGCTCCACCGAGGAGGTCGCGGCCGTCATGGCGCTCGCCCACGAGACGGGGACGCCGGTGGTGCCGCAGGGCGGCGCGACGGGGCTCGTCGGCGGCCACGTGCCGCACGAGACGGGCGCGGAGATCGTCCTGTCGCTGAACCGCATGACGGCGGTGCGCGCCGTCGATCCCGCCGGCAACACCATGACGGTCGATGCCGGCGTCACGCTGCAGCAGGCGCAGGACGCGGCGGCTGCCGCCGGCCGGCTCTTCCCGCTCAATATCGGCTCCAAGGGCTCCTGCACCATCGGCGGCAACCTCTCGACCAATGCCGGCGGCACCCAGGCTGTGGCCTATGGCATGGCGCGCGACCTCGTGCTCGGCCTCGAGGTGGTGCTGGCCGACGGCCGAATCTGGCACGGCCTCCGGACCCTGAAGAAGGACAATACGGGCTACGACCTGAAGCACCTGTTCATGGGCGCCGAAGGCACGCTCGGCATCATCACGGCGGCTGTGCTGAAGCTCTATCCGGCGCCGCGCTCCATCGAGGCGGCCTGGGTGGCGGTGCCATCGCCGGAGGCGGGGCTCGCCCTGCTCAACGCCGCGCAGGAGCGCGCCGGGCCCTCCGTCACGGGGTTCGAACTGATGCCGCGCAACCTCTTCGAGTTCGTGCTGCGGCACCTCGCCGGCGCGCGCGATCCGCTGGCGGAAGCCTCGCCCTGGTACTGCCTAATGGAGCTCTCCACCGCCTCGGCCGCCGGCCTGCGCGAGACGCTGGAGGAAATCCTCGCCGCCGGCTTCGAGGAGGGGATCGTCAGCGATGCGGCGCTCGCCGACACGATCGACCAGCGCAACGCCTTCTGGCGCCTGCGCGAGGGCATGAGCGAGGTGCAGAAGCTCGAAGGCGGCTCCATCAAGCACGACGTCTCGGTGCCCGTCGCCGCCGTGCCCGCGTTCATCGCCAGGGCAGTGGCGGCCTGCTACGCCTACATGCCGGACTGCCGCCCCGTGCCCTTCGGCCATCTCGGCGACGGCAACATCCATTTCAACGTCAGCCAGCCCGTCGGCATGGACAAGGCCGCCTTCCTCGACCACTGGGACGCGGTCCAGACCATTGTCCACGACATCGTCGGCGAGTTCGGCGGTTCGATCTCGGCCGAACACGGCATCGGCCGAATGAAGCGAGACCTCCTGCCGGGGGTGAAGGACCCGGTCGCCATGGACATCATGCGGCAGGTGAAGGCCGTGCTCGACCCGAAGGGCATCCTCAACCCCGGCAAGGTGCTCTGAAGTCCCCGCCGGGGCGAAGTCCGGTCAGGCGGCGACCTTGCCGAGGAAGTCCTCGACGGCGGCGCCGAGGCTCGTCGCGGACTGCTCGACCTTCGTCGTCGTCGCGCCCATCGACGTGGAGGAGGTGACGCTGGCATCGGCGCGCGAGGCGATGTCCCCCACCGCGCTCTCGATCCTGGCGGTGAGGTCGCGCATCTCACCGATGCTGCGGTTGATCTCCTGAACGGCGGCAGACTGCTCCTCGATGCCGGCGGCGAGCGCCGAGGCGTTCTGGTCGATCTGCCCCATGCGGTTGGAGATTCCCTCGATGGCGCCAACCGCCCCCTTGGTAAGCTGCTGGACGGCATTGATCTGCTGGGCGATCTCCTCGGTCGCCTTCGAAGTCTGGACGGCGAGAGACTTCACCTCGGAAGCCACCACCGCGAAGCCCTTGCCGGCGTCGCCGGCGCGGGCCGCCTCGATCGTCGCATTGAGGGCGAGGAGGTTGGTCTGCTCGGCGATGGACTGGATCAGCGCCACGACGGTGCCGATCTTCTCCGCCGCGCCGGAAAGCTCGGAAATGCTGTCATTGGCCTGCGTGGCCTCGCCCGCGAGTTCGCGCACGACCGTCGCGGTCTCGCCGACCTTGCGGGCGAGTTCGCCGACCGAGGCGCTGAGATGGTCGGTGGCCGTGGCGACGGCGCCGATATTGGAAACCGCCGCCTGGGAGGACTGGGCCGCGCGCTCGGTCATCTGCACCGTTCCGTGCGCCGCGTCGCGCACTGTCGACGTAGCGTCGCCCAGTGCCGCCATGCCGCTGCGCACAGCGTCGAGAACGCCGGCAATGTGGCGTTTGAACTCGGCGATGGCTGCCTCGAGCCGGGACTGACGCTCGGTCTGGGCGGCGGTCAGCGACCGCTCGCTGGCGGCGGCCGCCTCCATCCGCTCGGTGGCGCGATTGGCCTCGGCGACGGCCGCATCCGACACGGCGAAGGCCGCCGCCAGACGGTTGCAGAGCCAGGCGAGGGCCGCGGCCTGGGCCACGAGGATGACCGCGTGGATGACGACCCGGCCGAGATCGCCGCCTTCGGGGAAGACCGCCAGGGGATAGAGCATGTTGAGGCCGAGATGGTGGACCGCAACCACGGCCGTATAGGCTGCGACCGACCGCCAGCAGCACCAGAGGGCGACGACGGCGAGGCCGGCGAAGAAGGCCATGTGCATGTCGATCTGGTAGACCGACCGCTCGAGGGCAAAGGTGAGGAAGGCCACCAGTGCCGCAGCGGCGACCGACGAGCCGACGCGGGCGGTGAGGTCGTTGCCGCCCCTGCCGATGGCGAGCAGGCCGAGAGCGGCCACCAGCGCCGTGCCGGCGAGTGTGATCGCCATGCCGCCGGCGCCGCGCATCAGCGCAATGCCCATCACCAGGACGGCGACGGCGGCGATGGCGCCCTGCATGAGCGGGGCGACGGAAGACCGCAGGCGGTCGAGGGTCGAGGACGGGGCGGCGAGGCTCATGACGGGAGCTCCCTGTTCAAAGCGAAATGAAGGGCGAGAGGCAGGCGGCGGCCATCGTTGCGTCCACCACCAGAAGGGCGCCGGCGCCGTAGAGCCTCGCCACGAAGTCGGGGGCCGTCGATGAGGCGATGACGATGCGGTTGTTGTGGGCGGCCGAACGCAGTTGTCCCTCCGCGCGGGCGGCGACCGCCGCGGCTCCGCCGGCATCGGCCGACCAGCTGAGGACCGCGACGGGACGGCCCGGACGTGGAGCCGAGGCCGCCACGACCGGCAGCGCGATGCACGTCATCACGATGAGGGGAAGCATGAGGCGCGTGCGCAGGACCGGACGCGGAGGCATGGGAAAATCCGTGGTGCCGACCGCCCGGGCGGGATAGCCCGGAAAGCAGCTCTCCCAATTTGACGGGGATTTGTTGTCAATCTCTTAAGGCTAACGGCATGGCTGCCGCCCTCTCGCTCCGCGACCACCGTCAGTCGAACAGGCTCCCCTGCCCGCCTGCCGTGCCCGGTTCCCGGCGGCGTGGCGCCGCCTTCGGGGCCGCCACCGCCGGCCCTGCGGGCTCCTGCAGTTCCGGGCCGTCATTGGCGACGCGATTGACCGCGCTGGAGATCGGAACGAGTTCCAGTTCGGCCTGCACCGGCGGCTCCAGCAGGGCGGCTGCCCGGTCGGGCGTCGTCTCCGGCGCCAGCCACTCGTTCCAGTTGGCGGGGTCGAGAATCACCGGCGTGCGGTGGTGGATGGCGGCGACCGGCGGGGGCGCCTCCGCCGTCAGCATCGCCACCGTGTCGACCTCCGAGCCGTCGGGCGAGGTCCAGGTCTCCCACAGTGCGGGGAAGGCGAAGAGGCCGCCGTCGGGTCTGCGGATCAGGTAGGGCGTCTTCACCTTGCCCTCCCGGTGCCACTCGTAGAAGGCATCGGCGGGCATCAGGGCGCGGCGGCGGGTGAAGGCGGCGCGGAACGAGGGCTTCTCGCGCGCGGTCTCGCTGCGCACGTTGATGACCAGCGGAAAATCCTTCGGGTCCTTCACCCAGCCGGGAATGAAGCCCCAGCGCATGAGCACGAATCGCCTCTTGCCATGATCCAGCGTGACGACGGGCACCGGCTGGGTGGGCGCGATGTTGTAGCGCGGCGGAAAATTCGGCCTGTCCTCATAGCCGAAGGCCGCCTGCATCACCTCGGGAATGGTCTTGATGGCATAACGGCCGCACATTTCGAACCTCGCCTGCCCTTGCGTCCCGGAAACCGGCTCTTATCGATTTAAGCCTTCTTTCACCGCGGACGTGGCTACCTGTCATGTAAAGTTGGGGACGACCACATTCCATGCTCGACGCCGTTCGTCAGGATTCCAGAATAGAGCTGACGCCGGAGCGCCTGCGCGCCGCCAATATTCATCCGGAAACGCGGCTGGCGACGGACTACCTCAACCATTTCAACGAAGTCATCATGCTCCTCGAGCTGGTTCCGTCCATGCCCGACTGCATCGACGACGTGCTCGCCTGGCAGCCCGCCTCCTACGAGGAGCATTTCATCCGCTCGCACTATCGCGACAAGGACCTGGTGCTGGAAGCCTTCGCCGAGGCGCCCGTCGGGTCGCGTCGCCGCTTCCTCGCCCTGGTGGAGGAGATGGATTCCGTGATGCTGGAGACCATCGCCCAGCTCAAGGCCCATGCCGGCACGCCGATGGCCGGCTACATCGCCGAGGAAGCCTCGGACCGGCTGAAGCATCTCGCCGCCCGCACCTCCGGCATCATGAACGCCGTCATCCACGACGACGACGAGGGCGAAGGCGCCTCGGCGCAGGACGCCATCGACGCGCTGATGACGCGGTGAGCGACCGCTCCTATCCCGCAAGGCCAATCCTCGCCGTCTCGACGGCGGTGATCCGCGACGGCCGGGTGCTGGTCGCCCAGCGCGCCAATGCCCCCGGCGCCGGCCTGTTCAGCCTGCCTGGCGGCCTCGTCGAGGTGGGCGAGACCCTGGCCGAGGCGGCGGCCCGCGAACTGATGGAGGAGGTCGGCGTCAGCGCCGAGCCCGTCGGCCTTTGCGGGGCACGCGACATCATCGTGCGCGATGCCGGAGGGCGGGTGGAGCGCCATTTCGTCGTGGTCTCCTTCGCCGCCCGCTGGACCGCCGGCGAGGGGACCCTCTCGCCGGAAGCCTCGGCGATCCGCTGGATCCGGCCGGCGGAGGTCACGAGCCTACCGACGACCGAGGGGCTCGCCGGCGTTCTCGCGGCCGCAGTGGCGCTCGTCGGGCCCTGAGGCGTCAACCACCCGCGCAGCTTTCCGTTGCGGCGACCGGTCGCCTCGCTCATATCTCGGGCATGGCGAAGCTCGTCCAGGCCCTGGCGCTCCTCTCGATCCTGGTTCCGGCCGCAGCGGCGGCC
>JAEZGJ010000257.1 GCA_023416965.1 Pseudomonadota bacterium | reverse complement strand
CTCCCCGGGCCCCGCGCCGGCCCCCCCGCGGCGCGCCGCCGAGGGTCGCGCCGGCAATGTCGAAGCCGAGCGTCATGGGCACGGCGCCCTCGGCCAGGCGCGGGACTTCCGCCAGGAGCGCGGCGATGACGGCACGCGGCGTGCGCGGCGGACCCTCGATCAGCCTGTCGAGGTCGGCCTGCCTGACGGCGACCACCGCCTCGATCGCCCCGCCATTGGACCCGAAGCCGCGGCGGAAGGAGCCGGTCGCGCGCGCGATGCGCTCGCCGGAGCCGACCTGCGCCTCCGCCCGCTGCATGACGAGCGCCTGGGCCGTCACGGCGGCGGGACCCGAGACGCGCCAGGGCAGCCGCCCGCTGCGGCCGGTCATGACGAGGGTGCCGTCGAAGCGCGGGCGCCCCTCGGCGCCAATCGTGCCCTCGGCCTCGAGACCCGGGCCGTCGGGCCGTTCCGGCACCCTCAGGCGCAGCATGAGGTCGCCCTGTTCGGCGAGACTCATCATCAGGTGCAGCGGCAGGACGGTCTCGCCCACGGTGGCCGAGCCTTCGAGCCTGACCGGGCCGGCGGCGCCGCGCGACTCACCCGACAGCATCATGCGCTCGGCGAGGAGGGTGGCGGGACCGCCCTCCTCGGAGACCGAGAGGCGGGCGTTCTCGACCGTCAGCGCCTCGATAGGCAGGACGCGGCCCGGCACCTGGCCGAGCCGGAGGCGCACGTCGGCATCGCGGATATGGAGGGCGTTGAGGGAGGCCTCGCCGCGCAGCAGCGGCGCGACGCGCAATTCTCCGTGCAGCCGGCCGATCCGCGCGCCGCTGGTCTGCGAGCCGATGGCGACGTCACGGGCGTCGACCCGGATGGTCGGCAGGAGGCGGATGGAGAGATCGCCGCCGATCCGCACCGGCGTGCCGAACAGGCGCGAGGCCTCGGCCTCGATGCGCGGCCGGTAGCCGTTCCAGTCGACCAGCCACGGGCCGATCACCGCCGCGACGACGGCGGCGATGAGGGCGATGGCGATGGCGAGCAACGTGTTCTGCAAGGCGGCACGCTCCGCGCGGACGGCGCATGCCGGAATGTAAGGGATGCGCCGCGGGATCGAAAGGCTGCCGCGGCGCGCCGGTCCTCAGCGCGTCAGCATGCGCGGCTGGCTCATGCCCCAGCCGAAGGCGCCTCCCGGCGCGGTTGGCTGCAGCATCTGCACGGTCTCGGGCCGCGGACGGCAGACGCGGCGGGTCCAGCGGGGATCGTGCCGTGCCAGGTCGAGGTGGAAGTGGTCGTAGTGGAACGGGTCGGCGCCGGGGCCAAGCACCGTGGTGAAATGGTCGCAGGCGCGCACGAAGATCTCGCGCAGGAACCCGGACTCGGCCGTCTCGCCGCGCCAGTGCTGGCGCACCACCACCGTATGTCCGCTCGACAGGACGAAGGCGAACACGTCGAGCGCATTGCCGTAGGAATGTTCGGACATGCGGCCGGATCGGCCGCCGCGGATGCCGCGGCAGGCATAGGAGCCGGCCTTCACCTCGAGGACGGCGGCGCCGAACCAGCGCTGGGCCGCCGGCTGCACGACATTGTCGATCCACCGGTCGACGGTCGGCACCATCTGGCAGGCGAGCGTCTGCGGGCGGTTGTAGGCGACCTGCCCGCGCGCCTGCGCGGCGACGCGCAGCGGATAGTCCATGCCGCAGGTGCCGGGGCCGTTGATCGTGTTGGTGCGCTGGACGTAGCGCGACATCTGCACGGCGCCGGAGGCCATGCAGCGGCTCTCGAGGTCGGAGCGCCACTGCTCGCGCCGCTCATAGGCATAGCGGCCGCAGGCCGCCATGGTCAGCGTGACCATGGCGAAGGCGAACCATCTGAAGGCCCGGCGGCCCGGGCGCTGTGTGCCGAACGCAACACTCATCGGCTTTTCCGAAAATGCGGGAAATGTCCCTAACGTGGCGTTCATCATGGCGCGGCCGGATGAACAGCCTGCCAAGAAAGGCGGTGAAGAAAGCGTTGCGCGGATGACCGGCAACGAGACACTTCCTTCGTGGCCCCGCTTCGCCTAGTCAGAGCCGATGAGCACCGACTTCACCGACGCGCGCCTGATTGATGCCCTCGGCACCCTCGCCAGCACGGCCGGCGCCGAGATCATGGCCCATTACGGCGGGGAGCCGTCGATCAAGGGCGACGGCTCCCCGGTCACGGCCGCCGACCACGCGGCAGAAAAGGTCATCCTGGCAGGGCTCGCACGCCTGCTGCCGGACGTGCCGGTCCTTGCCGAGGAGGCCGCCGCCGCCGGTTCCTGGCCGGCCTCGACGCGATTGCTCGTCGCCGTCGACCCGCTCGATGGCACGCGGGAGTTCATCAGCCAGAACGGCGAGTTCACGGTGAATATCGGCCTGATCGCCGAAGGGCGGCCGGTGGCGGGCATCGTCTATGCGCCAGCCCTGTCGCGGCTGTGGCTTGGCGCGGGATCGACGGCCGAGGCGATGGACCTCCCCCCCGGCGCGCCGATCTCCACTGCGACGAACCGCCGGGCCATCCGCACCCGCCCCCTGCCCGCCGGGGGGCCTGTCGCGCTGGTGAGCCGGTCGCACCCCGACGCCGCCACCAGCGCCTATTACGCCGGGCGCGGCATCGGCGAGCAGCGTCCGGTCGGCTCCTCGCTGAAATACACGCTCATCGCCGAGGGGGAGGCCGACGTCAGCGCCCGCTTCGCCTCCATCACCGAATGGGACATCGCCGCGGCCCATGCCGTCCTCGCGGCGGCCGGAGGCGAGATGACACGGCCCGACGGCGCGCCGCTCGTCTATGGACGGGCGGAGCGCCAGTTCCGCACAGATCATTTCATCGCCTGCAGCGGCGCCTATGCGGCGGCGGGACGCCGCTGATTCGGACGCTGCGCGTTTCGGTCGCAGATTTTTGATCGGGTCCTGCGGGGGACAGAACTCCCGGTCGGCTGCGATCTGGCCAGGGGCGGCCTTTTCAAGTTGACGAACCGCTTCAACAAATTTCTGCATTTGGAGCGATTCCAAACAACTCTCTGGAGTCATTCCAATGTTTTTCCACGGTCTTGCCCTGCGGAACGGGCGATAGGATAGTCGCGCAACCTGTCCCGCCGCCGATCCGCACCCACGGTCCGGCAGCGCAAGGACCGACCGCTGGAGACCCCATGGCCCTTTCCCCCACCCGTCGCGCGCTTCTCGGCGGCGCCGCGCTGCTCGTTGCGAGCCCGGCCCTGCTGCGCGCCCAGACACGCACCCTCAACCTCTATTCCTCGCGCCACTACGACACCGACGAGGCGCTCTATTCCGACTTCACCAAGCAGACCGGCATCGCCATCAACCGCGTCGAGGCCGGCGAGGACCCGCTGCTCGCCCGCATGCAGAGCGAGGGCGCCAACTCCCCCGCCGACGTGCTGATCACGGTGGATGCGGGCCGCATCGAGAAGGCCGTGGGCATGGGCCTGCTGCAGCCCTTCGCATCGGAGGCGCTGGCCAGCCGCATTCCCGCCAACCTGCGCGACCCCGACGGCAACTGGTTCGGCTTCTCCACCCGCGCCCGCGTGTTCCTCGTCGCCAAGGACAAGGTGGCCGAAGGCGCGATCGGCAGCTATGAGGATCTCGCCGACCCGAAATGGAAGGGCAAGGTGCTGATCCGCTCCTCGACCAACGTCTACAACCAGTCGCTGACCGGCTCGATCCTCGCCGCCCACGGGCCGGAGAAGACCGAGGCCTGGGCCCGCGGCGTCGTCTCCAACATGGCGCGCCCACCGCGCGGCGGCGACACCGACCAGATCAAGGCGGCGGCCGCCGGCGAGGGCGAGATCGCCGTCGCCAACACCTATTATTTCGGCCGTCTCGCCAAGTCGTCCAAGCCCGAGGACAAGGCGGTGGTGGAGAAGCTGCGCGTTGTCTTCCCGAACCAGGGCGACCGCGGCACCCACGTCAACATCTCGGCCGCGGGTATCGCCCGCCATGCCAAGAACATCGACGCGGCCAAGGCCTTCCTCGAATATCTGTCGACCCCCTCGGCGCAGCGCTACTTCGCCTTCGGCAATTCGGAATATCCGGTCGTGGCGGGGGTCGAGCCGCCGCCCCATGTCGCCGCCTGGGGCCAGTTCAAGGTCGATCCGCTCAATGCCCGCGTCTTTGCCCGCAACAATGCCGAGGCGCTGAAGATCATGGACCGCGCCGGCTGGAAGTGATGCCTTGACCGACGCCGTCCTCGGCCCCTCCCCGCCTGCCCAGCAGCGCCCGGTCTTCATGGCCGGGCGTCATGCGTTGCTGGGGACGGCGCTGGTCCTCGCGGCGGTGGTGGCGACGCCCATCCTCGCTGTTGCCCTCAGCGTCTTCCAGCGCGGCAGCGGCTCCATCGCCCATCTCGCCGAGACGGTGCTCGCCGAGATCGTCCTGAACACGCTGGGGCTCATGGTGATGGTGGGCGCCGGAACCGCGGCGATCGGCGTCGGCACCGCCTGGCTCGTCACGCTCTGCCGCTTTCCCGGCTCGCGCGCCTTCGAATGGCTGCTGCTGCTGCCCCTCGCCGTGCCGGCCTACATCATCGGTTATGCCTATACCGACGCCATGGCCTTCGCCGGCCCGATCCAGGGCGGCCTGAGGGCGATGTTCGGCTGGTCGCGCGGCGACTACTGGTTTCCCGAAATCCACAACCTGCCCGGTGTCAGCCTCATGCTGACCCTCGTGCTCTACCCCTACGTCTATCTCCTTGCCCGCGCAGCCTTCCTCGACCAGTCGACCTGCGTGCTTGAGGCGGCGCGCACCCTCGGCGCCAGCCCCTGGGCCGCCTGCCTGCGCGTCGGCCTGCCGATGGCGCGGCCGGCCATCGCGGCCGGCGTGGCGCTGGCGCTGATGGAGGCGCTCGCCGATTTCGGCACGGTGCAATATTTCGGGGTGACGACCTTCACGACGACGATCTACCGGACCTGGTTCGGCCTCGGTGACCGGGTGGCCGCGGCCCAGCTCGCCACCGGCCTCCTCGGCTTCGTGCTCCTGCTCGTGGCGGTGGAGTTCCTGGCCCGGCGGGACCGTCGCTTCGGCGCCGGCGGACGTCGCCACCGAACCATCGCGCCGCTGTACCTGACGCGGCGCGCCGGAGCGCTGGCCTTCATCGCCTGCGGGCTGCCCGTCCTCCTCGGCTTCATCCTGCCTGTAGCGGCGCTGCTGCGCCTGCACGCCCTCGACGGCGACCCGCTGCTCAGCGGACGGTTCCTCGTCTACGCGCAGAACTCCTTCGTCCTCGCCGGCGCCGCCGCACTGCTCGTGGTGACCGCCGCGACCCTCGTCGCCTATACGGGGCGGCTGGCGCCGGGACCCCTCACCGCCACGGCCATCCGCGTTGCCAGCATCGGCTATGCGGTGCCGGGCACCGTCATCGCCGTCGGCATCCTCATGGCGCTCGGCGGGCTCGACGCGGCGCTGGACGGATGGGCGAAGGCCGCTTTCGGATGGCGCACCGGCCTGCTCTTCTCCGGTACGGCGGCGGCGCTCCTCTATGCCTATCTCGTCCGGTTCCTCGCCGTCGCGGCGGGCCCGGTGGAATCCGGCCTGCACCAGATCCCGGCCTCGCTGGACGCCGCCGCGCGCACGCTGGGCGCCAGCGCGGCCAAGGTCGCGGCGGCCATCCATGCGCCGATGCTCAGGCGTCCGCTTCTGACGGCGGCGCTGCTCGTCTTCGTCGACGTGCTGAAGGAACTGCCGGCCACCATCATCGTGCGGCCGTTCAATTTCGACACGCTCGCCATCCGCGTCTACAACCTCGCATCCGACGAGCGGCTCGCCCAGGCCTCCACCGGCGCGCTGGTGATCGTCGCCATCGGCATCGTGCCGGTGGTCATCCTGACGCGGATGATCGCGCGCGACACCCGCCTCGGCTCGCGGCCGGGCGCCTAGCGGCGGTCGCGGAAGAAGTCGCGCAGGAGTTCGGCCGAGGCAGTCTCGCCGATTCCGCCATAGACCTCGGGGCGGTGGTGGCAGGTGAGGCTCCCGTAGAGCCTGACGCCGTTCTCGACCGCCCCGCCCTTCACGTCCGCCGCACCGAAATAGAGCCGGCGGATGCGGGCGAAGGAGATGGCGGCGGCGCACATCGGGCAGGGCTCGAGGGTCACGTAGAGGTCGCAGCCGGGCAGGCGCTCGGAGCCGAGGGCGGCGCAGGCCATGCGGATGGCGACGATCTCCGCATGGGCGGTGGGATCGCGGTCGGCGAGGGTGCGGTTGCCGGCGCGGGCGATGACGAGGCCGTCGCGGACGATCACCGCACCGACCGGGACCTCGCCGCGCGCGGCGGCCGCCCGCGCTTCCCCCAGGGCCTCCGCCATGGGGGTTGATGCCGCCTGCGGCTGCCGCGAATCACCGGGTCTCGCCATTTCGCCCCGTTCGTGCTAAAGGCCCGCGCTCCTGCCGGGGCACCCGGCCGCGCACGCCGGACGGCGCCGCGACAACCCGATCTCACGAGAACCCCATGCCCCGCAAGCGCGACGATGACCGTCCGGCCCCCAGCCGGACGCGCAAAACCGATTCCAAAGCCGCTCCGGCCACCGCCGAGACCAAGCCCGCCGCCGCCAGAAAGGCCGCGAAAGCCGCCACGGCTCCGGCAGAGACGGTGACCGCCGCCAAGGCGAAGACGGCCACCGCGAAGACGACGAAGGCGAAGGCCGCCGAGACCGCTCCGGCCGAGGCAGTTGCCGCCAAGACCGTGAAGGCGAAGGCGCCGAAGGCTGCCGAAGCCGCTCCCACCGCCAAGCCCGCGAAGGCAAGACCGGCGAAGGGCGAGGTCGCCGAGACCAAGGTCGAGGCGAACAAGGCCGCCGCGCCCAAGGCCCGGTCGACGAAGGCCAAGGCCATCGCGGCGGAACCGGCCGAGACCGCAACTGTCGAGACCGCTCCGGCCGCCAAGGCGCCCAAGGCCAAGGCCGGCAAGGCGAAGGCCGTGGCCGCTCCGGTCGATGAGGTCGCCGCCGCCGAGCCGGAAGCCGACGCCGAAGCGAAGCCCGCCAAGGGCGCCCGCAAGGGCAAGGCCGCGCGTGCCGAGGCCTACGACCCCATCGCCGCCGACGAGGACATGCCCGCCTTCCTCGACGACATCGACGAGGATCCGGTGGTGAAGGCGCTGGCCCGGGAGGCCGGCATCGAGAAGAAGCCGCGCGCCGAGCGGCCCCGCGACGAGCGTCCGAAGCGGTCGTTCTCCGAGGAGCGCGGCCAGCGCGACCGCAACAGCGTGCCCCGCGAGCGCGACCGCTCCTTCGAGCCGGTCAACCGCGGCGAGGAGCGCATCGCCCGCGTCCTCGCCCGCGCGGGCCTCTGCTCGCGCCGCGAGGCCGAGGAGTGGATCGAGGCCGGTCGCGTCAGCGTCAACGGCACGGTGCTGACCTCGCCCGCCATCAACGTGACCGAGCGCGACGTGGTGCTGGTGGACGGCGAGAAGCTGCCCGAGCGCGAGCGCACGCGGCTGTGGCTCTACCACAAGCCCGCCGGCCTCGTGACCACCACCAGCGACCCGGAAGGCCGGCCGACCATCTTCGACCGCCTGCCCGACGACCTGCCGCGCGTGGTGACGGTCGGACGCCTTGACATCAACACCGAGGGCCTTCTGCTGCTGACCAATGACGGGGGCCTGGCGCGCGTGCTGGCGCTGCCCGCCACGGGATGGCTGCGCCGCTATCGCGTTCGCGCCCATGGCAGCGTCGACCAGGCGACGCTCGATCGCCTGCGCAAGGGCATCGAGGTGGACGGCATCGAATACGGGCCGATCGAGGCCGAGCTCGACCGCGTGCAGGGCGCCAACAGCTGGCTCACCCTGTCGCTCCGCGAGGGCAAGAACCGCGAGGTGAAGAACGTCCTCGGCGCCATCGGCCTCGACGTGAACCGCCTCATCCGTGTCTCCTTCGGTCCCTTCCAGCTCGGCGAGCTGCCGGAGGGCGAGGTGGACGAGATCCGCACCCGCGTGCTGCGTGACCAACTCGGCGAGGAGCTCTCCGAGCTCGCCGGCGTCGAGTTCGACCGGCCGGTCTTCGAGCAGGTGGGCGCCCGCGAGGAGCGTTCCGCCCGGAAGGGCCGTCCCGAAGGGCGCCCCGACCGAGATGCCCGTCCGGCGCGTTTCGAGGGACGCGGCGAGCGCCCGGCCCGCTTCGGCGACCGCGACGAGCGGCCGTCCCGCTTCGGTCGGGATCGCGACGAGCGTCCCTCCCGCTTCGGCCGTGACCGCGACGAGGGCGAGCGTGGCGCCGGCAAGACGCCGGAGCACCGGTTCGGCAACCGTCCGCGCGTCTGGCGCGACGGCGAGGCGACGGATTTCGGTCCCCGCAACAAGGCGCGCCCCGGCTACAAGGGCGGACGCGGCGGCGAGGAGGGCGGCGAGCGCGACTTCAAGCGCGGCGCTCCGGTGACCGATTCCCGCGGCCGGCGCGTGCGCGTCGAGAAGATGGGCGGCGACGGCCCGGCTGCCGAGCGACAGGAGCGTTTCGAGAGCCGTCAGGCCCGTCAGGCGGAGGACCGCCCGTTCCGCGATCGCGACCGGGAGTTCAAGCCGCGCGGCGAGCGCCCGTTCCGCGCCCGCGACGGCGATGCACCGCGCCGTGACTTCAA
>JAEZGJ010000251.1 GCA_023416965.1 Pseudomonadota bacterium | reverse complement strand
TGCCGCCGGGCGCGGGCGCCGTCGCCGAACAGCACGCAGGTGGTGCGGTCGGTCCAGTCGAGGATGCGGGAGAAGGTCTCCGCGCCGATCACCAAGGCGCGCTTGTGGCTGCCCGAGCGCAGGAACTTGTCGGCGGTCGACAGGGCGAAGACGAAGCCGGAGCAGACCGCCTGCAGGTCGAAGGCGGCGCCGTGGCGGATCCCGAGGCGGTCCTGCACGGTCGTCGCGCTGGCGGGAAAGGTGCGGTCTGGAGTCGAGGTCGCGAGGACGATCAGGTCGATGTCCTGGGCGTCTATGCCGGCGGCGGCGAGCGCCGCCCGGGCGGCGGCGAGGCCGAGATCGGAGGTCGTCTCCCCCTCGGCGGCGATGTGGCGCTCGCGGATGCCCGACCGCTGGACGATCCACTCGTCCGACGTGTCGACCAGCGTCGAGAGTTCGGCATTTGTCATGACGCGGGCGGGCAGATAGCTGCCCACGCCGCGCACCACGGAACGAAGTGTCACGATGTGGCCTCGAGAGGGGCGACCGGCGGGGCCGGACGCGAAGCATGATAGGCGTCCAGCATGGAACGGATCTTCGACTGCAGGTCGTAGCGGGCCATGTCGTAGGCCAGATCGACCGCGCTGGCAAAGCCTAGCGGATCGGTGCCACCATGGCTCTTGATCACGACGCCATTGAGGCCGAGGAAGACGGCGCCGTTGCTCTTGCGCGGGTCCATCTTCTCGCGCAGCGTCGAGAAGGCGTTGCGGGCGAGCAGATAGCCGAGCTTGGCGCGCCAGGTGCGCGACATGGCGGCGCGCAGGTACTCGCCGATCTGCTTGGCGGTGCCCTCGCCGGTCTTCAGCGCGATGTTGCCGGTGAAGCCCTCGGTGACGATGACGTCCGTGACGCCCTTGCCGATGTCGTCGCCTTCGACGAAACCGCGGTAGTCAAGCGTCGGCATGTCGGCGTCGCGCAGGATCTGGCCGGCCTCGCGGATGAATTCGAGGCCCTTGACCTCCTCCACCCCGATATTGAGGAGACCGACGGTGGGCCGGTCGAGATCGAAGACCACCCGCGCCATGGCGGCGCCCATCACGGCCATGTCGACGAGGGCGGCGGCATCGGCGCCGATGGAGGCGCCCATGTCGAGGACGATGGATTCGCCCCTCAGCGTCGGCCAGAGGGCGGCGAGAGCCGGACGCTCGACCCCCTCCATGGTCTTCAGGTTGAAGGCGGCCATGGCCATCAGCGCGCCGGTATTGCCGGCGGAGACGGCGGCTGCGGCCCTGCCGAACTTCACCTCGTCGAGGGCGCGCCACATGGACGAGACGCGGCGCCCGTATCGCAACGCCTTGGAGGGCTTGTCGTCCATGCGGATGGCAACGTCGGCGTGAACGATCTCGGAACGGGCGCGGACGCGCGGATTGGCGGCGAGCAGAGGGGCGATCTGCCGCTCGTCGCCGAGTAGGACGAATTCGATGTCGCCGTGGCGCGACAGCGCGATCTCCGCGCCCGGCACGACCACGGAGGGACCGAAATCGCCCCCCATCACGTCGAGGGCCAGCCGTACCTTTTCGGACATGCACCTATCCGTATGACCGACGCCCGGAGCCGGGAGTCACGTAAGACTTCGGAGCCGACGGCGCGAGACGCCGGGACAATAGCGACTGGCAGCGCCTGCACAAGGGGCAGGCAGGCCGAACACCGAACCGGCGCCTGTTTAGGTCCCGCGCTTCAGTTTGGAAAGCCCCGCGAAAGGCGAGATTTCGGCGCCGTCCTCGGGCGGCTCGAAGGCGGCGTCGGGCTTGCGCGGGTAGGGATCGACGCCGAGGGCGAGGAATTCCGCGGCGATGGCGGCCGCGTCGATGCCATTGCCGAGCAGAGGATCGTCGGCGGCGACGGAGGCGTCGATGGACAGGCCGTCCTCCTCGTCGTGGACGAGATGGGCCTTCAGCTTGTCCTCCGGGCGGAAGGTCACCTCGACCTCCTCGGCGATGACGTTCTCCACGGGCTCGAGGGTGACGACGCAGGTCTGGGTGACGGTGGCTGTGACCTTGCCCTCCACCGCCAGGCCGTCGCCGCGATAGGGCCTCACGTGGATGTCGAGGTCGAGGGCGCTCATGGCGTCGACGCCGATCCAGGCCGCGAAGGCGGCGAGGTCGTCAGGCGGCACGTCGCGGCGGCGCACGTGGACGCCGCCGGCGGGGACGTCGGCGATCCGTACCGGCCACCGTGGCAGGGCTGCACCCGGACGCCTGCCGCCTCCGCTGCTCTGACCGGTCATGAGCGGCCTCCCGTCGGCACGGCGGGGAACTCGATGTCCCCGGTCAGGAACGATTCGTAGGGGCGCGCCGCCAGGGCGGCGGCCGCCTGCCGCACATAGGAGGCGAGCACGCGCGTGTCGCCCGAGGGCGCGGCGAGGACGTTGCGGGCGAGCGCCGCCTCGAGGCTCTCACCCTCCCCGCCGGCCAGGGCGGCGTCGTAGGCCTGGACGCGGCCGTAGAAGGCCTCGCCCATCTGGCGGATCTTCTTGGGCACCTTGGTGTCGGAGACGCCGAGCTCGCGCAGGCCACGGTCGAAATCGAGGAACAGCATGTCGAAGAGCTCCTGACCGAGCTGCCGGCGCTCCTCGCTCTCCTCCTTCAGCCGATGGAGCACGAGGAAGGCGTGGAGCACCACCATCTCGAAGCGCCCCTGCACCGTGTCCGGCACCCCGTGGTCCCGGTAGAACAGGGGATTGCGGGCCTGCGCCACGATGGCGCCGTAAAGCGTCTCGATGGTCGTGTCCTGCTTCTTCCGCCGGAACAGGCTCAGAATCATCGGCTTCGGCGCCTTCGGGTTGAAATGGTTGCCGACGGGAGTTAAGTCAACGCGCCGTCGTCTTCAAGCGGCGGCTTGCCGCCCCGCCGGCGGCATCGGGATTGAGAAGGTCTGCCGAGAATGATGCGCGTCACGTCACGTTCCGCCCAGGCAGCGCTGGTCGCGGGTCTCGCGGTGCTCCTGTCTGCCTGCTCGCAGGGGCCCTCCGTGTCGTCGCTGACCCCGAGCCTGCCGACGCCGACGCAGTTCCGCATCGGCGAGACCTTCAACCGCGGCTATGTCGTCTCCGAGGAGGCGCTGGCCCAGGTGAAGGAGGGCAACAGCCAGGACCAGGTGATGATCGCGCTCGGCACGCCGACGACGATCTCGACCATCAACGGCGACGTCTTCTACTACATCTCCGAGAAGCAGACCCGCACCTTCACCTTCCAGCAGCCGCGGACCGTCGAGCGCAACGTGATGGCGGTCTATTTCAACTCGCGCCGCCAGGTGGAGCGCATCGCCAATTACGGGCTGCAGGACGGCAAGGTCTTCGATTTCATCTCGCGGTCCACCGTCACCGGCGGCGAGGAGGCCAACCTCCTGCGCCAGATCATCCAGGGCCCGCGCACCTGATCGAACGCCTCCCCGCGAGGACCAGAAAAGCCCCGCCAGCGCGGGGCTTTTTGTTGGGCGAACGTCCCCGTCGCCCGCGACCCGGAACGAAGAAGCCCGGCTGCCGTTCCTTTCCGAACCACCGGAAAGGACTGCCATGCCCCATCTCGCCACAGCCGACGGTACCCGCCTCTTCTACAACGACTGGGGCACGGGCCGGCCCGTCGTGCTCATTCACGGCTGGCCGCTCGACGCCGACATGTGGGAATACCAGGCGCCGGATCTCGTCGCCGCCGGCTACCGCGTCATCGCCTATGACCGCCGCGGCTTCGGCCGCTCGGACCAGCCGGCCACGGGCTACGACTACGACACGCTGGCGGACGACCTGAAGGCGCTGATGGACGGGCTGGACCTGGACCAGGCGACGCTGGTGGGCTTCTCCATGGGAGGCGGCGAAGTGGCACGTTACCTGTCGCGCCATGGAGCGGCGAGGGTCGCCAGCGCCGTGCTCGTCAGTGCCGTCACGCCCTGCCTGCTGCAGGGGCCCGACAATCCCGACGGCGTTCCCGCCTCCGTCTTCGCGGAGATGATCGAAGGGCTGAAGACCGACCGGCCGAATTTCCTCGCCACCTTCGGCAAGCAGTTCTACGGCGCGGGGCTGCTGAACTTCCAGGTCAGCAACGAACTGCTCGCCTGGTCGGCCCAGGTGGCGATGCTCGCCTCGCCCATCGCCACCATGGCCTGCATAAAGGCCTTCGCAGAGACCGACTTCCGCAACGACATGGCCGCCTTCACGGTGCCGACGATGATCATCCACGGCGATGCCGACGCCACGGTGCCCATCGACAAGTCCGCCGCCCTCGCCGCCCGGATGATCCCGAACGCGCTATTCCGCGTCTACGAGGACGCGCCGCACGGCCTCTTCTTCACCGACAAGCACCGGCTGAACCCGGATCTCCTCGTCTTCCTCGGCGGCGGCATCGAGGCAGCCTCGCACCGCAAACTCGAAGGCGGCAAGCCGATCGTCTGAGCCCCCTGCCCCTTACGCAAAAGCCCCGCGGGGTCGCTCCCGCGGGGCTTTCTGGTTCCAAGGCGTCGCGCCGGTCAGTGCGCCAGGATGGCGAGCAGCAGCAGGGCGACGATGTTGCAGATCTTGATGGCCGGGTTCACGGCGGGGCCCGCCGTGTCCTTGTAGGGGTCGCCGACGGTGTCGCCGGTGACGGAGGCCTTGTGGGCGTCCGAGCCCTTGAGGTGGGTGACGCCGTCCTTGTCGACGAAGCCGTCCTCGAAGCTCTTCTTGGCATTGTCCCAGGCGCCGCCGCCCGAGGTCATCGAGATGGCGACGAAGAGGCCGTTGACAATGACGCCGAGCAGCGAGGCGCCGAGCGCGGCGAAGGCCGAGGCCTTGGAGCCGGACAGGGCGAGCACGCCGAAATAGGCGACGAGCGGGGCGAGCACCGGCAGCAGCGAGGGGATGATCATTTCCTTGATCGCCGCCTTGGTCAGCATGTCGACGGCCCGGGCATAGTCCGGCTTGTCGGTGCCGGCCATGATGCCCGGCTTCTCGCGGAACTGGCGGCGGACCTCCTCGACGACCGAACCGGCGGCGCGGCCGACGGCGGTCATGGCGATGCCGCCGAAAAGGTAGGGAATGAGGCCGCCGAAGATCAGGCCGGCGACCACATAGGGGTCGGAGAGGTCGAAGGTGACCGGGCTCATGCCGCGGAAGTAGGAATAGGCGGTGGCGCCGGCCTTGTTCGCCTCGGTGATGAAGTAGTTGAGGTCGTAGCTGTAGGCGGCGAAAAGCACCAGCGCACCGAGGCCGGCCGAACCGATGGCGTAGCCCTTGGTGACGGCCTTGGTGGTGTTGCCGACAGCGTCGAGGGCATCGGTGGAGTGGCGCACCTCCTTCGGCAGGCCGGCCATCTCCGCGATGCCGCCGGCATTGTCGGTAACCGGGCCAAATGCATCGAGGGCGACGATCATGCCGGCAAGGCCGAGCATGGTCGTGACCGCGATGGCGGTGCCGAACAGGCCAGCGAGCTGGAAGGTGGAGATGATGCCGCCGACGATGACGATGGCCGGCAGCGCCGTCGATTCCAGCGAGACCGCGAGGCCCTGGATGACGTTGGTGCCGTGGCCGGTGACCGAGGCCTGGGCGATGGAGACGACCGGACGCTTGCCGGTGCCCGTGTAGTACTCGGTGATCCAGACGATCAGCCCGGTGACGACGAGGCCGATGAGGCCGCAGATGAACAGCGCCGAGCCGGTGATGGTCTTGCCGCCCACGACGCCGATGGCGCCCCAGCCGGTGACGGCCTGGGTCGCCAGGGCGAGGCCGCCGATGGAGAGCACGCCGGTGACGATGAGACCCTTGTAAAGGGCGCCCATGATCGAGTTGTTGGCGCCGAGCTTCACGAAGAAGGTGCCGGCGATGGAGGTGATGATGCAGACCGCGCAGATGGCGAGCGGATAGATGAGCGCCGACTGCAGCGCCGGGGTGCCGGCGAAGAAGATGGCGGCGAGCACCATGGTGGCGACCACGGTCACCGCATAGGTCTCGAAGAGGTCCGCGGCCATGCCGGCGCAGTCGCCGACATTGTCGCCCACGTTGTCGGCGATGGTGGCGGGGTTGCGCGGGTCGTCCTCGGGAATGCCGGCCTCGACCTTGCCGACGAGGTCGGCGCCGACATCGGCGCCCTTGGTGAAGATGCCGCCGCCGAGACGGGCGAAGATGGAGATGAGCGAAGCGCCGAAGCCGAGGGCGACGAGGCCGTCGATCACCGTGCGGCTGTTCGGGGCGAGGCCGCCGGGACCGGTCAGGGCCCAGAAGTAGACGGCGACGCCGAGGAGTGCGAGGCCGGCGACCAGCAGGCCGGTGACCGCGCCAGCCTTGAAAGCGATGTCGAGGCCGGCGGCGAGCGACTTGGACGCGGCCTGGGCGGTGCGGACGATGGCGCGCACAGAGACGTTCATGCCGATGAAGCCGGCGGCGCCGGAGAGGACCGCACCGATCAGGAAGCCGACGGCGACGGCCGTGCCCAGCAGCCAGCCGACGACGACGAGGATGACGGCGCCGACCATGGCAATGGTGATGTACTGGCGCTTGAGATAGGCGGCGGCGCCCTCGGCGACCGCGCCGGCGATCTCCTGCATGCGAGCGGAACCCGCATCAGCGTCCAGCAGCGACTTGGTCGCCCACGCGCCATAGACCACGGACAGAAGTCCGCAGCCGATGATGACCCACAATGCTGTATTCATCGATGTTTCCTCTGTCGCGGCGCCCCCGCGCGGGGACAGCCGTCCGGTCCGCCCGGAACCGGATGTGCCTGCTCGCTTCTTGTGCGGCGTGAGAGGGCCTCAGGCCCACCCCACCACGAGTCCGACGCATTTCTGCCAAAGTCCAGAAGCCGAAGCAACGGATGGGAGGGCTGCGCGGCTCGTCCTTTCGGCTGTGACGCAGGTTTTCCCGCCAATTCCGACGGAAACGCCCTCAGGCCAGGACCGGCTTGCGGCGCGAGCCGACCACCAGCGCCACGGCGGCGACGGTGACAATGGGGAAGACAACCCAGTTGACCATGTCCCAGCCGTAGGTCGTGACGATCTGGCCGGAGGAGAAGGAGCCGATGGCCATCACCCCGAAGACGCAGAAGTCGTTGACCGACTGGAGGCGGGTGCGCTCCTCCGGCCGGGCCGCGGCGGCGACCATCGCGCTGGCGCCGATATAGCCGAAGTTCCATCCGAGCCCGAGCAGGATCAGGGCGAGGTAGAAGTGGGGCACGGTGATGCCGGTCAGCGCCACGACGGCGGAAATCGCGGTGAGCGCGAGGCCGAGGGCGACAATGCGGGGCGCGCCGAACCGGGCGATGAGGCTGCCGGTGAAGAAGCTCGGCGCATACATGGCGATGACGTGCCACTGGATGCCGTAGGCGGCATCGTCGATGGAATGGTTGCAGCCGATCATGGCGAGCGGGGCCGCCGTCATCACGAAGTTCATCAGCATGTAGGTCGCAGCGCCGCAGATGACGGCGGTGACGAAGGCGGGGTCGCGGAAGTAGGCCGAGGTCGGGCGGGACACGGTGCCGGCGGCAGGCGCCTTCGGCTTCGGGATGTCGACGAAGGAGAGGATGACGCCTGCGAGCAGAGCCACCACCGCCTGGCCGATATAGGTGCCGGCGAAGAGCACGGGCGGCAGCGCCTCCTTGGTCCAGACCACGAGCTGCGGTCCGACGACGCCGGCGATGACGCCGCCGGTCATGACCCATGAGATGGCCTTGGGACGGAACGCGTCGGAGGCGGTGTCGGCGGCGGCGAAGCGGTAGCTCTGGGCGGCCGAGGCATAGAAGCCGGCGGAGAAGGTAGCGAGGCAGAAGATGGGGAAGCTCGAGAAGGTCACCCCGAGATAGCCGAACAGGCCGGTGAGGACGCCGGCCCCCGTGGCGATCTGGTAGGCGGTGCGACGACCGAAGCGGCGCACCAGCATGCCGACCGGCAGGGAGGCGGCGGCGAGGCCCACAACGAAGATCGAGATGGGGAGGGTCGCGAGCGAGCGGACGGGCGCGAGCTCGGCGCCGACGATGGCGCCGGTGGCGAACATCACCGTCGTGTTGGCACCGGCGAGCGCGGTGGCCAGCGCCAGGATGAAGGCGTTGCGCCTGGCGAGCCGGTCGCCGCGGGCCATGGCTTCGGGAGTGGTGCTGGTCATGGCGGGGTCACGCGGCTCGGCAGGGTGCCTGTCTCCGGCGAGGCCGTCCGGCGAAACATCGCCGCTGCCGATCGTCGAAGCAGGAGAAAGTCCGCCTCCATAGCCCGCCTGCAGGCTCTTCGCCACAGGGGATCCGCCGCGCAGGGCTGCAACGCGGGCATGCGCCACCCGGCGCGTGGCGGGGCCTTGGCAGACGTGTCCTGCGCGCCAGGTGCTTGCCTGGGTGCGGCCCTTGCTGTCCCCTCGCCTTCCCTTCCGCTCGAGAGACCGCCATGAGCCAGCTCTTCTCGCCCCTCGCCGTCGGCCCCGTCACCGTCCCGAACCGCATCGTCGTCGCGCCGATGTGCCAGTATTCGGCCGACGACGGCTGTATGAACGACTGGCACCTGCAGCACCTGATGACCCTCGCCATGTCGGGCGCGGGGATGGTGGTGGTCGAGGCGACCGCTGTCGAGCGGCTCGGTCGCATCACCCACGGCTGCGTCGGCCTCTACAGCGACGCCAACGAGCGGGCCATGCAGCGGGTCATAAATGCCGCGCGCGCCGTCGCTCTGCCGGGCACCACCTTCGGCATCCAGATTGGCCATGCCGGTCGCAAGGCCTCCTCCGAACGCCCCTGGGAGGGTGGCGGTCCGCTGAAGGACAATGCCGACCCCTGGGCCACGGTGGCGGCCTCCGCCATCCCCTTCGACGAGGGCTGGCACATGCCGCGGGAGATGACCGGCCAGGACAAGGTGCGGATCGCGGCCGCCTTCGTCCAGGCGGCCGAGCGTGCGGTGCGCATCGGCTTCGACGCCATCGAGCTGCACATGGCTCACGGCTACCTGCTGCACAATGTCATGAGCCCGCTCTCCAACACGCGCACCGACGGCTTCGGCGGCAGCCGCGAGAACCGCTTCGCCTGGCCACTGTCGGTCGCAGCGGCGGTGAAGGCGGCCGTGCCGGCCCGCGTGGCGGTGGGAGCCCGCATCACCGGGCAGGACTGGACCGATGACGGCCTGCAGGTCGCGGACGCCGTGGCGCTGGCCGCCGAGCTCAAGGCCGCGGGGCTCGACTTCGTCTGCGTCTCCTCCGGCGGCGCCCATCCGCGCGTGCGGGTCCAGGTGAAGCCGGGATACCAGGTGCCCTTCGCCGAGGCGGTGAAGCGCGGCACCGGCATCACCACCCGCGCCGTCGGCCTCATCAATACGCCGGCCCAGGCGGAGGACGTCGTCGCCTCGGGTGCGGCCGACCTCGTCGCCATCGGCCGGGGCATGCTCGACAATCCGCGCTGGGGCTGGCACGCGGCCGAGGAGCTCGGCGCCGAGCTCTCCTATCCGCCGCAATATGCCCGCGTGACGAAAAAGGCCTGGCCAGGCGCCGCGCTGGCCAGGCCTGTGGCAAAGGCCTGACCGAACGACGGGCCGCTTACCCCGCATTAACCACCGTCCACCACCTTCCGTGTCACGGAATGGAGGGCGGCATGACGCGGTCGAGACGGTTGGGGATCGTCCTGGCGGCAGGTTTGACGGCGGCTGCGACCCAGGCGGCGGCCGTGGACCTGGCCCCGTCTGCCGCCGCCTGGCGGGCGGAGTTCGGGTCGCGCCTCTTCTTCAGCGGCGGGCGCCTGCAAAAGGACCTCTACGATCCCGACATCCGCCGCCAGATGAACTCGCGGCTGACCTATGGCGGCACGGCGGCGACGACGGGCGAACTCTTCGGCCGCCTGGACGCCCCATCAGGCTGGTTCGTGAAAGGCTATGCCGGCATCGGCGCCCATGGCGGCGGCGTGCTGACTGACGAGGACTATCCGCCCGACACCGTGCCGTATTCTCGGACCCACTCGAGCCTGCGCAACGGCAAGATCGACTATGGCAGCGTCGACCTCGGATTCACCGTGTGGCGGTCCGACGCCGTGCGGATCGGCGCCTTCGCCGGCATCCACCACTTCAAGGAAAAGTATAACGGCTACGGCTGCCTCCAGGTTTCAGGGGGCAATTTCTGCAACGTCACCATCCCCTCCTCCGTGCTGACCCTGTCGGAGACCTCCCGCTGGACGTCGCTGCGTATCGGCGTCGTGGGCGACGTGGCGCTCACCGACCGGCTGAAGCTGACGGCGGATGCGGCGGTCCTGCCCTATTCGCGGCTCGACGCCTTCGACAACCACTGGATGCGCCCGGACATCAATCCCATGCCGGAGAACGGCCAGGGTTACGGCTTCCAGGTCGAGGCGAGCCTGACCTACAGGCTCACCGACGCCTTCAGCCTCGGCGCCGGCGGACGCTACTGGTACCACGCGACGACGGGCGCCAGGACGCGCTTTCCCGGCGAGACCAACGCCTCGCACCTCGACTTCCGCTCCGAGCGCTGGGGCGCCTTCCTGCAGGCATCGTATCGCACGACCTTCTGAAGGGCGTGGACGGGCGCCGCCGGCAGGTCCCGCGTGGCGACCGCCGGCTAGGGCCGGGACAGCGTGGATCGGAAGTCTCGAATCGACCCGAGATTGCCCGGGTCCGGCGGGCGGGACGTGCCGTTGATCGCGCCGGGCTGCCCGGGTTGCTGCGAGCCGCCCTGGGCAAACTGGCATGACGGCCAGCCCTCCTTTCCAGGCTCGCAACTGTTCCTCTGTCCGGACGTGTGGCCGGGTGTCTGGCCGAGCGCCGGCGCCATTGCGGCCAGGAAGAGGAATGACGCTAGGAGCGTTCTGGACATGACAGAATCCCTCCGGACGCTTGGGGGTTCGCGACGACGCTCGCCGCCTGGAAGCCGAAGGCGATCGGCTTTTCGAGTGGGCCGGACTGCGCGATGAGGATGCGGCGTCCGTCATGCAGTGCGGCCTCGCCGGCCGCAGATCGGGCCGGACCGCCTGCGACGGGCGTCGAGGTAGGACCGGCCGCCGGGGCATTCTGCTCCGCAGCAGCCGCTGCACCGGCGGACTGCTGCGGGGTCGAGGGCGGGGAAGGCTGCCCGCCGTTGTCCCTGAGCGTGATCGCCCGCTGGCTCCCGATACCCACATTGATGTTCTGGGAGACATAGATCCGGCTGACCAACGCGATCTGCACTTCGAAGAGGTGACGGCCGCTGCTGGTCCTTGCGCAGGCGTCCGGTCCGTACTGGAGCGACAGCAGGTAGCGCAGGTGCTGCTCGGAACACTGGAGGGCGACACCCGCCTGGCCGAACTTGCAGAACCTCCACAGGTGAGCCGCCGCATATTCAGGGTCGATTCCGTAGGTCCGTGGCTTGTCGATCGTGATGAGCTCGACCCGCGATCGGTCCGCCTGGCCCGTGATGCGGCTGAGCAAGCGGGGGAAGGACAGACCCTGGTGGACGTCCATGACGATGCCGGGGAAGAGCATCGCCCTCAGCGCGATGGCGCGGCCATTGCCCGCGCTGAGGATCATGCCGTCGTCAGGAGGACCGGCGACCTGCGTCGTGCCCGGACCCGCCGCCATGGCGGGGCTGACAACGCGCCGCGCATATCCCGGCCGGGCTGCGGCGATCTTGTCGATGTCCGCGGAGGGATCGCTGTAGCCGATGCGGATGGACTTGTTGACGAGCGCCCGCTGGGTCGGCGTCAGGCTCGACAGAGCATCGGCGTCACTGACCTTCAGGACCGCAAAGACGTCCCCGACGTGGAAATCCTCCTGCGGGGGAAAGAGCGGCCGAATGCCGAGCCGTTCGATGCTGTCGTTCCACGTGCGGGCAACATCGACCTGCGGATCCTGGGCATATTCGTGCCAGACGAGCAGCCCGAAAAGAGCGGCCGCGGCCAGCGGGATGCTGCGCCTGGGTGAGGCGAAATAAGCCAAGACCGGGCTCAACCTCTGCCCAGCCGCTGCTGCCGCACGCAACATCGCTGCAGAATGCGTCGTAGCACTCCTGAGATTGGACATTTCCCACGTCCCCAATGCCAACCGGTTATATTCGCAAACCTATCTCTACTCGTTTTGGTTGTATATCAGTAGAAAACCTCTCTTCGTTGCGTCGGTCACGCCGCGCCCGCGATCCACACCCGTCCCTTTGCTTCCGCTGCGCTTGCGCCTATAAGGGCGCGCCCGTGAGGTCTTCCGGCCTCACGGATCACTGGCGTTCGCCGGGACCTTCGGGACCCGGATCGCGAGACGGACCCTTGAAGCGGATCCAAGACCCGGCGCATGAGCACCGTCCTCGTCCTCAACGGCCCCAACCTCAACCTGCTCGGCACCCGCGAGCCGGCGATCTACGGATCGACGACCCTGGCCGACGTGGAGGCTCTGTGCCGCAGCGAGGGGGAGAAGCACGGTCTTGCCGTCGACTTCCGCCAGTCCAACCACGAGGGCGTCCTCGTGGACTGGATCCACGAAGCGGGCCGCGCCCATGCGGGGGGCACCCTCAAGGGGGTCGTCTTCAATGCCGGCGCCTATACCCACACCTCGCTGGCGCTCGCCGACGCGACCCGCGGCACCGGCATTCCGCTGATCGAGGTGCACATCACCAATGTCCACGCCCGCGAGGCCGTGCGGCATCATTCCTTCCTGTCACCCGTCGCGCGCGGCATCATCGTGGGGCTCGGCCCCATGGGATATGCGCTCGCCATCGCCGCCGTCGCGGCGCTTCCGGCCAAGGCGTGAGCGGTCCCCGCCGCGCCCAGCCTCACGAGGGCACCATGCTCAAAGGCAAGTCTTCCATCGACACGGCGATGATCCGCGAACTGGCGCAGGTCCTGGCCGATACCGACCTCACCGAGATCGAGATCGAGCACGAGGCCCTGAAGATCCGCGTCGCCCGCCAGGTCACCGTCCATGCCACGGTGGCGGCTCCGGCCCCCATGGCCGCCGCACCGGCGCCCGTCGCGGCCCCGGCCCCGACGCTGGCCGCGCCCACCGCGGCAACGGGCGATGATCCGCGCAAGCATCCCGGTGTCGTGCCCTCGCCCATGGTCGGCACCGCCTACCGCCGTCCCTCGCCGGACGCCCGCCCGCTGGTCGAGGTCGGCCAGTCCGTGAAGGAAGGCGAGCGCCTCTGCCTGATCGAGGCGATGAAGACCTTCAACGACATCGTCGCGCCGCGTTCCGGCACGGTGACGCGCATCCTGTTCGAAGACGGCCGGCCGGTGGAATACGGCGAACCGCTGATGATCATCGAGTGAGCCGCCCGATGTTCAACAAGGTGCTGATCGCCAATCGCGGAGAGATCGCGCTGCGCGTCCTGCGCGCGTGCAAGGAACTCGACATCGCGACCGTCGCCGTCCACTCGACCGCGGACGCCGATTCCATGCATGTGAAGCTCGCCGACGAGAGCGTCTGCATCGGCCCGCCCTCGGCGCGCGAGAGCTATCTCCACATTCCCCAGCTGCTGGCGGCCTGCGAGATCACCGGCGCCGACGCGGTCCATCCCGGCTACGGATTCCTGTCGGAGAATGCCCGCTTCGCCGACATCCTGGAGAGCCACGGCATCACCTTCATCGGCCCCAAGGCGGAACACATCCGCATCATGGGCGACAAGATCGAGGCCAAGCGGACGGCCAAGCGGCTCGGAATTCCCACGGTTCCGGGCTCCGAGGGCGGCATTTCCGACGACGAGGAGGCCCGCGCGGTCGCCAAGGAGATCGGCTTCCCCGTCATCATCAAGGCGGCCGCCGGCGGCGGCGGGCGCGGCATGAAGGTGGCGCGCTCGGCCGACGAGCTCGAAGTGGCGCTGCAGACGGCAAAGACCGAGGCCAAGGCCGCCTTCGGCGACGACGCCGTCTATATCGAGAAATATCTCGGCAAGCCGCGGCACATCGAGATCCAGATCCTCGGCGACGGCCAGGGCAACGCCATCCATCTCGGCGAGCGCGACTGCTCGCTGCAGCGCCGCCACCAGAAGGTCTGGGAGGAAGGCCCCTCCCCGGTCATCACGCCGGAGCAGCGGGCCGAGATCGGCGGCGTCTGCGCCCGGGCCATGGCGGACATGGGCTATGTCGGCGCCGGCACGATCGAGTTCCTCTACGAGGACGGCCAGTTCTTCTTCATCGAGATGAACACCCGCATCCAGGTGGAGCACCCCGTCACCGAGATGATCACCGGTGTCGACCTGGTCAACGAGCAGATCCGCATCGCCTCGGGCCAGAAACTGTCGCTGAAGCAGTCGGACATCGTCGTCGAGGGCCATGCCATCGAATGCCGGGTCAATGCCGAGAACCCCGCGACCTTCCGCCCCTCGCCGGGCAAGCTCAACCTGTTCCACCCGCCGGGCGGCATCGGCGTGCGCGTCGACAGCCACGCCTACCAGGGCTACACGATCCCGCCCTATTACGATTCGCTGGTCGGCAAGCTGATCGTCCACGGGCGGACGCGCACCGAGTGCCTGGCGCGCCTGCGCCGCGCCCTCGACGAATTCGTCGTGGATGGCATCGAGACGACGCTGCCGCTGTTCCGCACCCTGGTGCGCAACCCCTCCATCATCGCCGGCAATTACGACATCCACTGGCTGGAGAAGTTCCTGGCCGGCGAAGCGGCGAAGAACGCCTGACCCTCAGGGGCCCCACAGGCCCTTGAGCACCAGCGGCACCTCGGCATAGGCGCCGACCAACGCATGGGGCCGCGAACGCAGCAGCGCCTGCGGCGCATGATAGCCCCAGGTTACGGCGATGGAGGCGACACCGGCGGCATGGGCCATGTCGATGTCGTAGGTCGTGTCGCCGATCATCACCGTCTCCTCGGGGATGGCTCCGACCTCCGCCATGGCCTGCTCGATCATGGCGGGATGGGGCTTGGACGGCGCGTCATCGGCGGTCTGGATCGTGGCGAAGCGCTCCAGCAGACCATGATGGGTCATGACGATGCGCACGCCGCGCTGCGACTTGCCGGTGGCGATGCCGAGCGCCACCTCCTGCCCCGCCAGCCATTCCACCACGTCGCGCGCGCCGTCGTAGAGCGGTTCGGCATTGCCCGGCTTCTGCCGCTGGGCGTGGAAGGCGCCCTTGTAGGCGTCGACGAGGGCGGGGATATCGGGATCGCCCTCGCGGGTCAGGGTGGCGAAGGCTTCCGCCAGCGACAGGCCGACGATGGAGAGCGTCGCCTCCCGCGAGGGTGCCGGACGGCCGAGGGCGGCGAAGGCCTCGTTCATGCAGGCGACGATGAGATGCTGGCTGTCGACGAGCGTGCCGTCGCAATCGAAGATGACGAGCTTCACGGGACAGGCGCTCCGGGACCGGAGCGCCTTGTGGGTCATCGGCGCGCCGAGTTCAAGCGCCGAAGCGGCAGGACCTGACGGCCATGCGGAATTCCGGCGTGCGCGGCACATAGCCCCGGGCGCGGACGGCGTCGCGGCACCGGACGATGCGGGCGAGATCGGGCCGGCGCGCATCAAGGCAGGCGATGACGGCGGGCCGCACCTCCGGACCGCGATAACCGCGGGCCCGGGCCTCCTGGCGGCACTGGAAGCGCTCGGCGCGCAGTTCGGGGTTGCCGCGCCCCATGCCGGCGCCGGGGCCGTAGCCGTAGGGCTGGGCGGCAAGCGGGGTTGCGGTGATGAGCGCGAGGGCAGCGGCGAGAGCGAGGCGGTTCATGGCGAGCATCCAGTGGAAGGCGATGACGTCATGACGCCGGCCGGCTGAACTCCGGCTGAAGGTGCCGTTCAGCGCGGGCCTCGTTCCAGCGCCTCCACGCGCGATTCCAGAGCGGCGATGCGCCTTTCGGCGAGGTCATTCGCCCGCCGCAGTTCGGCGACGAGATCGGCCATGGCGCGGCTGTCGCCACCGCCCGGGACGGTGCGGATCACCCGGCGCGTCACCATGACGATCAGCGCGAGGATGACGGCCAGCACCGCCGCGGTGACGTAGATCCAGCCGGTCAGGGACATTACTCCTCCGGCGCCTCGACAATGGGGTCGTAGCGCGAGACGTCCCAGCCCAGCAGGTTGAACGTCTGTTCCATGTGCGGCGGCAGCGGGGCCGAGACGTCGATCGTGCCCTTGCCGCGGGGATGCGGCACGACGAGACGGCGGGCATGGAGGTGCAGCTTGTGCTGGATGCCGCCGGGGATCTCCCAGTTCTCGACGTCGAAATATTTGGGATCGCCGATGATGGGATGGCCGATCTCGGCGGCATGGACGCGCAGCTGGTGTGTGCGGCCCGTCACCGGCTTCATGGAGAGCCAGGAGAGCTTCTGCGCCATGGTGTCGATGACGGCGTAGTAGCTCACCGCGTGGCTGGCGCCCTTCTCGCCGTGCTTGGCGATGCGCATGAAGCGCTCGTCCTCACGCTCCTCCTTGGCGAGATAGGTGGAGACGCGGCCCTGGCGCGGCTTCGGCACGCCGGCGACCACGGCCCAGTAGATCTTGCGGGCGGCGCGGGTACGGAAGGTTTTCGCCAGCGCCGCCGCGGCGAAGCGCGACTTGGCGACGAGGAGGCAGCCGGAGGTGTCCTTGTCGAGGCGGTGAACGAGGCGCGGGCGCTGCCCGTCCGCATCGGTGAGCACCGCGAGCATGCCGTCGAGATGCTTCTTGGTGCCGGAGCCGCCCTGCACGGCGAGGCCGGCGGGCTTGGCCAGCACCAGGACGTCGGCATCCTCGTACAGGGTGATGGAGGCGAGGAACCCGGCAATGTCCTCGCCGACCTTGGCCGACATGGGCCGGGCCTGGTCGAGCTTCAGCGGCGGCACGCGCACGGCCTGCCCCGCCTCGAGCCGGTCCTTCGTCTCGACGCGGCGCCCGTTCACGCGCAACTCGCCCTTGCGGACGATGCGCTGGATATAGCTGAACGACAGTTGCGGGAAGCGCGCCGCGAGGAAACGGTCGACGCGCATGTCGGCCTCGTCCTCGGTGACCGTCAGGGTCTGGACGCCGGTCTGCAGCGTGTCGGTGGCGGCCGCCTTGAGCTCCGCGCGGGTGGGGCCGGCGGGCGCGGCGGGCGGCGGGCGGCGCGGCGCGCGTTCAGACC
>JAEZGJ010000206.1 GCA_023416965.1 Pseudomonadota bacterium | reverse complement strand
GGCATCACCCGGCCGGCCGGGGCGCGAAGGGGCTGACGACATGGCGGTGGCGGGGCTGCGGCGGCGGGTCTACGAGCTGCTCGACAAGGGGCTCGCCGGCTCCTGGGTGGCCGATCTCGTGCACGGGGGGCTCATCGCCCTGGTCATCGTCAACGTGGCGGCGGTGGTGCTGGAATCCATGCCCGCAGTGGCCAGCGCCTACGAGCGGCAGTTCCGCCTGCTCGAGATCGCCTCCGTCGCCGCCTTCACGCTGGAATACGTGGCGCGGCTCTGGGTCGCGCCGGACCATCCGCCCTACCGGGCCCTGACGCCGCTGCGCGCGCGTCTGCGCGCGGCGCTCTCCCCGGCGCTGGTCATCGATCTCCTCGCCATCGTGCCCTTCTATCTCGGGCTCCTGCTCGACATGGACCTGCGCTTCCTGCTGCTGCTCAGGCTGGTGCGCTTCTTCAAGCTCGCGCGCTATTCGCCGGGCTTCGCCAGTCTGGTCGACGCGCTGTGGAGCGAGCGGCGGGCGCTCGGCGCCTCCCTGCTCATCTTCCTCGGCGCCCTGGTCATCGTCGCGTCGGCCATGCGGCTCGCCGAGCAGGAGGCCCAGCCCGACAAGTTCGCCACCATTCCCGACGCGCTGTGGTGGGCGGTGATCACCCTGACAACCGTCGGCTACGGCGACGTCTATCCGGTCACCGGCGCTGGCAAGATCATCGCCGGCGTCACCGCCGTGCTGGGCATCGTCATGCTCGCCCTTCCGGTCGGAATCATCGCCACGGCCTTCGCCCGCGAAATCCAGCGCCGCGATTTCGTCGTCACCTGGAGCATGGTCTCCGGCGTGCCGCTCTTTTCCGGCCTCGACGCGGCTTCGGTGGCGGAGGTGATGCGCGCCCTGACCAGCGCCACCTACGAGCCCGGCGCGGTGATCTGCCGGGCGGGACAGCCGGCGCGCGCCGTGTTCGTCATCGCCGAGGGCGAGGTGGACGCCGAGGGTGCCGGTGGCCACCGCACGCTCGGCGCCGGCCAGTGCTTCGGCGAGGCGGCGGTCCTGCAGGGCCGGCCGATGGACGTGACGGTGAGGGCGACGAGCCGGGTCAAGGTCCTGGCCCTCGACGCCGACGAACTGCACCACCTGCGCGAGACGCGCCCGGCCTTCGGCCTCGTGATCGCCGCGGTGGCGGAAACCTGGGAGGCCGGAGCGGTGCCTCAGCCGGGGGGCGAGCGTCTTTGATCAGGGCCCGTGCGGGGGCCGGCGACCCGTGCGAGGCTGAGCCATGACCGATCGCCATCCGACGACGACCACCCGCCCGCCGCCGGCCCTGCGCCGCCGCCTCGGGCTCGTCCTCCTCGTGCTCTATGGCGTCGGCATCACGGTCGGTGCCGGCATCTATGTGCTGATCGGGACGGTCGCCGGCCATGCCGGGACCCACGCGCCCTGGGCCTTCGGCCTCGCCGCCCTGGTCATGGCCCTGACCGTCGGGTCCTATGCGGAACTGGCGACGCGCTATCCGGTGAGCGCCGGGGAGGCGGCCTATCTGCGCGAGGCCTACGGCTCGCGCCTCGCCTCGACGGCGACGGGCCTCCTGACCGTCGTCATCGGTCTCGTCTCCGCGGCGGCGGTGGCGCTCGGCGCAGCCGGCTATCTCCACGCGCTGATGCCGGCGCCGCGGCCGCTCCTCGTCGTCGCGGTGGTGCTGGCGCTGGGGGCCGTGGCGGCCTGGGGCATCCTCCAGTCGGTGGTGGTGGCGAGCCTCTTCACCCTGGTCGAGGTTGGCGGCCTCGTCATGATCATCCTCGCCGCCGCCGGCGCCGACCTGCCGTTCCTCGCCGCTCTCGCCACCGTACCGCCGGTCGAGCCGGCCGTGGTCTCCGGCATCGCGGCGGCGAGCCTCCTCGCCTTCTTCGCCTTCATCGGCTTCGAGGATCTCGCCAACATCGCCGAGGAGGCGAAGGACCCGCACCGCAACCTGCCGCTCGCCATGGCGCTGACGCTGGTGGTAGCGACGCTGCTCTACGTTCTGGTGGCGGCGGTCGCGGTCACCGCCGTGGCGCCGGCCGAACTCGCCGCCTCGGAAGCCCCGCTCAGCCTCGTCTTCCAGCGCCTCGCCGGCACCAGCCCCGCCACGATCGGCGTCATCGCGGTGGTGGCGACGCTCAACACGGTGCTGGCGCAGATGACCATGGTGTCGCGCGTCGTCTACGGCATGGCGCGGCTCGGCGACCTGCCCGCCGTTCTCGGCCACGTCCACGGCGCCACGGGAACGCCGCTGGTGGCGACGGGAGCGGTGGTGGTGGCGGTAATCGCCCTCGCGCTGTCGCTGTCCCTGGAGCGGCTGGCGGTCGCCACCTCCATGGCCACACTGGTGGTCTTCGCGCTCGTCAACCTCGCGCTGATTCGGCTGAAGCGGCGCGGCGTGACGAGCCCGGCGCCGCATGTGCGCGTGCCCTTCTGGGTGCCGGTGGCGGGGCTCGCCACCTGCCTCGCCATGGCGGCCTTCGCCGCGCTGCCGTGAGCCGTCAGAAGATCTTGCGGTACTGGACGAAGCCGGACTTGCCGGCGATGCGGTCGTAGAGCAGCATGGCCTGGCTGTTGGTCTCGTGGGTGAGCCAGTGGACGCGGCCGGCGCCCTTCTCCCGGGCGATCTCATAGACCTTCTCGATCAGGGCGCGGCCGGCGCCGGTGGCCCGCGCGGTGGGGTCGACGAAGAGGTCCTGCAGGTAGCAGTAGTCCTCCACCGTCCAGCAGGAGCGGTGGAGGATGGCATGGACGATGCCGACCATGCGCCCGCCGTCGAAGGCGCCATAGGCCCACATCGGCTCCTTCGGGTCGTGGAAGCGCGACCAGGTGACGTCGGTGACGGCCGCGGGAATGTCGACCTTGTAGAAGGTCTGGTAGCCGCGCCAGAGCGGCTCCCACTGGGCGCGGTCGGCGGGGGTCAGTTCTCGGGTCGTCACGGCCATGGGTCTCTCCTCGGGGCCGCCAGTGTGGCGCGGCCCGGGCGGCAGTCCAGAGCGGTTTTGTCATCGCCGCCATCACCGCGACCGATCGTTCGGCAACGCAATGTTAAGCGTTCCGCCGGCAGGGTAGGCCGTAGGAAAGGATTTCCGCCATGGTCGCCAGTCTAGGCGCGTCCGCCTGGGATACGATGCAGTCGTTCCGCACCAGCCGCAGCTATGGCGCGGCGCAGGGGCTGGCGAACTCGTCCGCCATGGCGAGCCAGATCTTCGGCGTCGATCCCTCGACCAATGCGGCGCTCGCCGTCTTCGGCGTCGACACCGCCTCCGCCGACAATCTCTTCGCCACCACCAGCGAGGGCCTCGAGGCCTCGATGACCATCGCCATGGCTCGGGCCGCCTGGGCCAAGGACACGCCGTCGAAGGCGGACGAGGTCACCACCAAGGCCCTCGGCGGCGACGGGCTCGGCGACATCTTCGACTTCTTCGCCTGAGGGCGAGGGGCAGCCTGCGAGCAGGCTCGATACGGCCCCGCCCGTTCTCTCTTACATCGCGGACCCTTCCGTCATGCCCGGCCCTGTGC
>JAEZGJ010000124.1 GCA_023416965.1 Pseudomonadota bacterium | reverse complement strand
GCGCCACGGCGGGCGCGCGCAACGCCTCCTGCCGGGCGGCGATTGCCTCGCGCCGTCACGCCGCCTCCGCATCCGCCTCGGCGAAACGGTCGACGGGCTCCTCGCCGACGGCCACGTCCACCCCGGCATCGCGGTAGAAGACGAGCAGCGCCTCGATTTCGTCCGGGGTGAGCGACAGGGTCATGGGACCATCATAAGCGAAAGGCCGGAGCGCTGCGACCCGCTCCGGCCTTCGGTCTCCACCCGCTGCGACCGCCGGGGAGACGAAACGAGATGGTGGGAGATCAGCGGCGCGGATTGGCGACCAGCTGCGGGCCGGCGGCACCGCCGTTGAGCGAGACCCACTGGTTCGGGTCGGTCTGCGACTGGCGCTTGATGAAGCGGTAGCCGGTCTCGTGCCAGAGCTTCACCTCGTTGGTGAAGTTGTCGAGGATATAGTCGCCGCGGTCGGTGACGACGGTCAGGATGGCATGGCCGTCACCCTTGAGGTCGCGGACGACGGTGATCAGCATGGCTTCGCGCGGCACGCCGAGGGCGATCAGCCGGCGCTTCTTCTCCAGCACCAGGTCCTCGCAATCGCCCTTTCCTCCGACCGGATAGGTCCAGTATTCCTCGACGCCGAAATGATCCATGTCGGTCACCTGCTCGATCTCCCGGTTGACCTGGAGATTAACGCGGGCGAGCTGCGCGAAGGCGGCGGAGGTGAGGGTGACGGTGCGGGCGACCGGCGAGCGCTCGGCGCAGTCCGCCGGATTCTCGCCACAGAACTGGACCCAGCCGATCGGCGCCGAGGTGACCGCGCCCGCCGTCAGCGAGGCCACCCGGCGCGGTGCCTGCTGCGCGAGAGCACCGTCGGCGATGCCGGCAATGCCGAGAGCTGCGAACATAAACCAGGACGCAAAGCGAAACATGGGTGAGAACCCCTGAACCAACGATGACTGCCCTGCGACCCGGGTCCATTAATCTCCTGTTAATCATTGCGGCTCAAGTGCGATGTTAAGAGTTCGTTAGGAGATCTTGCCAGTTGGTTAACGGGTGATGCGCCGGCGCAACGCCGCAGGGCGCAACCCTCCCCCGGTCGATGCGTTGTCATCGGCGGTAAGCCGTGCTTTAGAAATCGACAAAAGTCGCATGGGGCTGCCGGCCCCCGTGAATCACGAGGGATCTCAATGGCCGAACCGATGGACCTGCCCGAGCGCGAGGGCATGGACTACGACGTCGTCATCGTCGGTGCAGGCCCGGCCGGCCTCGCCGCGGCCATCCGCCTGAAGCAGCTCGACGAGAACCTGGGCGTCGTGGTGGTGGAGAAGGGCTCCGAGGTCGGCGCCCACATTCTCTCGGGCGCGGTCATCGACCCCGCCGGCCTCGACTCCCTGCTGCCCGACTGGCGCGAGGACCCCGATCGCCCGCTGAAGCAGCAGGTCACTGACGACCACTTCTATTTCCTCGGGCCCGCCGGCGGCCTGCGCCTGCCCAATTTCGGCATGCCGAAGCTGATGAACAACCACGGGAACTTCATCGGCTCCCTCGGCAACGTGACGAAATGGCTGGCGGCGCGCGCTGAGGCGCTCGGCGTCGAGATCTATCCCGGTTTTGCCGCGGCGGAAGTGCTCTTCGACGGGAACGGCGCGGTGACCGGCATCGCCACCGGCGACATGGGCATTGCCCGCGACGGCGAGATCACCGACCGCTTCACCCGCGGCATGGAGCTGCGTGGCAAGTACACCCTCTTCGCCGAGGGCGCCCGCGGCCACCTCACCAAGCAGTTGATCCGCCGGTTCAAGCTCGACGAGGGCCGCGAGCCCGGCAAGTACGGCATTGGCCTGAAGGAGATCTGGCAGGTCAAGCCGGAGAACCACAAGCCCGGCCTCGTCCAGCACTCCTTCGGCTGGCCGCTCGACATGAAGACCGGCGGCGGCTCCTTCCTCTACCACGCCGAGGACAATCTCGTTTACGTCGGCTTCGTCGTTCACCTGAACTACGAGAACCCCACCCTCTCGCCCTTCGACGAGTTCCAGCGCTTCAAGCAGCACCCGATGGTCCGCCCGGTCCTCGAGGGCGGCAAGCGCATCTCCTACGGCGCCCGGGCCATCACCGAGGGCGGCTGGCAGTCGGTGCCGAAGCTCGCCTTCCCCGGCGGCGCGCTCGTCGGCTGCGCGGCTGGCCTCGTCAACGTGCCGCGCATCAAGGGCTCCCACAACGCCGTCCATTCCGGCATGCTGGCGGCCGAGCACCTCGTGGAGGCGCTGAAAGCCGGCCGGGCCCATGACGAACTCGCCTCCTATGAGGAGAGCTGGCGCTCCAGTGCGGTCGGCAAGGACCTCTGGACGGTCCGCAACGTCAAGCCGCTCTGGTCGAAGTTCGGCACGGTCGGCGGCGTCATGCTCGGCGGCATCGACATGTGGATCAACTCGATCCTCGGCGTCTCGCCCTTCGGCACGCTGAAGCACGGCAAGGCGGATTTCGAGACCCTGAAGCCCATCGATCAGGTGAAGCCGATCGTCTACCCCAAGCCCGACGGCGTCATCTCCTTCGACAAGCTGTCGAGCGTCTTCATCTCGAACACCAATCACGAGGAGGACCAGCCGGTCCACCTGCAGCTGAAGGACCCGTCGGTCCCCATCCGCGAGAACCTGCCGAAATATGGCGAGCCGGCGCGGCTCTATTGCCCGGCGGGCGTCTACGAGGTGGTCTATGCCGATCCGGCCGCCAAGACCGACCCGAAGTTCGTGATCAACGCGCAGAACTGCGTCCACTGCAAGACCTGCGACATCAAGGATCCCGCCCAGAACATCAACTGGGTGACGCCCGAGGGCGGCGGCGGGCCGAATTATCCGGGGATGTGAGACGGGGGAAGGAAACGCGCGCCGATCGACGGGACCACGGCCCTTCCGCGTCATGGCGGGGCTCGTCCCGGCCATCCACGACTTGACCACACGCTTCGAGAATTTGTGGATGCCCGGGACAGGCCCGGGCACGACGTGACCGTCAGTCTGCGGCGCCGTAGCCCCCTCACCGCGGCGGCGGGAACTTCTCGAAGGCCGGCACCCCCTCGGGGATCAGGTGGAAGGGCTGCGCCTCGGACGTGTAGAACACCACGTCAGGCCCGCCATAGACGGACGGGTCGTCCAGTCCCCCGACCTTCAGGATCACCGCATTCTTGCGCCGCGGGCTGAGCGTCGCGAGATGGGTGCCGCAGGTGCCGCAGAACTCGCGCGTCACCGGGTTCTCCAGGTCGGGGCGCGCATAACGCGCCGGCTCGCCCTTCACATAGCGATAGCCTTCCACCGGCACGGCCATGAAATAGTTCTCGGCACCGCCGGAGATTCTCTGGCACTCGCGGCAATGGCATTCGCCGCGGAACATCGGCTCGCCCGCCACCTCGTAGCGCACCGCGCCGCAATAGCATCCGCCCGTCAGCATGGTCGTCTCCCGCCCGCCGCATCTGCGCGCGCGCGGCGGAAGGCTAGAGCGGGACCGCCGGTCTGGCGAGGCCCTCCGTTGGACGGAACCTCAGCCCCTCACCCGGTGCAGGGTCATCCGGTGGCCGTTGCCGCAGCGGGACGAGATGCGGTCGCGCGTCTCCAGCGTCACCGAGCACCAGGTCTCGGAGGTCCGGCTGCCGTCGGCGCAGCGGCCGCGGAAGTTCAGCCGCGAGGTGAAGCCGGTGAGCCGGCCCCGCCCCTCCGTGCCGCAGCGTCCGGCAGCCTGGGTGGTGAAGAGCTCGCGCGCGACGATCTGCGCGCCGCTGACGCGGATCTCGACCCCGGCGCGGCCGCCCGGCTGCGACGCCCAGAACCCGGCGAAGTCGGCGCCGCGCAGCCGCTGGCCCTGCGCC
>JAEZGJ010000088.1 GCA_023416965.1 Pseudomonadota bacterium | reverse complement strand
CCGTCGCGCTCGTCGCCCGGGCCTCGCGGCGGGTCGAGCGGGTGCTGGTCGGCCCGGGCCTGCCGGTCTGGTCGCTGGCCTTTCGCCCCGGCAGCGACGAACTGATGACCGGCGGCGGCGACCGCCTGGTGCGGCGCTGGCTCGCCTCCACCGGCGAACATCTCGGCGCCGTCGTCATGGCGCGGCCCTCCGACCGCCTCGCCGGCCTCGCCGACCATCCGGGAGCCGAGGTCTTCCGCGCCTGTTCGGCCTGCCACACGCTGGGCCCCGACGACGGCAACCGTGCCGGCCCGACGCTGCACGGCGTCATCGGCCGGCGCATCGGCACGGCGCCGGGATACGACTATTCGCCGGCCCTGCGCGGCATGGACATCGTCTGGACGAAGGAGACCATTGCGCGCCTCTTCGAGATCGGGCCGAACGCCTATACGCCGGGCACCAAGATGCCCGAGCAGCAGGTGACCGATCCTGACGACCTCAAGGCCCTGGTCGACTTCATCGCCAGGGCTACCGGCGCGGAATAGCCACCGGCGCGGAATAGCTCAGTTGAGCCCGTCCTTGCCGGCCTTGGCCTCGGCCAGATAGTCCTCGGTCGTGCGCACGCGCGGGCGCTCCTTCGCCGCATAGGGGTCGAAGCCCTCGTTGACCACCCGGTCGACGCGGCAGTCCTCGCACATGAACAGCGCCTCGCGCCGCGCCGCATTGGCGCCGGAGAACATCCAGTGCCCCTCGAGCTTGGCGGCGATCCGCTCGATGGTCGACTTCGTGCCGAAGGCCTTGCCGCAGGCGGTGCAGTGGAAGGGCTCCTCCTCCTTCACCACCCGCCGCGGCTCGCGCCAGGCGACGAAGTCGAGCTGCGGCACGAGGTCGATCGCATCCTCCGGGCAGGTCTGTTCGCACAGGCCGCACTGGACGCAGAGGCTCTCGGTGAAGCGCAGCATCGGCCTCTCGGGATTGTCCGAGAGCGCCGCCGTGGGACAGGCGGAGACGCAGGCGAGGCAAAGCGTGCAGGCGTCGAGGTCGACATGCGCCTTGCCGAAGGGCGCGCCGGCCGGGAGCGGGATGACGTCCACCGGCGCCGGGGCGGCGTCGTGCAGTTCGACGAAGGAGAGCTCGAGCAGGCCGCGCTTGGTCCCCATCGGCAGGAAGGCGGAAGGCTTCGGCGACGGCGTGGCGGCGAAGGGGATCGCGAGCGCCTCGGCCAGCATGTCGGGATCGTCCGTCTCGATGAGCCTGACCACGTCCGGACCATAGCCGAGCGCGGCGACGACGGAGCGGGTCGTCTCCATGGTCCGCATCAGCCCGAGGAGGTCGTGCTTCGGCTTGGCCCGGCCGAGCACGACGACGCCCGCCGCACCATAGGCGAGGGCAGCAGCAAAGAGCTCCGGCCCGGCCTGAGTGATCTCGTTGACCTGCAGCGGCAGCACATGGGCCGGAAGCCCGGCGCCGAAGCGCGCCAGCGCGTCGATCAGCGGCAGGCCGTGGTCGCCGTCATGAACGAGCAGCACCGCGCCCGTGCCGCCGGCCCCCGCATAGGTCGTCAGCAGCGCGCGCAGACGGCCGAGCAGGGCATCGACCGGCGGCAGCGCATAGGCCGCAGCCCCCGTCGGGCAGGCGGCGGCGCACTGGCCGCAGCCGGCGCAGACGGCGGGGTCGATGGCGACGTGATCGCCGTCCGGGCTGATGGCGCCCGTCGGGCAGAGGTCGAGGCAGCGGGTGCAGCCGGTGATCTTGTTGCGCGAATGGGCGCAGAGTTCGGCCGTGAAGGTGACGAAGCGCGGCTTGTCGAAGGTGCCGACGAGGCTGGAGGCCTCGCCGATCAGCTTCTCCACCGCGGCCGGATCGCGCGGGTCGGCGCGCAGGTAGCCGGGCCTCAGCTCGTGGGCTGGGAAGAGCGGCACGCCGCCGGAGAGATCGATCACGAGGTCGGAAGAGGAGGAGGCGCCGTTGCGCGGCGCCTGCCACAGATAGCTCCGCCGCGACGAGGGGGCGGGCAGGGCATAGTCGTCGACCACCAGGGTGAAGGCGCCGAGATGGCCCCGCGCCGTGGTGATCGTGCCTTTCACGACCGGGAAGGCGGTCTCGCGCTGCGGCGCGATGTCGCCCGGCCGGGTGAGCAGCACGGTCACGTCGAGGCTCGACGAGAGCCGGCGCGCCACCTCCACGGCCACCTCGTCGCGGCCATAGACGAGGGCGACGCCCTTCGATTCCAGCGTCACGGCCTGGATCGGCGGCATCTCCACGGCCGCGGCGGCCAGCAGCGCCGCCGTCTTCGGGCCGGCTTTCGCGGCCTCCGCCGACCAGCCCGCCTGTTCCCGCACATTGGCGAAGGTCAGGCGGCCCGCATGGCCGAGATCCTCGGCGACCTCGGAGAAGAGCGGCGCTTCCTGCGTGCAGGCGACGGTGATGTCGACGCCCTGGGCCGCCACCGCCTTGAAGAAGTCGAGCTCCTTGCGGCAGAGCTGGGCCGCCGTGCGGACCTTGGTCCGGCACGCCTTCGCCACCGTCTCCCCATGCAGCGGCATGGTTTCCTCGCAGGAGCAGAGGAATGTGGTGCCTGCCGTCATCGCGCTCTCCGACCCGCGGCTCTTCCCGCCGCGTGGGGTCTTCATATATTGGAAGCAGTCAAAAGAACCAGACCGGCCTGTCGCCGCGCCCCCGAAACAAGGGACCTCATGGCCCTCGTCACGCTCCGCGCCCCGTCGACCCTCGACCTGCCGCCCGGCTTTCGCACCGTGCCCCTGCGCGAATCGGGCGATGCCTTCGCCCATGCCTGCCGCACGGCGGCGGAGGAGGGCGCCGGCACCATCGTCTGGGTGCGGCGTTTCGACCTCGCCGAATTCGCCGTGATCCTCGAGCCGGACCAGCCGCTGGCCGAGGCGCGCAAGGCCTTCTTCATGGGCATGAACGCCACGGCCGACGCCATCGCCGCGCTCTGCCCGCCCGAGCGCAGCGTCGCCTTCGCCTTTCCCGACGCGATCCGCTTCGACGGCGGCCTCGTCGGCGGCGGCCGCCTCGGTTGGCCGAAGCGCTGCGCCGAAACCGAGGTTCCGGACTGGCTGGTCTTCGCGGCGAGCGTGCGCGTCTCCTTTTCCGGCCTCCTGGAGCCCGGCCAGGCGCCGACCGCCGCCGCCCTCGACGAGGAGGGCTTCGAGGGCGTCGGCCCGGCCATGCTCGTGGAGAGCTTCGCCCGCTTCCTGCTGCGTGCCGTGGACATCGTGCAGCACCAGGGCTTCGCGCCCGTTCTCGCGGACTATGTGCAGCGCCTCGCCAAGGACCGGCCGGGCGACACGCTCTCCCTCGCCGACGACGGTGACCTCGTCATCCGGCCGGCGGTCGGCGACATGAAACGCCGCCTCGGCTTCCTTGACGGGCTGAAGGCCGCCGCCTGGCTCGACCGCGACACCGGAGGGCCGAAGCTGTGATGATGCTCCGGACCATCCGCCTCGACCCCTCCGACACTTTCGTGTTTCCGGTCGCCGCCGAACCCGGCGAATGGGCGGTGACCGGCTCGTTCCTGTTCTGGGGCCGCGACGTCGCCGCTCTCGCCGGCAAGGAGCGCGCCGCCTTCCGCTCCGGCTTCGTCGGCTGCTCGTCCCTCGGCTTCTCGACCCTCGTCGTCGCGCAGCCGATCCGGCCCGAGGAGCGCAGCGCGGCCGTCGACAGCCTCGCCCGCCATCTCGTCGACCGCCTCGGCGCGCCCGACATGGACGCCGCCCGCGCCGCCGCGGAGGAGGAGCTCGCCTTCGCCGCCTCCCTCGCCGACCATCCCGAGGGCACGCTCGTCGCCATGCACCGCGCGCTCGAGGCCGGCGAGATCCGCGAGCAGTTCCGCACCCTCGCCGCCCGCGAGAAGACCGCCGGTGCCGACAGCCTGCACGCCACGGCGCGTGCCTTCACCTTCCACGAGGAGGTGGATGACGGACCCGAGGAACGGGTGGACCTGATCGACATGATGGCGGCGCGCAAATGACCATCGACACCCGCACGGTCACGGAATTCTGGGTCTCCTCCGGCCACCACATGACCCGGAGGGTCGACGGCGGCGGTCTCGCCGTCACCGACGAGATGATCCTCGCCTATCTCGCCCGCCCTGAACTGGTGCCGCCGCCCGAGGCCTGCGCCGCCGAGCGCGCGCTTCATGCCGAGCTCATGGCCACCCCGCGCCGCCCCGTCACCGCCGCCATGATCGACGCCCTCGCCGACGAGGACGCCCGCGAGAACTGGCGTTTCATGATCGGCTTCCGCGACCGGCTTCTCGCCCATCCGAGCATCGAGGCGGCCTACCTCTCCATCGTCCGCCAGGGCGCCAAGGGCGTGCCGCCGCTCTTCCTCAACCAGCTCGTCCATCTCATCCTGCGCAATGCGCTCGACGGCTGCGAGGACCCCTTCGTGCTGCGCGCCGCCGAGCTCCTCTTCCGTCCGCAGAAGGGATCGCTGAAGGAGGGCACCCTGCTTCTCGCCGACCAGGAGCTGATCGAGAGCTTCGAGGCCGAGCGCCAGGCGCTGCTCCACACCTCGCCCCTCGCCGCCATGATGGGGACCGACGCCATGGGCGACCTCGAGGTGATGACCGACGAGACCGCGCCCACCTACTGGTCGCGCTCAGACGCCTTCTCCATGGTCTTCAACCTCGGCGGCGATCCGCGCTCCCGCGAGGCCCTGTGCCGGGCGCTGGAGACCTGGATCGCCCACATGCTGGCCGTCGAGACGACGATCGTCCCGGTCGAGCGCATCGAGGATGCGGACTGGCGCTGGTTCGTCGGCCTGGACGCCGAGGCCACCGCCATCGGCAACAGGCTCTGGCGCGGCGAGCCGGTGGACCCGGCCGACCAGAGCCGCGTCTGCGGCCTGTTCCGCCTCGATTTCGCCGACCCGCGCACCGTCGACCCGAAACTCGCCGGCAAGCCCGTCTATCTCATCATGGCACTGACCGAGGACATGATCCTCCGGGTCAAGCCGCAGAACCTGATCGTCGGCCTGCCGCTCGCCGGCCGGCAGGCGGCCTGAGGAGGCGCCCATGCCCGTCCAGCACCTGACCGTCGGCATCGTCGCGGTGAAGCGCAAGCTGAACAATCCTTGGGTGGATGTCGAATGGCTGCCGGAGGCGGTGCTTCCCGGCCTTCCCGCCGTCGCGCCGGGCACGCGGATCGGCGCCGAGGGGGCGGTGGAGCGCTGGTATCTCGGCCCTGCCGACATCACCTTCCATTCCGGCGAGACTGCCCATTACCGGGACAACCTCGTCTCCGGCCGCCCCGCGGTCTGGGTGGCGCTGCGCGAGGCCTTCGACGGCGGCTGGACCGTGGCCGGTGCGACGGTGGACCCCTACGAGGGCGAGGCCTTCGTCGATGTGGTCACCGACAAGGTCGAGGCCCTGCCCATGCCTCACGAGATCGCCGTCGAACTCCAGGCCTTCGTCGACGCGCACCACGTCGACCAGCCCTTCTTCAAGCGCAAACGCGATCGCAAGGACCCGCACGCCGAGCCGGATTACGGCCTCGGCCATCCAGCCCGCCAGCCCGGGAGGCGGTCGTGAGCGGCGGCGGTGAGGGCTTCCTCTCCCGCTGGTCGCGGCTGAAGCGCGATCCGGCCCCGGCGCCGGATCCGGCGTCGCCCGCGGCCGAGCCGGCCGGCGCCGCCCCCCTGCCCGAGGGCAAGGCGCTGGACGACCTCCTGGCGCAGCTTCCCCGCATCGAGGACCTCGTCCCCGGCCAGAGCCTCTCGGCCTTCATGCAACCCTGGGTGCCGGCCGGCGTCCGCAACGCCGCGCTCCAGCGCATGTGGCTCCTCGACCCCGCGATCCGCGATTATGTGAGCCCGGCGCTCGACTATGCCTATGACTACAACACGCCCGGCGCCGCCCCGGGTTTCGGCCCCATGGAGACCGGCCGGGACGCCATTCGAGAGGTCGCCGAAATGTTCGACCGCGCCCTCGGCAAGGCGCCGGAGGCCGATGAGGGCGAGGTCCCCGGAGCACACGACAATGTGTCGCAATCCGGTACGGCGAGCCCGCCAGGGGATGCTGCATTGCAGCAATCCTTCCCTGTAGCGTCAACCCGGCCTCCGGTTCCGGCGGAGGCCGCCGAACAGACCCCTGTCAAACCACAGGAAATTGGCGGCGAAGCTGCGGGCTCGCCTGTTGCAGCGCAAAAGATCCCCAGTGATCCGAAGGACTTGCGGCCCGTGAGCCGCCGTCACGGCGGCGCCCTTCCCGGCTGAGGAAGCCGCGCGGCCGCTTGCCATCGCCCCCCATAGCTTGTAGCTATTCTAAGGCAAATGTGGTCAGCCTATGACCAAGGCGCGGCACAGCGCCGGTCGGGCTCCGAGGAACGGTCGCAGCAGTGCGTGAACGGGGACTAGAGGAAGCGATCAAGGCGGTCGGCGGGGTCGGTGCCCTGGCGCGGGCGCTCGGCATTTCGCAACCCTCCGTGTCCAGCTGGAGCCGCGTGCCACCCGAGCGCGTCATCGCCGTCGAGAAGGTCTCCGGCGTCGGCCGCCACGTCCTGCGGCCGGATCTCTATCCGGAAAGCCGCTCGTCCATCGCGCTGGCCATGGAGGCCGCTCGCGAGAAGGCCGGCGCCGACGAGATGGACCGGCTCCGTTCCGCCGAATACGGGCTGCTCGCCCTCCTGCTCTTCCGGGTGCCGACCGCCGAGGTCTTGCGCCAGGTCGCCGAGCTGAAGGGCGACGTCTCGCCGCTCGGCATGGCCCATCTCGCCCTGGCGCGGGCCGCGGCCGAGACCGACGTGGAGAAGGTCGGCCGCGAGTTCTTCGACCTCTTCGTCGGCGTCGGGCGCGGCGAGCTGCTCCCCTACGCCTCCTATTACCTGACCGGCTTCCTGCACGAGCGGCCGCTCGCCGCCGTGCGGCAGTCCTTTGTCGACCTCGGCATCGTCCGCGAGGACGGGTCGCGCGAGCCGGAAGACCATATCGCCCTGCTTTTCGACGTGATGGCGAACCTCGCCGCGCGCACGATCGGCGAGGGCTACGAGACGGAGAAGGCCTTCTTCGAGGCGCATCTGAAGCCTTGGGCCGGTCGCTTCTTCGCAGATCTGGAATCGATGACGAGCAAGCCCTTCTACGCCGCGGTCGGCGCGGTCGGCAGGCTGTTCGTCGCCATTGAAGACGAGGCTTTCTCCTTCGACGCCTGAGGCGCGAAGGACGAATGGGAGGACACGACCATGTCGGATCATGCCAAGACCAAGGAAAACGCCGAGGCTCCGGCCCGCCGCGACTTCCTGAAGGCGATGACCGGTGCCTCGGCCGTCGCCGCGGCTGCCGTGGTTGGCGCCGAGCCGGCGGAGGCCCAGGCCGTCACCCGTGAGAGCCGCGACGAGCGCACCAAGGCCCGCTACCAGGCCAATTCCGCGCATGTCCAGGCCTTCTACCGCACCAACCGCTACTGAGAGGCGCCCCCCATGCTCATCAAGCGCAAATCCGAGGACGCCGCCCGCACCCGTCTCGCCGGCCTCGCCGGCGGCCTGACCTCCGGTGTGATGGACCGTCGTACCTTCCTCGCCCGCTCCGGCCTCACCGCCGCCGGCGCCATCGCCGTCGGGTCGCTGACGCTCGGCGCCGTCCGCCGTGCCGAGGCCGTCGCCGCGCCTCAGCCGGGCGTCGCCATCACGGTCAAGAAGAACCTCTGCACCCACTGCTCCGTCGGCTGCACGGTGCGCGCCGAGGTGCAGAACGGCGTCTGGACCGGCCAGGAGCCGGCCTGGGAGAGCCCGATCAACCGCGGCACCCACTGCGCCAAGGGCGCCGCCTCCCGCGAACTCGTCTTCGGCGAGCGCCGCGTGAAATATCCGATGAAGCTCGTCGGCGGCCAGTGGCAGCGCATCTCGTGGGACCAGGCGTTCAACGAGATCGGCGACAAGATGATGGAGATCCGGGGCAAGTCCGGCGCCGATTCCGTCTACATGCTCGGCTCGGCCAAGTTCACCAACGAGGCGGCCTATCTCTTCCGCAAGTTCGCCGCCTTCTGGGGCACCAACAACGTCGACCACCAGGCCCGCATCTGCCACTCGACCACCGTGGCCGGCGTCGCCAACACCTGGGGCTACGGCGCCCAGACGAACTCCTACAACGACATCCGCAACTCCAAGACCATGATCATCATGGGCGGCAACCCCGCCGAGGCGCATCCGGTATCGCTGCAGCACGTGCTCAGCGGCAAGGAGCTGAACCGCGCCAACATGATCGTCATCGACCCGCGCATGACCCGCACCGCGGCCCATGCGACCGAATATGTCCGCATCCGGTCCGGCACCGACATTCCGGTGATCTGGGGCATCATGTGGCACATCATCAAGAACGGCTGGGAGGACAAGGACTTCCTCGCCAAGCGCGTCTACGGCATGTCGGAGGCGCTGAAGGAAGTCGAGAAGTGGGACCCCAAGACCGTCGAGGACGTCACCGGCGTTCCCGGCGCCCAGCTCGAGCGGGTCGCCAAGCTCTTCGCCACCGAGAAGCCCTCGACGCTGATCTGGTGCATGGGCGCCACCCAGCACACGGTCGGCACCGCCAACGTGCGCGCCTACTGCACGCTGCTGCTGCTCACCGGCAATGTCGGCTCCGCCGGCACCGGCGCCAACATCTTCCGCGGCCACACCAACGTGCAGGGCGCGACCGACCTCGGCCTCGATGTCGGCAACCTGCCGCTCTATTACGGCCTGGTCGAGGGCGCCTGGCGCCACTGGGCCCGCGTCTGGGACGTGCCCTACGACTATTTCGTCTCCCGCTTCGACGACGTGCCGGCCAAGGCCGGGCGCGGCGCCCGCACCGGCAAGCAGAACATGGAGGTCTCGGGCATCCCCTCCACCCGCTGGTTCGACGCCACCCTGCTCCCCGGCGAGCAGGTCGACCAGAAGGACAACGTCAAGGCCATGTTCGTCATGGGCCACGGCGGCAACACGATCCCGCGCGTGCCCGGGGCGGTCGAGGGTCTCGGCAAGCTCGACCTCCTCGTCGTGGTCGACCCGCACCCGACCAACTTCGTCTCGCTCGGCAACCGGCGCGACGGCACCTACATCCTGCCGGCCTGCACCAATTTCGAGTGTGACGGGTCGCGCACCGCCTCCAACCGCTCCATCCAGTGGGGCGAGAAGGTGGTCGAGCCGATCTTCGAATCGGCCAACGACTACTGGATCATCTACAAGTTCGCCCAGAAGCTCGGCTTCGCCAACGAGATGTTCAAGAACATCCAGATGGTGAAGGGCAAGTACGGCGACGAGCCCCAGGCCGAATCCATCCTGCGCGAGATCAACCGCGGCGGCTGGTCCACCGGCTATACCGGCCAGTCGCCGGAGCGCATCAAGGCGCACATGGCGAACCAGGACAAGTTCGACATCGTCACCCTGCGCGCGCCGAAGGAGCTCGCCGACATCGGCGGCGACTATTACGGCCTGCCCTGGCCCTGCTGGGGCAAGCCGGAGGTCCGCCACCCCGGCACGCACATCCTCTACAACACCAACCTGCGCATGATGGACGGCGGCGGCGCCTTCCGTCCGCGCTTCGGCCTGGAGCGCAACGGCGAGACCCTGCTGGCGCAGAACTCCTGGAATCTCGATTCGCCCATCCAGGACGGCTATCCGGAGTTCACCTACGCCATCTTCCAGCGTCTCGGCTGGGACGCCGACCTGACCGCTGAGGAGAAGGCGCAGATCGAACGCCAGGGCGGCGCCAATCCCGGCGCGGTCTCCTGGGCCACCGACCTGTCCGGCGGCATCCAGCGCGTCTGCCTCGAGAAGAACGTCGTGCCCTTCGGCAACGGCAAGGCCCGCGCCATCGCCTGGAACCTGCCCGATCCCGTGCCGGTCCATCGCGAGCCGATCTACACGCCGCGCGCCGACCTCGTGGCCAAATATCCGGCCCGCGCCGACGAACGCACGCTGCGCATGCCCAACCTCCACACGACCTACCAGAAGGGCGCCGTGGACAAGGGCATCGCCCGGCAGTTCCCGATCATCCTCACCTCCGGCCGTCTGGTCGAATATGAGGGCGGCGGCGAGGAGACGCGGTCCAACAAGTGGCTCGCGGAGCTGCAGCAGGACATGTTCGTCGAGATCAACCCGCGCGATGCCGCCCAGCGCAACATCGTCGACGGCGGCTGGGTCTGGGTGGCCGGCCCCGAGGGCGGCCGTGCACGGGTCAAGGCGCTCGTCACCGAGCGCGTCGGCCCCGGCGTCGCCTGGATGCCGTTCCACTTCGGCGGCTGGTACCAGGGCGCCGACCAGCGGCGCAACTATCCGCAGGGGACCGATCCGATCGTCCTCGGCGAGAGCGTCAACACCGTGACCACCTACGGCTACGACCCGGTGACGGGCATGCACGAAGGCAAGGCCACGCTCTGCCAGATCCAGGCGGCGTGAGAGGGAGGACCGAACAATGGCCCGCATGAAATTCCTCTGCGACGCTGATCGCTGCATCGAGTGCAACGCCTGCGTCACCGCCTGCAAGAACGAGCACGATGTCCCGTGGGGCATCAACCGCCGGCGCGTCGTCACCCTCAATGACGGCAAGCCCGGCGAGCGCTCCATCTCCATGGCCTGCATGCACTGCACCGACGCGCCCTGCGCGGCGGTCTGCCCGGTGAACTGCTTCTACACCACGGCCGACGCGGTGGTGCTGCATTCCAAGGAGCTGTGCATCGGCTGCGGCTACTGCTTCTACGGCTGCCCCTTCGGCGCGCCGCAATATCCGCGCGTCGGCAATTTCGGCTCGCGCGGCAAGATGGACAAGTGCACCTACTGCGCCGGCGGCCCGCTCGCCGACGGCTCGACGGCCGAATATGCCTCCTATGGGGCCAACCGCCTCGCCGAGGGCAAGCTGCCGCTCTGCGCCGAGATGTGCTCCACCAAGGCGCTCCTGGCCGGCGACAGCGACATGATCGCGACCATCTACAAGGAGCGCGTGCTGAAGCGCGGCTACGGCTCCGGCGCCTGGGGCTGGCAGACGGCCTACAAGGAAACCATCGCCATCTGATCCGTCGCGGCGGCGGGTTCGCCCGCCGCCCATCGCCTCGTCAATTCCGGATGGCCGCAGGGTGCGGACCGTCCGCAGGGAGGACCACCCGATGCGCGTCTCGCTTCGGTCTCTCGTTGCAGCTCTCGCCGTTGCAATGGCCGTCTTCGTCGCCGCGCCGGCCTTCGCCCAGCAGCCGGCTTCCGTCAATCCGACCGCCGCCTCCGTCAAGGAGCAGCAACTGATGCAGGCCCTGCAGGCGGGCACGCCCGGCCAGGGCACCACGCTCTCCGGCCGCATCACGATTCCCGACGCGGGCGCCGGCAACCTCATCCAGCCGCAGGGCCAGGCGTGGCGGGCCTTCCACCAGGGCACCATGCACTGGATCGGCGCCATCGCCATCCTGGGCATGCTGGCGGCGCTCACGGTGTTCTACTTGGTGCGCGGCCGCATCATGATCGACGCCGGCCGCTCCGGCGCCTCGATCCTGCGCTTCTCCACCTTCGAGCGGTTCATCCACTGGCTCACGGCAGGCTGCTTCATCATCCTCGCCCTGTCGGGCCTCAACGTCACCTTCGGCAAGTTCGTCCTGGCGCCGATCGTCGGGGAGGGCGCCTTCGCCGCCCTGTCGCAGTGGGCGAAATATGCCCACAACTACCTCGCCTGGCCCTTCATGCTCGGCCTGGTCTTCATGTTCGTCACCTGGGTGATCCACAACATCCCGGACGGCACGGACATCGTCTGGTTCAAGAAGGGCGGCGGCCTCATGGGCGGGGAACATCCCCCGGCCAAGAAGTTCAACGCCGGACAGAAGCTCATCTTCTGGTCGGTGATCGTCGGCGGCGGCCTGCTCTCCCTGTCGGGCGTCTACATGCTCTTCCCGGCCTCGGCCGGCGGCGTGCTCGCCCTGCAGTTCTGGAACATCGTCCACGGCGTCGTGGCGGTGCTGCTCATCGCCGCCATGATCGCCCACATCTATATCGGCTCCATCGGCATGGAGGGCGCGGCGGATGCCATGACCTCCGGCGAGGTCGACCTCAACTGGGCCAAGGAGCACCATTCGCTCTGGGTGGAGGAGAAGCTGGCGCGCGGCGCCGTGCATCCCCATGCCGCCGGCCAGCCGGCCGAATAGGCGGGCGACCCATCCTCGTC